>JAAZOK010000021.1 GCA_012797815.1 Chloroflexota bacterium | reverse complement strand
TATGAGTGCCAAGAAGGACGCCATTGTCAATATCGGTGGTTTTCTGGCAATGCGGGATGCCAAGCTCTTCCAAAAGGTCAGCAATGAATTGATCTTACGAGAGGGCTTTGTAACCTACGGCGGGTTGGCAGGTAGAGATCTGGAAGCCATGGCGGTGGGATTAATGGAGGGGCTGGATGAAGAATATCTGGAATATCGCACCGGTCAGGTAGCTTATCTGGCACAAAAACTGCTTGATGCCAGCGTCCCCGTCATCGAACCTGCCGGCGGACATGCTGTTTATATTGATGCGGGAAATTATCTTGCGCACATCCCTCATCAAGATTTCCCCGGTCAGGCGTTGGCTGCAGCACTATACCTGGAGGGAGGAATTCGCGGGATAGAGATCGGATCGGTCATGTTTGCCCATCCCGATCCACAAACAGGGAAGACGGTATTTCCTGAATTGGAATTGGTACGCCTGGCAATTCCCCGTCGCGTTTATACGCAGAGCCATCTTGATTATGTGGCGGATATTTTAAATCAGTTGTCAGGACAGAAAGCATCCATGCATGGCTACCGCATCACTTATGAACAACCCCTCTTGCGGCATTTCACCGCCCGGTTCGAACCCCTCTAGGTTGAAGTTTTATTTCAGCTCTCGTTTCGCTTCATCCCAAAAGGCATCTAATTCCACAAGGGAATAATCTGCAAAGGTTTTCCCTTGTTTTTGAACACATTCCTCGATATATTCAAAACGGCTGGCGAAACGTCCGGCGGCTTCTCTCAGTGCAGATTCAGCATCCACCCCATACCAGCGGACCAGATTGACAACGGCAAACAAAACGTCCCCCAGTTCTTTTGCCCGTTCTTCTTCATTCTGCGCTGTTTCCCCTTCATTGATCTCTTCCTGCACCTTCAGTTTTACCGGTTCAATGGTTTCCCAATCAAAACCTACCCTGGCAGCTCGTTTTTGATAGGATTGTGCCAGCGCCAGGGCAGGCATATCCTCTGGCACGGAATGCAACATACTTTGCTTCTTGTGATTATTTTTACGCTCTGCCGCCTTTAAAACTTCCCAATTCTTGATGACCTCACCGGCGCCCGAAACGGACGTATCTCCAAAGATGTGAGGGTGGCGATAGATCAATTTTTTCTCAATGCCACTGATGACATCCTCAAGATTGAATTCATGCTCTTCCAGTGCAATTTGAGAATGTAACACCACTTGCAACAGCAGATCCCCTAGTTCCTCCTGCAGATCGGCAACATTATTAATATCAATGGCATGCAATACTTCATAGGTCTCTTCAAGCAGATTGGGACGTAAGCTTTGATGGGTTTGTTCTCTATCCCATGGACAGCCATTTTCTGATCGCAGATGAGCGATCAATTCCTGGAAATCCGCCATGGAATATTTGCCGCCGGCTGCAGGCACAAATAAAGCACACCCGTTCTTCTGAACTGTTATGGGATCAGTCAATAAATGTTGTAGTGAAACAACTTCCCTGTTTTTTTCAGGAATTTCTGCATCGGGTTCGTTGAAAAAAATAATTTCCTTATCCCCATTATGCAGTTGCATTAATGCTGCAGCCAGTTTATGCAATTCAGCATCATCTTGAATGTCAACAACCAAGACATTTTCATTACTTGAAAAGGGTAAAGCATAACGGTTTTTATACTCATTCCACGCATAGATCGCAAACTGTTTTGGATTTTGTTGGTACAGGTATTGAATCAGATTGGGATTTATCATCTTTATCCTTTTAAGATGGTTAATTGACCGCAGAAATTATACTACCCGCTTTTCAATGGAAACAAGCGGGTAGTTTTTTGTATAGAAAAGAAGAAGATAGTGTTCTAACGCTTTGTGTAAGTAGGAGCCTTACGAGCACGTTTTAGACCTGGTTTCTTGCGTTCCTTTTCGCGGGGATCGCGTGTGAGCAGCCGATTCTTTCTCAGAACGGAAACGTAATCGGGGTTCATTTTTGCAAATGCACGAGCCAGTCCAAGCTGAACTGCATCGGTTTGCCCGTTCACACCACCACCCGATACGATCACACTTACGTCGTACTGTGCCTGATTTTCACCGGTAGCTTTGAAAGGAGCAAGAATCGTCTCAGGATCGCCATAACGGGTGAAGAATTCTTCCAAACTTTTTTGATTGACAACGAAATTTCCACTTCCTGCACTGACACGCACCCGTGCGGTCGCGGTCTTTCTTCGTCCTATGCCTTCATAATATTGAGCCGCCATTCTAATCTCTCCTTCACTTCACTGGTTTGGGATCTTGTCCCATGTGGGGATGTTCGTTCCCGCTGTATACGCGCAGTCTTTTGATGACCTGCCGTCCATACTTATTATGGGGGATCATTCCCCATACCGCTTTGGTGATCACGCGTTCCGGATGATTCTTCAACATATCCGGCATGCTGACCGCTCGCAATCCGCCGGGATAATTGGAATGTGAATAGTACACTTTTTCTTCCATGCGCTTTGGATTGATGGCTACTTTTTCCGCATTGATAACGACCACATGGTCACCCATCAAAACACCGGGGGTGTAGGTGGGTTTATTCTTGCCCAGCAGCACATTGGCGACCTCGCCGGCTAACCTTCCCAGACTTTGATCCGTTGCATCAAACAGAACCCACTCCGATTCTGCTGTTCCTTTTATAACAAAGGTTTTTTCCACTTTTCTATCTCCTAAATCTTCAATCTTTTATATTATCGTTATAGCGGACCTTGGTTAACGTCAATCCGCAAGCTGGTGCGATGCCCGGAGGAATTGTATTTTTCTCTCCAGCCAGCGCTTTTTGCACTTCTTCCCGGCAGGTTCGTCCTTCTCCAATTTTACAGAGGACAAAAACGATCCTTCGAACCATATGATAAAGAAATGCATTCGCTTCGATCGTGTATACACAATCGGTCGGGTTTACCCGGGTCCATTTTGAAACCAGTATCTTCCTAGTGGTACAGTTTCCTGGTTTGAATGGCTTGCCGAACTGTGAAAAATCATGTTCTCCTACCAATAGCATGGCTATTTCGTTCACGGCATCCCAATTCCACTCTTCGTTAATCCGCCACATAAAACGTTCTTTCTGCGGCAGTGGTACAGGCGAAAAAGTGATGGCATATTGATACTCCCTGCTCAGTGCATCGTATCGTGGATGAAATTCATCCCCTACCGATGTCACCGATTGCACCGCGATACCATCAGGTAAGAAGTGATTTAGCGCTGCCAGTAGGTCCTTTTCAGAATGTTGCCAGTCATGGGTAAAACTGATCACCTGACCGCTTGCATGCACTCCGGTATCAGTTCTTCCAGCCGCGTAGATCGTTTCTCCCTGCCATCCTATCTTCCGAAGAGCAGTTTCCAGTTCACCCTGGATAGTTGCTGAATCCGCCTGTCGTTGAAATCCGCGGTATTCAGTACCATCGTATGCGATAATAAGTTGGTAATGTTCCATTCCCTTGCGGGACAATCCCTAATTACTTTTTCTTGCCAGACTCAACCAGTTCCAAAAGCACCATTTCAGCATCATCGCCTTTGCGAGAACCCAGTTTTGTCAGCCGTGTGTAACCGCCGTTGCGTTCTTCGAAACGAGGAGCAATGTCATCGAACAAGCGTTTTACAACGTCGGCATTGTTCAATTTGGACGCTACCAACCGGCGTGCATTCACCTTATCGACGTCACTGCCTTTACTGCTGTTCTTGGCAACAGTGATCATTTTCTCTGCTTCACCGCGAATAGCCTCCGCTTTAGCACGGGTTGTCTTGATCTTTTCGTAAGTGAATAATTGCTTGATCAGGGTACTGCGCAGTGCTTTGCGATTCCCTGAATTTCTATTTAATTTCTTTCCAGCAACCTGATGTCGCATTTTTTAATTCTCCGCTTCCATATCATTTTCATCGGGTAAAAAACCCTTTTCGACCATCTTATCGTGCAGTTCGGTTAAGCTTTTCTCACCGAAATTACGGATGGACATCACTGCTTCTTCGCCTTTATCCAAAAGTTCAAGCACATCCCCAACGCTGGTAATGCCGGTCCGCTTCAATGAGTTGAATACTCTTACCGAGAGGTCAAGATTCTCGATCGGTGTATCAGCCGCTTCACTGCGCAAATGGTCAACTTCCTTTACTTCGGGTTCTTTGGAAACTTCCAGTAACTCTTCCTCAATACCTGAGATCAGGCTTAATTGTTCCATTAAGATCTTGGAGGCATTCCCAAGCGCCTGTTCAGGAGAAATCGTGCCATCGGTAGTGATTTCCATGGTCAACTTATCATAATTGGTGCTCTGTCCTACCCGTGCACTAGAAACATCGAATCCAACCTTCAGAACCGGGCTGTAGATCGCATCCACCGGTAGCTCGCCAATCGATTTATCGTTGCTGCGCGTTGAAGCCGGGGAATAACCCCGACCATGTTCCACGGTCATCTCCACAGTTAATTCTGCTTTCGGGTCATCAACCGTAAACAGATACAACTCCGGATTGACGATCTCAACCTCGGACGGAACCTGGATATCTGCCGCAGTCACAACACCCTCACCCTTCACATCCAAATGCAGGTGAGCGATATCACCTTCGTGGATGATGAGTCTGATTTGTTTTACCTGCAGCATAAATTGCAGAACATCTTCCCGCACCCCTGGAATATCAGTAAATTCATGCAGTGTGTCAGAAATGCGAATAGATGTAACTGCAGCTCCCTCTAAGGACGAAAGCATTACCCGTCTTAAAGCATTTCCGATAGTCACCCCATAGCCTCTATCCAGGGGACTGATCAAAAATTGTCCATAATTGCGGGATTCTTTTTCCCTTTCCAAAATTGGAGTAACCATTTTTGTATGAGCCACAGTTCTTCCCTCTTCTTTTCGTTAAATTGATCGCTTATCGTGAATAGTATTCAACGATCAATTGTTCATCCAGATTTCCATCGATTTCACCACGTTCTGGAAGCCGCAAAACTCTACCGCTAAATGTTTTCAAATCTCGTTCAAGCCACAAAGCGCAATTCTTCTTTTCCGCTTTTTCAGCCAGGTCATTAAATAAACCATTGCCACGAGATTGTTCGCGTACCGTAACCACATCACCGGGTTCCAACAGCATGGAGGGGATGTCAGTACGCCGACCATTTACAACAAAATGTCCATGAGAAACCATCTGGCGAGCTTGCGCTCTATTCTCTGCCAGTCCCATGCGATAGATCACATTATCCAGGCGTAATTCCAATGTTTGCAGTAAATTCAAACCAGTCAGACCACGCTTTTTGATCGCAACCGCAAAATAGCGGCGGAACTGTTTTTCAAGAACACCATACACTTGACGTGCTTTTTGTTTGGCACGCAACTGCCGGCTGTAATCAGACATACGTCCCTGGCGGCGCGCCTGAGATGTTCTCCCATGCTGCCCGGGTGCGTAAGGACGTTTTTCAAACGCACATTTGGGTGTATAGCAACGCTCACCCTTTAAAAATAATTTTTCGCCTTCACGGCGGCAAATCTTGCATACTGAATCAGTATATCGAGCCATTTAATAATCTCCTAAAACTACACGCGTCGTTTCTTGGGTGGACGGCAGCCGTTATGGGGTACAGGAGTGATATCTTCAATAGAAGTGACTTTGATACCCATTGATTGAATTGCACGGATCGCACTTTCACGACCAGGACCGGGTCCCTTGATGATCAAATCGATTTGATCCACACCCATCGAAGTAGCCTTTTTCATAACTTCTTCTGCTGCAATACGGGCAGCGAATGGTGTGCTTTTTCGTGATCCTTTGTAACCCACTGCTCCAGAGCTGGACCAGCATACCGTATTCCCTTGGGAATCGGTTACGGTGATGATCGTGTTATTGAAAGATGCAAAAACATGCACCGTAGCCGAAGATAAACTCCGCTTTGTCTTTCGAGGAGCTGATTTGCGTGAAGATGATTTTGAACCTTGAGCCATATTTCCTCTTAATTCCTTTTATTTCTTGGTTGCCCCACGGCGGCGTCCACGACCCGCCACAGTGCGCTTCGGTCCCTTGCGAGTACGAGCATTGGTACGAGTACGCTGTCCATGAACAGGCAGGCTTCTACGGTGACGCAATCCACGATAGCATCCGATTTCGATGAGACGTTTAATGTTCATCTGAACTTCACGACGCAAATCACCTTCCACCATATAATTCTTTGCAATAAAATCACGTAAGGCACTGACATCATTTTCGGTCAGGTCTTTTACACGGGTATCTGGATTGACCTTCGTGGCAGCCAGAATCGTTCTGGCGGTCTGAGGACCGATCCCATAGATATAGCGTAAGCCTATTTCTACACGTTTATTGCGCGGTAAGTCGACACCTTCAATTCTTGCCATATTCTCTTATCCCTGTCTTTGTTTGTGTTTCGGGTTTTCACAAATAACATATAAAACGCGTTTGCGTTTAACGATCTTGCACTTCGCGCATCTCTTTCTGATAGACGGTGATACCTTCATCTCAATAACTCCTTTATTTCCGCAAAGTTTTTATTATACTCAGTTTTTATCATCCCGTCCAATCATGCAACAGAAGTGACGGTTTTTAATAAGGCTGTCGTAACTTGCTCGATCGGTTGCGTTCCATCAACCTCTACCAGCAGGTTCTTTTCACGATAATAGGCGATTAATGGTGCGGTCTGTTCGTGAAAGACAGCCAGCCGTTTTTCGATAGTCTCCTTTTTATCATCATCACGTTGATATAAAGAAGAACCATCAATATCACAAATACCAGGGTCTTTGGGAGGGTTGAACTTGGCATGGTAGATGTGCCCAGCAGCCTTGCATGTCCATCTACCGGTAAGTCGTTCAAGCAGATCCTGATCGGATACCATAATATATGGGACGCAGCAGATCGTATTCCCTTTTTCTGCCAGAATTATATCAAGCTCATGAGCCTGATACGGCGTTCTGGGGAATCCATCCAGAATTGCGCCCTGGTTGCAGTCAGTGCGTGATAACCGTTCTGCTACCATAGAGATAGTGATTTCATCCGGGACCAGTTTTCCGGCATCCATGAAACCCTTGGCTTTCTTTCCAAGTTCTGTTTCATTTTTAAGGTTCTCTCTAAAAAGATCCCCGGAGGAGATGTGCGGGATGGCTAACTTTTCAGCAATGATTTCTGCTTGTGTCCCTTTTCCCGCTCCGGGAGGTCCCAGTAAAACCACGAACTTCGCCATTGTGCCTGCTTTTATCCTTTGATCAATTTGTCATCATAACCGTGCAGCTTCAATTCGGTTTCGATGACATTGAACGTGTCACGCACCGTTCCCACTACGATCAGCAGACCGGAAGTGGTTACTAGGAATAATCCTGATTGAGAAGCCACCCCAGTTTTAAGGAACATTTGTGTGATATAGGGGGCAGTAGCTACTACTGCCAGGAATAAAGCACCCACCAGAGTAATGCGACGTTGCACTTTCAACAAATACCGTTGGGTTGGCTCGCCACGCACCACACCCGGAATCTGGGCACCCTGTTTTTTCAAATTCTCTCCATAGTTTTGTTGCTCGAATAGCACTTCCGTATAGAAGAAAGTCAACGCCACTACAAAGATGAAATACAGCACAACATACCAGACACTGCTGGTATTAAAAGTTCCCGTTAACCAGCTTGACAGATTTGCTAACCATGCCGTTTTCGAATTTACGAAAAATTGACCCAGGATTGCCGGCAAGGAAAGGATCGTCTGCGCAAAGATCAGCGGGATCATGCCTGCCATATTGATCATCAGGGGCAAACTGCTGCGTACCGGCATAGACATCTTGTTGCCAACTCTCCGCCCCGGGAAGATCACCGGGACTTTCCGTTGACCTTGTTGTACATATACGATAGCGAATATCGATACGATCAGAATAATGAACATGATGGAAAGCAATAAAACAACGCTTTCACCGGAGACAATGATCTGGTAAACGCTTTGTGGAATTCTCGCAACAATTCCCGCAAAAATGATCAGAGAAAGACCCTGATTAGGAATACCGTATTCGGAGATCAATTCACCCAACCAGATACCCAGCATGGTTCCACCCATCATACTGATGATGGTAGTCAGTGTCGGTATCAAATTTGATCCTGACAGACCAAAATTGTAAGTGAACAATGACGCCGACCCTGCTAATTGGCGAAAGATCTGGATCTGCCCAAAAGCACTTAACCCAGATAAAGGGATGGTCAGCAAAATGGTATACCGTTCGGATAATTTCCTACCTTCTTTGGGATTATCCTGGATTCTCTTCTGTAGAGAAGGGATCAGTGGAATGAGCAACTGGATGATGATCTGAGCTGTAATGTAGGGATAAACACCCATTGCTAGGATCGAGAAATTCGATAGGGTACCACCGGATAACAGATCAAAGACGTTTAACAGGTTCCCGGCTGCGCTGGTCGAACTAAATATCGTTCCGATCACACTGCGGTTAACCCCAGGGACGGGAATATTCGCTGCAAACCTGTATAGTATCAAAATGAACAAGGTTATCAGCAGTTTCTTTCGAATATCCTTCGAAGTCCACAGGTATCGCCAAGCTGATTTCTTCATCTTTGGTCTCCTTTATTTTTCCAGCTCAACTTATGCAACAATTTCCACTTTTCCACCGGCAGCTTCGATTTTCTCACGAGCCGATTTGGAAACCCGTTGTACTTTCACCGTGAGGGGTTTGTCAATATCACCCCGCCCTAATACGACAACCGGGTTCTTCTTTTGATGAAGAAGGTTAAGGGCTGCCAATGTCTCGGGGGTCACTTCAGCACCCGCAGCAAATCGCTCTGCCAGGGTTTCGACATTGATTTCGTTATAGGTAACCTGGTTCGGTGGGGTGAATCCTTCACCACGCATGAACGGCAAGCGGCGATAGAAAGGTAAATTCCCACCCTGGCGGTATAGATTGCCGCCAAAACCTGCACGGGAACGTTGTCCTTTGGTACCACGCCCGGCGGTCTTCCCCTTCCCAGCGGAAATACCACGACCAACTCGGGTGCGGTCTTTTTTAGAACCTGGATTTGGTTTCAGATCATGTAACTTCATTTTTCTTCCTGCGTTTCAACTTGTACAAGATGATTAACTTTCGCGAGCATACCCCTAACGGTAGGAGTATCCTTTTGTTCAACGGTCTGCCCAATACGATGTAATCCCAGAGCGCGTAAAGTTGCTTTGTGACGTTCTGTATTGCCAATTGGACTTCTAACCAGTGTAATTCTCAACATTTTTGCAGAGGTCTGCTTAGCCATTACTTCTCCTTTCCCAGAAAGGAGTCAGATCCTTGGCAGATTTTCCACGCATTTCAGCCAATTCTGCTGGAGAATATAACTGATCCAGAGCGTCGAACGTTGCTTTTACCACATTAAGGATATTTGCACTCCCGAGGGATTTCGTAAGAATATCACGGACACCGGCAGCTTCCAGAACAGCACGCACGCCACCACCTGCAATAACACCGGTACCCAGTGAAGCAGGTTTCAAGAGCACACGCGCTCCGGCGGTCTTTCCGATCACCTCATGCGGAATGGTCGTCCCTTCCAGGGAAACTTTGCGCATGTTCTTGTGAGCTTGTGAGGTAGCTTTTTTCATTGCATCAGGTACTGAATTGGCTTTGCCCACACCCAATCCAACGGTCCCATTGTTATCACCGGCAACGATAGCCACACGGAATTGAAATCTGCGTCCGCCTTTAACAACCTTGGCAACACGTTTGATCTCAACTACTCTCTCGTCATATTCTTTCTCTACTGATTGATATGCCATATTTTCCAATTCCTCTTCTTAGCTCTTGCCGCTGCTAGAATTTTAACCCGGCTTCACGTGCCGCATCTGCCAGTGCCTTTACTCTACCATCAAAACGATAACCACCTCGATCGAACACAACTTCCGAGATCTTCTTATCCTTGGCACGTTGGGCGACCAGTTTGCCGACCTCAATCGCTTGCTCGGTCTTCGTCTTTCCCTTGAGCTTGCTCTTCAATTCCTTATCCAGGCTGGAAGAAGAAACCAGGGTCATACCCTTGTCATCATCAATTACCTGAACATAAATATCTGACAAACTTCTATAAACACTCATGCGCGGTCGTTCGGCAACCCCATAAATGTTCTTGCGAACCCGATTGTGTCTTTTTAATCTAGCTTCATTTCTCGATTTATTTGCCATCTCTTAAACCTTCCCGGATTGAATTTCCTAAGCTCCAACTTTAGCTGATTTACCGGGTTTCCGGCGAACACGCTCGTCACTGTAACGAATTCCTTTACCTTTGTACGGCTCAGGCGGGCGCAGTTTACGAATTTCCGATGCAATTTGCCCTACAACTTGTTTGTCATAACCGTTGATAGTGATCGTTTTTGCTTTTTCATCGACTTCAAACGTGATCCCTTCAGGTGGATTTACCACCACCGGGTGAGAAAAACCAACATGAATAATTACATCATTGCCGGATTTTTCCGCACGGTAGCCCACCCCTTCGATCTGCAGAATTTTCTGAAAACCTGTATGTACCCCGGTGATCATATTCTGGATCAGCGCACGGGTTGTACCATGCAATGCCCGCACATTCTTGGCATCAGATGAGCGCGTGATAATAATATTGTTTTCTTCCTTCTTTACATCGACCAGAGCAGAATGTTCAAATTCCATACTACCTTTTGGACCTTTCACTTTGACATTCTTTCCTTCCAGTTCGACCTGCACTCCAGCGGGTACAGTTATCGGTAATTTACCAATTCGTGACACTTTATACCTCCTACCATACCTTGCAGAGAACTTCGCCGCCTACATTGTTCTTGCGGGCTTCTTGTCCGGTCATAACGCCTTTGGGGGTTGAAACGATCGCAATACCCATTCCAGAACGAACCCAGGGGATTTCTTTTTTCTGGGAGTAAATTCGGCGTCCCGGTTTGCTGATGCGAACCAGCCCGGTAATGACAGCCCTGCGCTGCCGGCGTTCTCCAACGTATTTCAAATTGATGCGCAGAATTTTCTGGGGAACTTTTGGTCCATCTACTACTTCATAAGCAGAGATAAAACCTTCCTCTTTTAATATTCTGGCTATTTCTGCTTTCATTTTGGAAGCAGGCATCGCAACTACGGCTTGGTTATTGGATACTCCATTCCGGATGCGAGTCAACATATCAGAAATAGGATCATTTATACTCATTCAAATACCTCCGGATGGTTTTTACCATGATGATTTTGTCACACCGGGGATCTTGCCTTGCAGGGCTAATTCCCGGAAACAAATCCTACAAATTCCAAAGCGTCGAATGTAGCCGCGCGGGCGACCACAAATCTTGCAGCGGTTCCTAACCTGGTTAGGGTACTTTCTATTATATTCGCGATACTGCATACATTTTTTTGCCATCTTTTATACCTTCCTGAAAGGCATTCCCAACATGCTTAACATTGCCATCGATTGTTCATCATTCGGGGCAGAAGTAACAATGGTGAGTTCCATTCCGCGTACCTTATCGATTTTGTCATATTCGATTTCAGGGAAGATCAACTGTTCCTGTAGCCCCAGCGTGTAATTTCCTCGTCCATCGAATGAATCCCGTGAAACACCGCGAAAGTCGCGCAAACGTGGCAGCGCGATATTGATCAGGCGGTCAATAAATGCCCACATTTTCTCTCCGCGCAGGGTGACCTTGGCTCCAATCAGACGCCCTTCACGCAGCTTGAAATTAGCAATGCTCTTTTTTGCCTTTGTAATGACAGGTCTCTGTCCGGTGATGGACATGATGTCAGCCACTGCAGCATCCATGGCTTTCGGATTGTCCAAGGCTTCACCCAAGCCAATATTCAGGACGATCTTCTCCAATTTTGGTACTTGCAGTACATTTGCCAAAGAAAATTCCTTCATCAGCGCAGGGATTACTTCATTTTGATATTTCTCTTTTAATACATTCATAATTTTCTCCGCTGCCCTAATCTAACTTTGCTCCGCATTTTTTGCAAACCCGGATGCTTTTATCACCTTCTTGCTTGATAGCCACTCGGGTAGGCTTATTACATTTCTTGCAAACGAGCATGACGTTAGAAATATCCATAGAGCCTTCAAATTTAACAATACCGGGGCTGATATTCTTTCCCTGTGATTGGACCTGTTTCTGATGTTTCGTGCGAATGTTGATTCCCTGCACGAAAACCTTGTGATCTTTGGTCGAAACACGGATCACTTCCCCGCGCTTTCCCTTATCAGCAGCTTTGCCTGTGATCACTTCAACTTGATCGCCGCGTTTAATTTTTTGCTTCATTCTATTCTCCTGCTATCCTCGACCTATATTACTTCCGGTGCAAGCGAAACGATTTTCAGATATCCCTGCTCACGCAGTTCACGAGCGACCGGTCCAAAGATACGGGTACCTTTAGGATTTTGCGTCTCGCCATCCAGGATGACAGCAGCATTATCATCAAAGCGAATGGTTGAGCCATCGTTGCGTCGCCATTCCTTAGCACAGCGTACGATCACAGCTCTTACAATTTCGCTTTTCTTAACGCCACTTTGAGGGGAGGCGGATTTTACCGTTCCAACTACTACATCACCGATGCGTCCATATTTTCTGCGCGATCCGCCCATAACATGGATCACCAATATTTCTCGAGCACCTGTGTTATCAGCAATTTTTAATCTGGACTCTTGTTGAATCATGACCTCAACCCTCTTCTACACCGATTTCCTGAATTTCACTTTTCTTCAGGATCTCCTGCACAACCCAACGTAC
Source organism: Chloroflexota bacterium (assembly GCA_012797815.1). GTDB lineage: Bacteria > Chloroflexota > Anaerolineae > Anaerolineales > Anaerolineaceae > UBA4781. The sequence continues at coordinate 5,321 of JAAZOK010000021.1, read as the reverse complement.
TTTATGTGAAATAGGTTTGCTTTCAACAATCATCACCTCATCACCGATCTTTGCATCAAGTTCGTCATGTGCCATAACCTTCTTGGATTCATGAACCACTTTTTGATAGACCGGATGTCGATAGGTCCGAGAAATCTGAACCACGACCGTTTTCATCATCTTGTCACTCGTGACAATGCCCTGTAATCTTCTTCTTGCGGTCATTTTTCACCTTCCGTAACAGCTTTAATTTCTCGTTCCCGAACAACCGTCTCCAACCTGGCAATATCGCGACGAGTTTGTTTTAACTTGCTCGTATCATTCAACTGCCCAGAAACGTGTTGAAAACGTAATTCCATATATTCCTTTTTCGTATCGAATACTTTTGTTTTCAATTCATCATCAGAGAATTTTCTAATACCTTCAATCTTCATTTTTATTCTCCATCTATATCCGATCGCGAAATGATCTTGGTTTTGATCGGGAATTTATAGGAGGCTTGTTTCAAGGCATGTTTTGAGATCTCAGGATCTACGCCACCTACCTCAAACAGAATTCTGCCCGGTTTTACAACCGCAGCCCAAAATTCCACCGATCCCTTTCCTTTACCCATACGGGATTCCGCGGCACGTTTGGTAATCGGTTTGTCAGGGAAAATGCGAATCCATACTTTCCCACGTCTCTTCAAGTTACGGACAATAGAACGGCGCGCAGATTCGATCTGCCGGGCTGAGATCCATGCCGGTTCCAATGCCTGCAGGGCATATTCACCAAATGAAATCTCGGCACCGCGCATGGCTTTACCGCGCATTCGTCCGCGCATTTGCTTGCGATATTTCACACGTTTCGGCATCAACATGATAATTACCTCTTTCCAGTACGATACGCCAGGTTATTCACTAACGTAAACGCCTTCAGTTTCTTCTAATTGTTCTTCAGAGCCCGGCATGATTTCGCCTTTGTATACCCATACTTTGATGCCAATTTGACCGTAGGTGGTCAAAGCTTCATCGCGAGCAAAATCGATATTGGCACGTAATGTCTGCAGAGGAACACGTCCCTCACGCAGCCATACCGAACGTGACATTTCAGCACCGTTCAGACGTCCCGCAACTTCGACTTTCACACCTTCAGCGCCCTGGCGCATGGCTTGTTGGATAGCACGTTTCATGGCACGGCGATAGCTGATACGACGTGTGATCTGGTTGGCGATATTCTCGGCAACCAAACGGGCATCGCAATCAGGATTCACTATTTCCTTGATCTCAAGATCGATCTTCTTACCAGTCAGGTCTTCCAGATTTTTTCGAATACCTTTGACCGTCTCCCCTTTGCGTCCGATCAGAATGCCGGGTTTAGCGGTGTTGACCACGATCTTGATCTTGCTGGGGTACCGTTCGATTTCGATGAATGAAATACCAGCTTTTTCTGCAGATTTCCGAACCAATTCACGGATTTTAAAATCCTGGTGAAGTTGATCGATGTAATTCTGTCCTTCAGCATACCAACGCCCTTCCCAGGGTTGGTTGATCCCTAAGCGAAATCCGATTGGATGAACTTTTCGACCCATAATTTCTCCTAATCTTTCCTTTAAGCCTTATCTTTCAAAACCACTCTTACATGTGATGAACGCTTCAAGATCGGTTTAAATCTCCCGCGCGCACCAAATCTTCGCCATTTGCGGGTTGGTGCCTCATCGGCATAGATCTCGCTGATAAAGAGATTCGCCCGGTCAAGACCAAAATTGTTTTCGGCATTGGCTGTCGCCGATTCAATTAATTTTCTAACAGGCTCCGATGATGCCTTGTTCAAAAATTTCAGATCTGTGATCGCTTTTTCAACTTTTTGCCCGCGTACCACATCGATCACTAAACGCATTTTCTGTGGAGAGATTGGGCAGTATTTTAATTCCGCACGTACGTCCATGTTTGTATCCTAATCTTTCTTGGTGGATTTTTCTGCCATATGTCCACGAAAATGGCGGGTCGGGGCAAACTCACCCAATTTATGCCCTACCATGTTTTCCGTAACATAGATCGGAACATGTCGTCTTCCATCATGTACCGCGATGGTATGGCCTACCATTTGAGGAAAGATTGTGCTGGCACGACTCCAGGTACGAAGGACTTTCTTTTCATTCTTCGCATTCATTTCCTCAATTTTCTTCAGTAATTTCGGATCAACAAACGGTCCTTTTTTCAGAGATCGAGACATAGCTTGCTCCTTAATCCTTCGCTCTATTATCTCTTCGCAGCATGTCTGCGGCGAACGATATATTTATCCGTCTTCTTGTTCTTCCTGGTACGATAACCCAAAGTGGGTTTACCCCAGGGAGATTTAGGTCCTGCCATACCGATGGGAGAACGTCCTTCACCGCCACCATGGGGATGATCCCGTGGGGACATTGCACTGCCACGCACAGATGGTCGGATGCCCAGATGACGTTTCTGCCCGGCACGCCCAAGATGGATCTGACTGTGCTCAAGGTTACCGACCTGTCCGATGGTAGCAGAGCATTTCTGCCGCACCAGGCGGACTTCTCCGGAAGGTAAACGCAGATGGGCATATTCGCCTTCCTTGGCCAGCAATTGCGCTGCCGCACCGGCTGAACGAGCCATCTGCCCCCCCTTGCCTTCTTGTAGTTCGATGTTGTGGATCATGGTGCCCACCGGGATATTGGCGATCGGCAAGCTGTTGCCAGGGCGAATTTCAGCCTGGCTACCAGACATGATCTTGTCTCCCACTTTCAATCCGAGTGGAGCAATGATGTACTTCTTCTCTCCATCCGCATAGGTCAATAATGCCAGACGAGCGGAACGATTTGGATCGTATTCGATAGCACTGACAACCGCCGGAATACCACTCTTGGAGCGTTTGAAATCAACCACACGAACCTTGGTCTTGCTACCACCACCACGATGACGCACGGTGATACGCCCATACATATTTCGACCGGATTTGTTGCTGCGAGAAACAAGCAACGATTTCTCAGGCTTGGTTTTTGTAATTTCTTCAAAAGTGGCTCCCGTGCGATGACGTTGACCGGGAGTAACTGGTTTATATACCTTTACACTCATTATTCAACTCCCTCAAAGATAGCGATCCTGTCTTCAGGCGCCAGGGTAACAACCGCTTTCTTGTATGCCGAATTTCGGATGGATATACGGCGACTGCGGGCTTTTCTGCCGCGCTTTGCCGGCACATTGATGATATTTACCTTTAGGACTTTAACCTCAAATGCCTTTTCAATTGCGTCTTTTACATTAACTTTGGTGGCACGCTCATCTACCTCAAACACATATTGGTGCAGTTTACTGGATTGATAAGCCGTCTTTTCAGTGACCAGTGGTCGTTTCAAAATATCGAAAGGTGTATTCATGCTACTTTCCTTTTCCTAAATAATCCTTAATCACATCAATCGATGATTTCTCCAAGACCAGGCGGTTATAGGTAAAGAGGTCCCGAATATTAAGGTAGTGCGCGAGCAGCACCTTTACGTCCGTGAGATTCCTGGCAGAAGTAAATACATTAACTTTCTTCTTGTCAGGCAATACCAAAAGGGCTGAATTCTGACCGACCCATTTTTCAAATGCCTGGGCAAGTTGCTTGCTTTTTGGTTCATCCATGCTCACATCATCGATAACGACGATCTCACCCTCACTGGCTTTGGCACTCAAGGCAGAACGTAATGCCGCACGGCGCATCTTAAGGGGCATTTTCTGCTCATAACTGCGCATATGCGGCGTGAAGATCTTGCCACCGCCCACCCATTGAGCTGCGCGCGAGGAACCCTGACGTGCTCTACCGGTTCCCTTTTGTCTCCAGGGTTTCTTTCCACCGCCAGATACATCACCACGTTCTTTCGTTTCATGCGTTCCAAGACGTGCGTTTGCCATTTGACGAACATAGGCTTGATGCATCAGATCAATGTTGATCGGAGCTTCAAAAATGTCTTTAGGAAGCTCTACATCGCCTACTTTCTTTCCCTTGAAATCAATTAAATCTACCTTCATCATTAACTCCATTTAAACGGAATCTATTACTCCAGATTTTTACTGCTTCCTTGCCTCATTTATTACAACTAAACCACCTTTGGGGCCTGGAACAGATCCATTGATCCCAAGCAGGTTCTTTTCCACGTCTACGAATGCGACTTCAATGTTTTGTGATGTGACCCGAGTGTTGCCCATGTGCCCTGGACCACGTGAACCCTTGTAAACACGTCCTGGAGTGGTACCAGAACCGTGTGAACCTGGTGCACGAGTTCTATCAGATTGACCATGGGTCTTTGGACCACCACGGAACCCGTAGCGCTTTACAGCGCCGGCGAAACCACGTCCTTTGCTGAAACCAATTACGTCCACATGGCTGCCCACAGCAAATTGACCGACATCCAGCACATCGCCTTCTTTTACATCAATTGTCTTCGTTCGGAATTCTCTCAGATGCCGCAACAACGGAATTTCATTTTTCTGCAAGTGACCTTTTTCCCCACCCGATAACTTGCGCTCTTCAACTTTTTCAAAACCTAACTGAACTGCAGAATAACCATCGCGATCAACGCGCCGGACTTGAGTAACAAAACATGGCCCAGCTTCGATTAATGTAATCGGAACAGCATTGCCGTCCTGGTCGAAAATCTGGGTCATGCCAACCTTTTTCCCAATAAGCCCTTTGAACATATTTAGTTTTCTCCTTATTCTTGTTTTCAAGACTGTCAGCTTGGGCAAAGCTGCATCATCTTTCCACAACGCAGTCAATAAACGATTAGCCAACTAGGTTATTTTTCAGTCGCTAAAATGCTCATTCTTGCGCTGCAATTTGGGTGTTGCCCAAAACCGAATTAATATACCATATAATCGCTGTTTTTACCAGCCATTAAACTTAGATCTTGATCTCGATATCTACACCAGCAGGTAAATTCAAACGCATCAACATATCAATTGTTTTTGCATCTGGTTCCAGAACGTCGATAATTCTGTTATGCGTTCTGATCTCAAAATGCTCATGGGAATCTTTATCGATAAAGGTTGATCGTCTTACGGTGAATTTTTCGATCTTCGTTGGCAGGGGCACCGGTCCAACAACTTTAGCGCCGCTCCGTTCTGCGGTTTCGACAATTCTTTTAGCAGATTGATCGAGAACACGATGATCATATGCTTTTAATCGGATGCGAATTTTCTGCTTTGCCATGGTTTCCTTTTACTCCAAGATTTCAGTGATAACACCAGCGCCAACGGTGAGACCGCCTTCGCGGATAGCGAAGTCAGAACCCTGTTCGAGGGCAACCGGGATGATCAGTTCGACCTGCATGTTGGTGCGGTCGCCGGGCATGACCATTT
>JAAZOK010000063.1 GCA_012797815.1 Chloroflexota bacterium | reverse complement strand
CTGACCTGGAAAGGTCTTTTCAACTCTTCATTTGGACCTATCAACCGCATGCTGACCGGAATAGGTTTATCGGCTGTTCCCTGGCTTTCGAATTCAACCTGGGCGAGGGCAACCGTTTTACTTGTGAATATCTGGATCGGCTATCCTTTTATGATGTCCGCATTTCTGGGAGGCTTGCAGAGTATTCCTGAAGAATTGTATGATGCCTGTCGTGTAGATGGAGCCAGTGCATGGCAGACCTTCTGGAATATAACATTACCCATGCTGCGTTCGATCGTGCTGCCCCTGATGGTTTCAGGTTTTGCGATGAATTTTGGAAACTTTGGAGTGATCTACCTGTTGACCGAGGGGGGTCCGTTCAAGAGCCCCTCTGCCATGGCAGGGGCGACCGACCTGCTGTCAACCTATATGTATAAGGTGGCGTTTGGCGCCACGAATTTTGATTATGGTCTGGCTTCGGCAAACGGGATGCTTATTTTTCTGATCGTGGGTGGAATGACGTTGATTAATTTGTCGATGACGGGTGCTTTTCGGGAGGTGAAAGAATGAAGCGTTTCACTGATCCAAAATCAAAAAAGAAAATTCGGAATTTTCTTTCGACGAATCTAACCCGCCTGATCTTGATCCTTGTTTGTATTATGGTGCTCTTCCCGATTGTGTGGATGGCAAATGCTTCTATTTCAAAGGGTAGCTCTTTGTTCTCTTCCTCTATTTTTCCCAAACAGATCACCTTCGATAATTATGTGCATCTTTTTGAAAAGACGAAGTTCTTGAAATGGCTGCGCAACAGCGCCATTGTCACCTTATTCGGGAGCCTGCTGGCATTGCTGGAAACCACTACCATGGCGTATGCCTTTTCGAGATTTCAATTCAAAGGCAAGAAAAACGGATTGGTGTTCTTGATCTTACTGCAGATGCTGCCTGCCACGGTTACGATCGTGGCGTTGTATAAGATTGCCGTATTCATTCAACTGCAGAATACATTTCTGGGATTGATCCTGATCTATGCGGGAACCACCATTCCCTTCAATGCCTGGCTCATGCGTGGCTATTTTGATGCGCTTCCCTATGAAATAGAGGAGTCCGCTTATCTGGATGGAGCCAGTCACTGGCAGGCATTTACGAAGATCGCTTTCCCGCTTTGTTTACCGATGATCGTGGTGGTTTTTCTGTTCAATATCATCAGTTTTTACAATGATTATTACCTCGCCAGTATCATTCTAAGCGGCAACAATATGTACACGGTGGCATTAGGGATGCGTTTCTTCACCCAGCCTTATGCTGAAAATTGGTCGATGTTTTCTGCTGCTTCTGTGCTTGCCTGTCTGCCGATCGTTATCATTTTCTATTCCCTGCAGAAATACCTGGTGCAGGGGTTAACGAAAGGTGCCATGAAAGGCTGATCATGGATCCACACAGCGCTCTCATCGGATTAGAAAAACCCAGCCCTGATATCAACCGCCTCATGGATCATTTAATGGACAGGAAAAAGCTATCTGTTCCACCTCTTGTGGAATTTCTGGTGGATAACAGCATCATCAAGCAGTTTACGGGTGAAGTGTTGGGAAGAAAATGGGTCGATCCGGGGAGCGACCATGATTCACAGGGGGTGTATCTGGATAATGTGATCGCGTTCTGGAGAGAACTTGGCTATGATTATATCCGTCTGGAACTGGCACTTCCCTTCCCCGGCAAATCGGATGCTGCACAAAACACCGCTGGAAAAGACACGGGGATGCGCTCCTGGGTGGATGAAAAGAACGGGGCGATCACATCGTGGCACGATTTTGAGGAGTACCCATTTCCGGATATTTCTCAATTTGATTTTTTCCCTTTCGAATACTTGAATGCGCATATCCCGGAAGGCATGGGATTGATCTTCTCCCACGGCGGCGGGATATTTGAACGCACCTCGTGGATCTTCTCGATGGAGCAGTTGTGCTATTGTCTGGTAGATACTCCTGATCTGGTCAGGGCAGTTGCCGATCGGGTGGGTGCCCTTCAAAACAAGTTCTATCAGCACATCCTTGATTTTGAGCATGTTGCAGCCGTTTTTCCCGGAGATGATATGGGATTCAAGACTTCCACCTTGATCTCTCCCGGTGATCTGCGCCGCTATTTCTTACCCTGGCATAAAAGGAATGCCGCCCTTGCCCATCAGAAAGGGATCCCATATTTTTTACACAGCTGCGGCAATGTCATGAAGATCATGGAAGATTTGATCGAAGATATAAAGATCGATGGGAAACATTCTTTCGAAGATGGCATCATCCCTGTTCAGCAGTTCCAGGAGCAATTTAATGGACGCATTGCAGTGCTGGGTGGGATGGATATGCACTTTTTATCTACCGCTTCTCCTGACGAGGTGGGGAAACGTACGCGGGCATTGATCGAAACCTGCGGAGGGCGGGAACGTTATGCGGTTGGTTCGGGGAATTCCATCGCTGACTACGTGCCCCTCGAAAATTATCTTGCGATGGTGCGAGAGGTTAATCAATTCAGATTTAATGAAAGGGAGCTATGATTTATCGCGATATTCGCTACTACAAACCCAATCTGGAACGCGTGATACAGCGCTACCAGGATCTATATGATCACCCTGAGAAGAAGCAGACTCTGATTTATGCAATGCTTCCATTTCAAAACAAGTTTCCGGTTCCACCACTGAACACGCTGGACCTGGAAAAAGATACCGAATCCTATCTGGATATCAGCCTGAAAAATTACGAGCATTATCTTGAAATGAGCCGAACAATCGAAGACGACCTCATTCCAACGTATGGAGTGAATTTTGGAACCGGTGAGTACAGCGCTTTTGTGGCGGGAGATATTGTTTTCACGGAAGATACCTCGTGGGCGAATACGGTTATTAATGATTGGGATGATTTTGAAAAATTGCGTCTGAGTGAAGATAACCGCTGGGTTGTTTTTATGGAAGAGACACTGAAATATGTGCTGCAGTATACCCATGAGGGACCCATCCCGGTTGTGCGCGGTTTTTATTCACCGCTTGATCTGGCGCACGCGCTGCGCGGTGAAGCCATTTTTACCGATATGTATGATTCTCCTCAAAAAGTAGCCGCCTTGTTGGATTTTTGCGCAGATGCCATTATCTGGCTGGCAAAACGGATGCACAGGCTGATTGGTACATACTGGGGAGGCAGTGTTGCAGGGGGATGGCTGAAACCCGGCACGATTTGCATGTCTGAAGATATTGCCTGCCTGATCTCACCCAGAGCCTATGCCAAACAGGTGCGTCACTATACTCAAAAAGTGATCGATGCCTTCGGAAGCGGGCAGATTCATACCCATTCTCTGGGTATTCGTACGCTCCCCGAGATCACAAAACTGGACCACCTGCTGGGAGTTCAAATTGCGGAAGACCCCAATACTCCCCGCACCATGAGCAAGCTGCAGGAAATATTAGAGAAAACCAATGGGATCCCGTTGACCATCACAGCTACCCCGGATGAGATCAAGGAGAACTTTGATGTGGTAGCAGGAAAATATAATGTCGTATTCGGCTCTGCGGGGGAAAGCGTGGAAGAATGTGAAGAGATCGTACGCTGGATTCGGGAGAGAGAATAAGCATGCTTGATTTTATTTTTGGAGATATGGTCTCTGAAGGAGACCGAATTGATAAATATCGAAAGATGGTAAGAGGTGTATCTCATCTTTCTCATCGCTTCCCCTTGCAGGCAAAACCCGGGGACGAGGTTCTTTTAAGACTTTCCAGTGGACCTGAAATTTTAACGAAGAAAGCTTTTATTTATTACACCACCGATAAAACCGATCCTGTTGGCAGCAAAGGGATAGCTCAAAATGGGTGCGTGATTTCGATGCAAAGCGGAAATGTGAATTGGAATATGCCTGAGTGGGGATATGTGCAGGTATTTTCCGGCATGATCCCGGCGCAGAAATCAGGAACTGTTGTGCGTTATCGCATGAGTTCGCTTTCACCCACTGGGGATGAGACATTTGCAGATGATGGGAAGTATTATGCCTATTGCGTGGATGACTGTTCAAATCCTCAATGGGCAAGAGAAGCCATTGTTTACCATATTATGGTCGATCGCTTTTCTCCCGGTACCGGCAAGCAATGGTGGACGGTTCAGGATGTTGAGGATATTTATGGTGGAACACTGAAAGGAATTCTTGAGCATCTCGATCACATTCAAAAATTGGGCGCGAATACACTGTATCTCAGTCCATTATTTTCGTGTAATTCCCACCACGGCTATGACTCCACCGATTATTATGCGATAGAACCCCGTTTTGGAACAAAAGAAGAATTCAGAGCATTGCTGGATGAACTGCATCAAAGAGGAATGCGCTTCATCATGGATTTTGTCCCCAATCATTGGTCGAGCCGGCATGCGACATTTCAAGATGCGATCTCTGATCCCGGCAGTAGCTATCGTGATTGGTATACCTTCTACCACTACCCGGATGATTATGAATGCTTTTTTAAAGTAAAAGAGATGCCGCAGATAAATCTCAGGAATAAGGATGCACGGAAATATATGATCGACGCAGCCTGCTACTGGTTAGATTTTGGGGTGGATGGACTGCGCATCGATTATGCAATCGGGCCCACTCCAGATTTCTGGGCAGATCTGAGACAGGCGATCAAGCATACCAAGCCCGATTGTTGGATTTTTGGCGAGGTGATCGACCCTCCCGATTCGCAGCAAGCGTTGGTGGGGTTGATGGATGGCTGCTTGGATTTTCACCTGCTTGAGTTTCTGCGTAAAACCATCGCTAGTCAGGAGTGGGATCTTTATAAATTCGGTGCTTTTCTAATGAAACATTTTGCTTTCTTCCCAACAGATTTCATTCTGCCTTCCATGCTGGATAACCATGATATGGACCGCTTTCTGTGGATCGCCGGAAATGATATTCGCCGGTTGAAACTAGCGACTCTCATCCAGTGCTTTTTACCAAATCCGCCATTCTTATATTATGGGACGGAGGTTGGTCTTTCGCAAAACTGCGGAGTTCGAACGGTGTATGGTGGGCAGGGGCATCTTGGTGAAGCGCGTCTGCCCATGCTGTGGGGAGAAAAGCAGGATCATGGGTTGTATGAATATTTTCAACAACTGTATCAGCTGCGCAAGGATCTTGGTTTACATAAACGTAGAGAAATTTCTATAAAGCAGGTAACCTCAACGGAATTGATCCTCGATCTTGAAAATGATCCCGCCATTGAGCTGGTCATCAACAATGGGGCAGAAGATAAGCATTTTGATCTGAAGGATTCTACATTCAAAGCCTGGTTTGGTTCTTTACCGGTTGAGGTGAAGAAAGAACAAAAAGATCTGCACTTCACATTGCCCCCATATTCAGGTGTGATTCTTTATTAAAGGGTAGGCAGCATGGCAATCTTCCATCAACGTGATAAAAATCCCCTGATCCATGAAAACAGAGCAATCTGGTTTTATGATGGGAAACGAGAGCCGGGACTGATCGGTGATTTTAATTTCTGGGACATCGAAAAACCAGTACCCTTTAAACGAAATCAAAATGGAATGTGGGAAGCACAGCTATCTTTTCCCAACGATGCATATATTGAATATGCGATTTCTATCGATAAAAAGCGAAAACTCGATTCTCTGAATAAGGATAAAGTCCAAAATGGGTTGGGGGAATGGAACAATTATTTCTCCATGCCGGCTTTTGAAAGAACGCCGTTTCTGATGGGGAAAAAAGACAAAGCATATTTCAAGATAAGATCTCAAACCTTGCACGATCCACTGCGGCTGGCGAATGGAAAACGCAGGGTAAATTTCTTCATTCCTCCGGGATCAGGTCCTTTCCCGCTGCTGGTCATTTTTGACGGGCAGGAGTTCCTGCGAAAGGGAAAGATTGTTCAAATTATTGAGACCCTGATAGCGCTTGGCAAAATGCAGCCTGTCGCGGTCGCACTGGTGGAAAATGTGTATCAAAACCGTTTTGTCGAATATGCCTGCAATGATGGAACGGTTTCATTCATCACCAGAAATGTGATCCCATCTGCTGCGACCGTGATGCCGTTGCTGGATGGGGAGGGGGCATTAGGGATCATGGGGGCTTCCATGGGCGGGTTGATGGCGCTCTACACTGCCCTGCGTGTTCCATCGATTTTCGGGAGAGTTTTATGCCAGGCAGGTGCGTTCAAAATGTTTGGGGATGATTTTTCGATCTATGAGTTTGTAAATGGCGCGGCCAGAAAACATGTTGATATCTGGATGAATGTTGGACGCTTTGACTTTTTATATGAAGAAAATTTACGGATGAAGGAATTATTATCCAAAAAGGGATATGCGGTGGAACTGGTGGAAAACAACGGCGGGCATAATTACACGACCTGGCGTAATTCTATCCACCTGGGTCTGATGAAGCTGTTCCCACCACTGAAGAATAAATAAGCGAGGAAATGACCATGGATATGAATGTTCTGTTTGATGCGGTGATCGATGGAAACAAGGATCTGGTTGTGCAATCCATTCATGAAGCGCTTGCGCAGGGTGCAAGTCCCGATGCAATACTTCAAAATGGGATCATCAGGGGAATGGCTGAAGTCGGGCGGCTTTTCGAAGAGGGAGAATATTTCGTTCCCGAGATGCTGGTGGCAGCCCGTGCGGTGAAAGAGGGTCTGCAGGTCTTGAAACCCTATCTGCAGATGGCAGATATCCAGCCCCGCGGCAAGATAATCATCGGGACTGTTAAAGGGGACCTGCATGATATCGGAAAGAACCTGGTGTCGATCATGCTGGAGGGAGCAGGCTACCAGATCATCGATCTGGGTGTGGATGTGGATACCGACCTGTTTGTAAAAAAGGCACTGGAAGAAAGTCCGGATGTGGTAGCCCTTTCTGCTTTGTTGACTACCACCATGATGAATATGAAAAGTGTGGTGGGAGCCATCCATGACCAGAAGAGTTTGAAAGGGACGAAGATCATCATAGGGGGTGCTCCGGTGAATCAGAACTTTGCAGATGAGATCGGCGCCGATGGTTTTTCTGCGGACGCGAATCAGGCAGTCAAGCTGGTCGACCGGTTGAGAGGAGCCTAGAACGTTCACCGGTCAATGATAACTTGACACTCCTTTATTCTTAGTTATACTCACCTCAGAAAGAAATTTTCTGAGAGAGTGATAATGAAGAAAAAAGAAGAACTGATCCCGCGCGATGTGTTTGAACATATGGTTGATCTGGCGGCTTTTGCCCTGGAAGAGGACGAAAAGATCTATCTGCACCAGCAGTTGAATAACCAATTGAACGCCATCCGAGAGCTGGAGGCGATCCCACTCCCGGATGATCTGGCTGTCACGACCCATGGGGTGGATTATGGAAAGGATGGGAAGCCTGCTCTGCGCAAGGATGATTGGGCAGCCTGCGAGAACACGAAAGAGATTCTCAGCCAGGCTCCCGATCTGGAAGACGGCTATATTGTCGTTCCCGATATCCCAACTACGGAGCTGGAATGATGAGTGATCTGAACAGCTATTCCGCCCTGGAGCTGGCAGAACTGGTGCGAACGCGCCAGGTTTCCGCCGAAGAAGTACTGGATGCATCACTGGCGCGCATTGAAGAGGTCGATGGACGCCCCGGTGCTCTGGATGCCGATCTTTCTCCTGAAGATGCGGGTAAGGTGCATGCTTTTATCACGCATACCAATGAACTTGCCCACCGGCAGGCGCAGGATGTGGATGCCAGGATTGCCAAGGGGGAAGATGCCGGGCTTTTACCGGGTGTTCCCTTTACCGTGAAAGATATCTTTTGTGTGCGCGGGACGCCTTCTACGGCTGCTTCGCGTATTCTGGCGAATTTTACCGCCCCTTATACGGCGACGCCGGTAGAACGCATGCTTGCTGCCGGTGGAGTCATGCTGGGCAAGGTAAATCTGGATGAATTCACCTATGGTTCATCCAGCGAATCCTCGGCTTTTCAACCCAGCCCGCGCAATCCCTGGGATCTTTCCAGGGTGCCGGGCGGTTCTTCGGGTGGGAGTGTTGCCGCGGTAGCTGCCGGTGAAGGAGCGCTTTCATTAGGTACCGACACGGCAGGTTCCATCCGCCAGCCGGCGGCTTTCTGCGGCGTGGTTGGGATGAAACCAACCTACGGGCGTGTTTCACGCTACGGGCTGATCGCATTCGGATCATCTTTAGATTGCCCCGGACCGCTTGCACGCAATGTGAAAGATGCTGCTCTGATGCTGCAGGTCATCGCCGGTGCGGATAAAGCGGATGCGACCGCTGCCGTAAAACCGGTGCCTGATTATTTACAGGATATCGAAAAAGGGGTGAAGGGTATGCGCATCGGCTTATCGCCCGATTATTTCCGCATCACCTTCCCTGATCCGCAAAGCGGAGAATATATCGAACAGTCCCTGCCGCAGGAAATGCAAGATGCGGTTTATCAGGCAGCCGAAACCTATCGTGCGTTAGGCGCGGAGATCATCGAAGATGTACCCATGCCCAACACGCGCTTTGGCATCCCGGTCTATTTCGTGATCAGCCGGGTGGAAGCCGCTTCGAACCTGCATCGTTTCGATGGGGTGAAATATGGCTACCGCACCCAAAAACCGGTGGCTGATCTGAAAGAAATGTACCGCCGCTCGCGCGGAGAGGGATTTGGGCTGCAGCCCAAATTACGTATCTTGATGGGGATGTATGTCAGCGCGGCGCAGTACTCTGAGCAGTACTACCAGCGCGCGTTGAAAGTACGCACGCTGATCCGGTGTGATTTTGAGCAAGCCTTTGCTCCCGATGGGAAATACAAATTGGATGCTTTACTTACCCCAACCACCCCAACTCCGGCGTTTGAAATGGCAGCCGTATACGGTGATTCGGTCATGATGCAGTATGCCGATCAGCTAACGGTGCCGGCCAATCATGCCGGTGTGCCCGGTATTTCCATTCCGGCGGGCTTTTCGGAAGATGGCTTGCCGGTCGGAATTCAACTGCTGGGAGCGGATTTCAATGAAGCGACCCTGCTGCGTATGGCGCGTTCGTATGAAATGGCAACGGAACAGGAAGACTGGCGCAAGAAAAAGCCCGCGATACTGGAGGGGAAATAATCATGAGCGTTGAATACGAAGCCGTCATCGGGTTGGAAACCCACATCCAGTTGAACACCCACACCAAGATATTCTGCGCATGCAAGGCGGATTCATGGGAAGATGCCCCCAACACCAATATCTGTCCGGTATGCACCGGGCTGCCGGGTGTGCTGCCGGTGCTCAATGAGAAAGTGGTCGAAAAAGCGGTGCTGCTGGCAGCTGCCATGCACGCTGATATCCAGCAACTCTCGTTCTTCGATCGCAAGAACTATTTCTACCCCGATCTGCCCAAAGGCTACCAGATCTCACAATATGATCATTCGCTGGCCAAGGGCGGTTATCTGGAACTGCCTGTTCCGGCTTCTGCCGATGCAGAGGGGAAAGGATATGTGCGCAAGGTGCGCATTCACAAACTGCATATCGAAGAAGATGCCGGCAAGACCAAGAAAGAAAAGAACCGCCGCTTTGTGGATTTCAACCGCTGTGGGGTGCCACTGGTAGAAATGGTCACCGAACCGGACCTGCGCTCGGCGGATGAAGCCGGGCAATATCTGATCCGTCTGCGCCAACTGCTGCGCTGGCTGGGCATTTCGGAAGGGGATATGGAAAAAGGAAATTTGCGCTGCGATGCCAATGTCTCGATTCGGGAAAAGGGCAGCAGTGTATTGAACACCAAAACCGAGATCAAGAATGTCAATTCCATCGATGCGGTCAAAGATGCCATCCGCAAGGAGATCGAGCGCCAGATCAGGGAAGTGGAAAAGGGGAACTCCATCAAACCCTGGACCCTGGATTGGGATGACAATACCGGTGTGCTGCGTATGATGCGCTCCAAGGAAACCGAAGCGGATTACCGCTATTTCCATGAACCCGATCTGTTGCCCCTTGAGATCAGCGATGATTGGAAGAAAGAGATATTGAAAGATCTGCCGGAGCTGCCGTTGGAGCGGCGCGCGCGCCTGATGCAGGAAATGCAGATCCCGGAATATGATGCCGATATCCTGACCGGCGATCGCGACCTGGCAGATTATTTCGAAGCGGCGGTCAAGCTGTATAAAGGGGATGCCAAGAAGATCTCG
>JAAZOK010000151.1 GCA_012797815.1 Chloroflexota bacterium | reverse complement strand
GTGAAGCTTGCCGTTGTAGATGACGGCATTCTCGGTGGCTTTAGAGATATCACCAAAGCCGCAACCCAGGTTCAAACCGATGGTGTCGCCATTGGGCATGAATCCCGAAGCGCTGGCCCAGTTCCAGAAGCTGGAGTATTCCCACACGCCGCGTCCCCAATCCAGCGAGGCAATGCTGCTCTTTTCGTCCAATTTTTCCTGCACCTCCCCATAAGTGATCACCCCTTTGACGGGCAGGCAGTTGATCTTACGGTTGTAATAAAAGCGCTTCTTTCCGATGGGAATGACGATGTTCATAGAATCATGTTCCTTCAACTCGTGCAGCGTCAGATCGGCAGAGATGCCTTTGCCGCCATCAAAACCCTTCCAATCCACCACCACATGCCTCTTTTTCCCGTCAACTGTAAACTTCAAGCTGGCTTTTTCATTCCCGAAGACGGTTTCCCCTTGCTGGCTGTTGCGCGGGAGTTGGATGCCCTTGCCAAAGGGGATCACCAAGCCTTCTTCATGCAGTCTATTCGTCGCAAAATCCATATGGTAGACGAAGACGTTGCCGGCATAGCCCAGGTCGGCAATGGTGGCGGAGAAAAAGCGCTGGGGGGTGAACATGGCATAGTAATCCCAGCGTTTGATGCGAAATGGTTGAAAAGCCTTTAGCGTGTAAAAATGGGCATCCTCCAGGTTACAATCCAGATTCTGGCTGCGCGCCCAGCCGACCTGCGCCAGGCTGCCGTCCGGGTTCAGTAATTTTCCGTTGGTGGTGATCTCTTGTTGCATTACATCCCTCCATTTTGCTGTACTGTTTTCTGATCTTTATTATATATGCGCTGAGGCGAATTACAGCAGTTCTCATCCTCAAGTAGGACAAAATATGTAGTGCAAATCAGACCCCCGGAAAACAGAATTCATCCCTGTGGGCGAGCCAGCGCCAAGCAGTTTCCTATACAATTGGCAGCATTGAACGCATCGAACCCTCCAATGTACCGGGGCAACACCCGGGGCAGCCTAAAAAGCGCCCAACACCAGGTTGACCTCCTCCGACCTGACGCACAGCGCAGGGGAGGAACCGCTAGTTCCTCCCCTTTTCCTGGCAAAACGTTCAACCTGCCTGCATGAAATCGGGCAGCCTAAAATTCGGATACAAGCAGCAGATCACAGTCCTTCTTTCCTGCTCTTCTCTGTGCGCAGAATGGAACTACCGGCTTGCGGGTGTTCCATTCTGCCGTTTAAAGCATGGTCTAACACATTTCATATATCCCTTATAATCAAATTAAGGCAAAATACAAAGTATGGAAAATTATCCCCATTCTTTTAAGGTGTACTATGGAGCGCATACAAATTCAATTCAATCCCTCTGACCCTCATCCGCTGGATGAGAACGACCCCGTGCATTTCAGTGCACGTATCACACGCTGGCAGGTCATCCCCAAGCCGCACGCCTGGCGCCCTCCCACCGATCTGATCGAGACCGATGACGAATTTGTGGTGCGTATGGAAATCGCCGGCATGGATGTGAACGATTTTTCCATC
This sequence comes from Chloroflexota bacterium, assembly GCA_012797815.1. GTDB lineage: Bacteria > Chloroflexota > Anaerolineae > Anaerolineales > Anaerolineaceae > UBA4781. Next base: position 12,519 of record JAAZOK010000151.1, on the reverse strand, counting down.
AACATCCTCAACAACGTATTGACCATTCTGGGCACACGCTGGGAGAGCTTCCCGGATTGCGCTTTTCACCAGATGGAAATCCCCAGCGGTGATTTCACCTCCTCGGTAGAGATCCCCTCCCCCATCGACGAGAATGCCATTACGGCAGTGTACGAAAATGGGTTTCTCCACATCACGCTGCCCAAAGCCATTGCCAGGCAGATCAAGGTCAATTAGCCCATGCCTGCCTCACGCTGGAAAACCGACATTCTGGAAATCCTGGAATTGTTCGCCGACGAAGAACGGAACTTTAACGAAACGGTATTAGCCATGAACATGGAAGATCTAATGAGCGAAGAAAACTTGATCGAAGAAAAAAATAAAGAAGACAATAACCTGACGACTGACGAATTCCCACGGGAGATCCCCATCCTGCCTTTGCGCGGGTTGGTGGTATACCCGCAAACCGCGGTGCCGCTCACCATCGGGCAGGCACGCTCTATCCGCCTGGTGGACGAGGTGGTGAAAAGCAACCGTCTGGTAGGGCTGGTAGCGGCCAAAGATGCCGAGATCGATGAACCCGGACCGGACATGCTGTATCGCTACGGCACCCTGGCGGTCATCCACCGCCTGTTCCGCGCTCCGGATGGCACCATCCGCCTGCTGGTACAGGGCTCCACACGCTTCAAGATCGTCAATTTCACCGAACACAGCCCCTATCTGAAGGCGATCATCCAACCGGAACCCGAAAAAGTGGAAAGCGGTTTGAAGATCGAGGCGCTGGCGCGCAACGTGCGCGACCAGTTCATCCAGATCGCCGAGCTGGTGCCCTCCATCCCAAGCGAAATAGTGGCTTCCATTTCCGGGCTGCAGGACCCTCTGCAAACCGTTTACAACATCGCCAACCTGCAACGCATGGAAGTGAATGATGCCGAGGAGATCCTGGAATTAGATTCCACCTCCGATAAACTGCGCAAACTGGTGGGCATTCTGACACGCGAGAGCGAAGTGCTCAACCTGGGCAAGAAGATCCAAAACGAAGCGCGCGAAGAGATCGAAAAGGTACAGCGCGAATACTACCTGCGCGAACAGCTCAAAGCCATCCAGAAAGAACTGGGTGAAAGCGACGAGCAGGAAATGGAGATCCGTGAATTCCGTGAGCGGCTAGAGAAAGCCGGATTGAGCGAAGAAGCGGAAAAGATGGCAAGTCGCGAACTAAATCGCCTGGCACGGCTGCCCAGCGCCGCAGCCGAATACGGCGTGATCCGCACTTACCTGGACTGGCTGCTGTCGTTACCGTGGTCCAAAGGCACCGAGGATGACCTGGATATCACGCATGCCAAACAGATACTGGATCGCGACCACTACGGTCTGGAAGACGTCAAGGAACGCATTCTGGAATATCTGGCAGTACGTAAGCTGCGGTTACAGCGGAAAGAAAGCCTTTCCAAACAAGATTACAAAGACAGCATCCGCCAGGAACGCGAAGGCGTGATCCTGTGCTTCATCGGACCTCCCGGAGTGGGCAAGACCTCCCTGGGCAAATCCATCGCGGCTGCCATGGGGCGTGAATTCATCCGCGCTTCCCTGGGTGGTATGCGCGACGAAGCCGAGATCCGCGGGCACCGGCGCACTTATATCGGGGCAATGCCGGGCAGGATCATCCAATCCATCCGGCGGGTGGAATCGAACAACCCGGTCTTCATGCTGGATGAGATCGATAAACTGGCTTCCGATTTCCGCGGGGATCCGGCTTCGGCACTGCTGGAAGTGCTCGACCCGGAACAAAATGCCGAATTCCGTGATAATTACATGGAAGTAGCCTTCGACCTCTCGCAGGTGATGTTCATCACCACCGCCAACCAGATCGAAACCATCCCGGCACCACTACTGGACCGTATGGAGATCATCCAGATCTCCGGCTATACCGAAAATGAAAAAGTGCATATCGCGCAGGATTATCTGATCCCGCGCCAGTTGCAGGAAAATGGGCTGCTGCAGAACGAAGTGAACTTCGAAGAAGATGCCATCCGCACCATCATCCGCCAGTACACGCGCGAATCGGGGGTGCGCAACCTGGAACGCAACATCGGGGGGGTGTTGCGCAAGATCGTGACACGCAAACTGGAAAAGAAGCGCCTGATCAAGAAGGTGACGGTCAAACATGTGCATGAAATGCTCGGCAGAGCCATCTTCAAACCCAGCGAGGAGGTCATCAAACGCACCTCCATCCCGGGTGTGGCAACCGGGCTGGCGTGGACGCCGACCGGAGGAGACATCCTTTTTATCGAAGCCAGCCAGATGCCGGGCAGCAAGCAGTTCAAGGTGACCGGCTCGATCGGAACCGTGATGGAAGAATCTGCCAATGCGGCGCTTTCCTATGTGCGTTCGCACGCCCAGGAATACAAGATCGACCCGAATTTCTTTGAGAAAACCGATATCCACCTGCACGTACCCGCCGGCGCCACCCCCAAGGACGGACCTTCGGCAGGCGTCACCATGACCACAGCGCTGATCTCGCTGCTCACGAAGAAACCGATCCGGGCAGATGTGGGCATGACCGGTGAGATCACACTGCGCGGGCAGGTATTGCCGGTGGGCGGCATCAAGGAAAAGATGCTGGCAGCCCACCGTGCCGGTCTGAAGACCATCTTCCTACCTAAAGAGAACAAGGGCGATCTGGAAGAACTGCCGGAGGAAGTGAAAAAGAGCATTCAATTCATCCCGGTAGACGATGTCAAAGAAGTGGTAAAGAAAGCTATCGAATTCGGCGACAAGAAATAGATATTACCGACCAGGAATGCCCTGTGAAATGGAGACTGCTCCATTTTCCAGGCATTCTTTTAAATCCATGCGGTATTGGATGGTATACAGAGGGATCGCCCGCACCGCCATCTCATCCAACAGAGCAGGGGGAGTAGAGGATTCAGGAGCTATTTCTGCAAAGGATGGGCGATCGATCAAAACATAGATGGGATGCAGCCCACGGGCACTGGAAAGATCCAGCATGGCAATGGTTTCCTGATCCAGGCGGGGGGAAATGTAAATGATCGTGCTGCCGCTGTTGAGATATTTGTGATATTCGCCTACAAAATCGTTGAAAGGCAATTCCCCATCCGGTTGAATGTATGCCAGCATATCCAGCACGCGCCCCAACTGGCGAAAACCATGATCGGAAACCAACAATTGTTCCTGTGCGTTGGATGAAACAATGCCCACTCCAAAATTATGCAGGATGAAATAACGGGAAATAGAGGCTGCCAGCGTGACCGCATATTCGAAAGTGCTGCACGGCAGCGTATATTGTGCCTGCTGGCGCACACTCCAGTAATCGGAGGGATGGCTGGCACGATCATGACTGATCTGCTCAAAGTGTACCTGCGACTGGCAATCCAAAAATAGCCAGGTGTTCATCTGGGGATCACGATCGAATTCCTTCACCATCAGCTTTTGCTTGCGAGCAGTGGTGGGCCAGTGGATGCGGTGCAAGGGATCACCGGGGTAATACTCACGCACCCCGGCGGCAAAGGGAGTTGTTTCAGGGGATGCGACGCGCAGTTCCTTGCCGCCACTCAGGTAAGCCGGCAAGTGAGCAAAGCGATCCAGTTCGATGATGCGCGGCAGCACCACCAACCTGCCGGGTAGTTCGATCCGGCGGGTGAATTCAAAACAATCCAGCGGGTCGCCTGAAAGCAAATGCAGCGGTCCCATGGAATAGACCCCACGTTTATTCAGAAAAGTATAGGTATTGAAAGTACGGATCTTGCGCGCTTCCAGCCCGCTCAACACGCGCACTTCTTCAGGGTTGCCCGAAATTCCGGAACGATCGTGAATTTCCAGCCACTGTTTCCAAAGAGGGAATTTATTTTCAATGTCAAAATGGTCCTCGAAATAATTGCCCACATTCATTTTTTGATAGCGCGAAGTGCGTTGGATGATGATGCCCTGCAACGAAAAACGAGCCATCAGATAACTGGTGAGCACAACCAGGCTGAACAGCACCAGCAGCACCAGGAACAGGTCATCTCTGAACACCAGCCACAGGACCAGAAAGGTCAGTAAGGCTGCTACAAAGAAAGTAAAACGGGTTTTGATCTTCATGCCGTCACGCAGACAGGGGCACCTCGATCTGTTCCAGAATCTCTGCCAGGATGGTCTCTTTCTGAACATCCTTGATGCGAGCAGAGGGATGCAGCACAATACGATGCGAGAGCACCGGAATGCTGACCCCTTTGATATCATCGGGCGTTACGTAATCGCGCCCCTGCAGGGTGGCATACGCCTGCCCGGCCCGGTAAAGCCCCAGGCTACCGCGCGGGGAGGCACCCAGGTAGATATCCTTGTTATTGCGGGTGGCTTCCACGATCTCGATGATATAGCGCTTTATGGCATCCGCCACATGCACGTCTTTGATGGCTTGCTGGGCATGCTTCAGTTCATCAATATCCGTGACGGCCTGCAACCGTTCGATAGGGTGCTGCTGTCTCTGGGATTCCAGAATCTTCATCTCATCCATGAAATTCGGATACCCTATGCGCACTTTCATTAAAAACCGGTCCAGTTGCGCTTCCGGCAGTGGAAAAGTGCCCTCGTATTCGATGGGATTTTGGGTAGCAAATACGATGAAGGCATCAGGCAGGCGGTGAGATTCGCCATCTACGGTGACCTGACGCTCTTCCATGGCTTCCAGCAACGCGGATTGGGTTTTGGGGGTAGCGCGGTTGATCTCATCTGCCAGAACCACTTCCGCCACGATCGGACCGGGGCGATATTCAAAACGCTGGTGTGCCTGGTTGTACATGGAAATACCGGTCACATCACTGGGCAGCATATCAGGGGTGAACTGGATACGACTGAACTTTCCAGCGATGCTGATCGCCAGACTCTTGGCGAGCATGGTCTTGCCGGTGCCAGGCACGTCCTCGATCAGGATATGCCCGCGGCACAACAGCCCCACCAGCACCATTTCCAGGGAAGCGCGCTTTCCGATGATCACTTTTTCAAGGTTCACTAAAATGCAGTTGGTTAGTTTGTTTATGACCTGGACATCCATTTTCACCTCATTTTATCTATTCAGTAGCCGCGGTCAGATATTCCTGCACTGCCCAACCGGTGGTACCGCTCTGTTCCGACCACATCTTCCACCAGATACGCCCTTCAACAATGGTTGGACCCTCTATTATTATCCACCGGCTGCCTTCAAGCGCAATTGTCAAGGTGTCCGATTCGATATCTGGCTCACTGTGTATCTTCAATCCATGCCCTTCGGTGTTGATAACCTGAACATGCATATCCGTAGCAAAGACACCCGGCAAGGCGGTGGCCTGTTGCGAACCGGAATCAGTCTGCTGTTCCGGTTCGGAAGGGGTAGCACTCGGATAATAGGGAGTCACATGCAGAATGGCAGTCGGTTGGACTTCACTCTTGATATCCGGAAAGGAAAATATGATGAAGAGAATGATCGCAAAGGCTGCCACACCCATGACGGTACCCAGCCAAAAAGATAATCTATTCTTTTTCATATTCGCCCATCCCGTTTACAATATTATTATCTATCATACCTGAATATGAACGACTTGATGAAATCAGAATTACTGCTACACGATCACCTGCTGGATGGACGCTTCGCCATCCGCAAAAATTTGGAATCCGGCGGAATGGCACTGGTTTTCATGGCGTGCGATACAAGGGACGACAGCCAGGTGGTGGTTAAATTATGCACCGATGAAAAGCATAAAAAAGGTTTCCAGGAAGAGATCAAGCTGCTCGGTAAACTGCACCATCCCGCTATCCAACGCTTGATCGCACATGGCAGCTATCTGGGCATGCCATACTATGTGATGCCGTTCATCTCCTCCACCAATCTGCGCCAATATCTGGACGATCAATACCGGATGCCGGAAGAAGACATTCTGCACTTCTTCACTCAGATCACCACCGCGGTGGCATATCTGCACCACCGACATATCGTTCACAACGATCTTAAACCACAGAATATGCTGGTTAAGGCAGATGGCATGCTGATCTTAAGCGATTTCGGATTATCCCGCTCCATCCGGCATTTTCAAAGCCGAAACGTCCATCAAAAAACCATCTGGGGATCACCCGTCTATCTGGCACCGGAACTGCCGGAAGGCAGAGCGCCCTCCTATGCTGCGGACGTGTATGCCCTGGGGATCATCCTGTTCCTACTGTACCTGGGGTACCCGCCTTTTTTCCACAATGATCTGGATACCCTGATCGCCATGCACCAGAAGCAAGCGCCACCCAGCCCCCAGCAACTCAACCCCGCCATCGATCCGGTGATGGAAGGTATCATCCTGCGGGCACTGGAAAAGGACCCGCACATGCGTTTCCGGGATGCCGCAGAGATGGGACGGACAGTGCAGGAGTATCAGAAAAGCCAGCAACGTGAAATCGCAGAACGGATCATCCGGCGCCATCCGGACATGCTGGCTTATGATCAGGAAACCCGCCCTTTGACGGTTGGAGAAAAATCAGCGGGCTTGTAGTAAGATTAATCGAGACAGACCAAAGGAGAAATACGTGCAGAAGATCATCAATGCTTCCATCTTGAATGCGGATTTTGCAAATCTAAAAGACCAGATCGATCAAGCAGTCAGTGCAGGGGTGGACTGGATCCACCTGGATATCATGGACGGTCATTTTGCACCGAACCTTTCCATGGGACCAGGCATTGTAAAAACATGCCGTTCCTTGACTACCCTGCCCATGGATGCCCATCTGATGATCACCAACCCGAATACGTTCATCCCGATCTTTGCCGAAGTTGGCGTTGATCTCATTTCTGTCCACATTGAAAACAATGCGCTCATTTATCGCACCCTCCAAAACATCAAAGATCAAGGCTGCAAAGCAGGGATCGTATTAAATCCGGGCACACCGGCAGATGCGATAGCCTCCGTCATGGATATCGTGGACCTGGTGCTGGTCATGAGCGTCGACCCCGGATTTGGCGGGCAAAAATTCATCCGCAGTGTACTGCCCAAGATAAACCAGATCAGAGAAATGATCGCTGCTCAAAACAGGGATATCCACCTGCAAGTAGACGGCGGGGTCGATGTGAACACCCTGCCAGCTTTGCTCAAAGCCGGCGCCGATTCTTTTGTCATCGGTTCCGCCATTTTTCGCAATCCCGCCGGCATCGATGAGGCAATACACCAACTAAAACAATTGCTTGTTTAAAGCAGATGCTCTTTCATTAAAATAGAAAGGGCTGAAGATATGAACTTCAGCCCTTTTGTGTGAAGAGGTGCGTTCTAGTAGATATCGGCTGCTTCGAACTGGCTGTTATACATGGCGGCATAAAAACCACCGCGCTTCAACAGCTCTTCGTGTTGACCCTGTTCGACGATATCCCCATCGTTCATCACCAGGATCAGGTCCGCATTGCGAATGGTCGACAGACGGTGCGCGATGATAAAACTGGTGCGGTTTTGCATCAATTTGTCCATAGCTTCCTGGATCAACACCTCGGTACGGGTGTCTACCGAACTGGTGGCTTCGTCCAAAATGAGCATCTTGGGATCTGCCAGGATGGCTCGCGCGATGGTCAGCAACTGCTTCTGCCCCTGTGAGACGTTCGATGCTTCTTCATCCAGCAACATATTATAGCCATCCGGCAGCGTGCGGATGAAATGGTCCAGGTTGGCGGTCTTGGCTGCGGCAATGACCTGTTCATCGGTCGCATTCAGGCAGCCATAGCGGATATTCTCCATAATGGAGGTGTTGTACAGCCAGGCATCCTGCAGCACCATTCCGAACATCTGGCGCAGTTCCTGACGGGTGAAATCACGGATATCATGCCCATCGATCATGATCGAACCGCTGTTGACATCATAGAAACGCATCAGCAATTTCACCATGGTAGTTTTGCCTGCCCCGGTCGGACCAACGATAGCGATCTTCTGTCCCGGTTTTACGCTGGCACAGAAATCATTGATGATGATCTTATCCGGTGAATAACCAAAGTGCACATCTTTGAATTCCACAGCACCTTTGACAGCGGTCAATTTGACGGGGTCAGCAGTGTCGGAAATTTCTTCCGATTCGTTCAGGAACTCGAAAACGCGTTCCGCGGCAGCAGCAGTTTGCTGCAAAGTATTGGAGATATTGGCGATCTGAGTGATCGGTTGTGTGAAGGAACGCACATACTGAATGAAAGCCTGGATATCACCGACCGTGATGGCATTTTGGAATGCCAGGTAACCACCCAATATACACACCACTACATAGCCCACGTTCCCGATGAAGGTCATGATGGGCATCAGAAGCCCCGACAGGAACTGGGACTTCCAGGCAGAGGAATACAGCACATCATTGGAGCGATCGAACTCCTCTACACTCTTCTGTTCGCCATTAAAGGCTTTCATAACAATGTGACTGCCATACATCTCTTCCACATGACCGTTGACATGCCCCAGATAATCTTGCTGCTGCTTGAAATATTTCTGGGATTGTTTCACTACCAGACTGATGAACAGCGCCGAAAGCGGTAAAACAACCATGGTCACCAGGGTCAACAGCCAACTGATGGAGAACATCATCACCAACACACCCAACAGGGTGACCACCGAAGTCAGGATCTGTGACAGGCTTTGATTGAGAGTCTGGCTGATCGTATCCACATCATTGGTGATGCGGGAGAGCACCTCCCCGTGACTGGTACCGTCAAAATAACGTAAAGGCATGCGGTTGATCTTTTGAGAGATCTCCCTGCGGAAGCGGTAGGTCAATTTCATGGCGACATCGGTCATGATCCAGCCCTGGATGTAGCTGAACAAGGCTGAAACCAGATACAATCCGATCAATGCCAGGATGATCTGCCCAATATAGTCGAAATCGATGCCTGTGCCGGTGCCCGCAATCTGCGCCACCACTCCTTCGAACAGCCTGGTGGTAACCTGACCAAGGATCTTGGGGCTGATGATCGAAAAGACCGTGGAAACCGTGGCGAACAGCAAAACAATGATGATCTTAACCTTGTAAACCGACAGGTAACCGAGCAGTTTTTTCATGGTGCCTTTGAAATCACGTGCTTTCTCTCCACCATGCATCATGCCACCACCGGGTCCTCCCCTACCCGGACCGGCATGTCCGAGAGCTCCGCCAGTACGGCGAGGTGTTTGTTGACTTCTACTTTGCATGCTCATGCTAATTCCTCCATGCTCAGTTGCGATAATGCAATTTCACGATAGGTCTGGCAGGACTTCATCAATTCCTGGTGGGTGCCTACCCCAACTACCCGTCCTTCATCCAGCACCACGATCTGCTCGGCGTTTTTGATGGTTGAAATACGCTGGGCAACGATCAATACGGTGCTCGACCCGGTATATTCTTTCAGTGCTTTCCGCAGTGCCAGATCGGTTTTGAAATCCAGGGCGGAGAAACTATCGTCAAAGATATAAATAGGTGGTTTCTTAACCAGCGCGCGTGCAATCGCCAGACGCTGTTTCTGCCCGCCCGATACGTTCGTTCCGCCCTGGGAAACGTCACTATTCAACCCTTCTGCTATGCTATCGATGAACTCCGATGCCTGTGCCACATCCGCAGCCTTTTTCAGGGTATCCATGCTGGCATTTTCATCCGCATAACGCAAGTTGCTCTCAATGGTGCCTGAAAAGAGCGTGCCCTTTTGCGGGATATAACCGATCTTATCTCTGAGATCACTTTGTTTCACCTCACGGACATCCATGCCATCAATGAAGAGCTGCCCTCCGGTCACATCATAAAAACGCGGGATCAGGTTGATCACGGTCGATTTGCCGGATCCGGTGGACCCGATGATGGCAGTGGTTTGCCCGGGCAGGGCAGTAAAATTGATATCATGCAGCACGTCTTCCTCCGCATCAGGATAACGGAAGGACACATGCCGGAATTCGATCTTCCACACGGCGTCATCTTTAAAGCGGCGTGGTTTTTCAGGATCCTTGATGGAGATATCCGCATCCAACACATCCGCGATACGGTTGGCTGAAATGGAAGCGCGTGGCAGGATGATGAACATAATCGACAACATCAAGAAAGATGTGACTACCTGCATGGCATACTGCAGGAACGCCATCATGTCACCTACCTGGATCATGGATTGGGCAATCTCATGAGCACCCACCCAAATGATCAACAGGGATAAGCCGTTCATCAGGAGCGTCATCAACGGCATCATGACCACCATCACCCGGTTGACGAACAGGTTGGTTTGGGTCAGATCGAGATTGGCTTTATCGAAGCGGTCTTCTTCAAATTTCTGATTGTTGAAAGCACGAATCACCATCATACCGGATAAATTTTCACGCATTACCAGGTTCAGCCGATCGATCAGACTCTGAATGATCTTAAACTTCGGCATGGCTACAGAAAAGACGATCAGGATCAACCCCAGCAGGAGAACCACACCCAAAGCAATAATCCAGGTCAAGGATGGGCTCTTATCCACCGCATGGATGACCGCGCCCGCTCCCATGATGGGCGCATAGATAGCCATACGAATGAGCATCATGACTGCCGCCTGCACCTGAGTAACATCGTTGGTGGTACGGGTGATCAAGGAAGCAGTGGAAAATTTATCGAATTCCGCCTTTGAAAAGCTTTCAACCTTCTTGAAAGTATCACGACGCACATTGCGTGCCACTCCGGCTGCGATACGGGAAGCCAAATAACCAACAACGATAGCAGTAACACCAGCCAGCAAGGTCACCAACAACATCAAACCACCGATGCGCACAATGTAATTGGTTTGCAGTTTGGAAAGATCCACACCCAGGGCAGCATACTCCGCCCGTACCGTTGCTGCGGCTGATTGAACGATCATACTATCCGACATGGATGCAAATTGTTGATCGATGGCGGAGGTGATCTGTGTCAACTGGGCTTGCGGTAGACTGGAGAGCAAGGCATAGATATCCGATCCAGCAGGTAGCCGGGAAAGATCAAAGCCACCCGTTTGCGGCATGGCAGATGCTTTGGCAGGATCGGCTATTACCTGGTCGATGGTAGAAACGGTGAGGAGCGCTTTTCCCATGATGGGATTCAGTTTTTCGATCTCCGTTTTATCCGAGTCAGTCAAAACATACACCGCTTCATTTGCCAATGCCGGATACTCTGCCAGGTATGTTTCAAAATCGGGGGATGCGCTGTCTATAAGAGCATAATCAGCCATCACTGTTGTTTTATCCTCCTCGCTCATGAACAGCATAAGTTTGTCCATTTCACTCTGGCGGATAGCAAGCGGCACGGCATCCTCAACACCACCCTGCTGGATGCCCACATTGATAATATCGGACATGTAATCAGGTAATGCCAGGTTGGCCTGAGCCTGTACGTACAATACAGCAATGGTGATCAAAATCAAGAGGATATACGGTTTGAAATACTTTAATAAACGCAACATTGATTTATCGATTTCCTTTCTTTTCCAAAAACTCTTTCAAAGAGGGATTCTTTATCGTACAGAGCTGACATGTGTTTGCAGGGAATACACAAGTTTTCCAAGCAGTGCAATCAGTTGATCGCTTTCTTCATCGGTCAGATCCGCGGTCAACATGTTCATGTATTCTACCTGGCGGGGTGCCAGATCCTCCACTAAAGTGCGTCCTTTATCCGTGATCTTCAAGCGAAATATACGTCGATCAGAGGGGTCATTTTCACGCTGCAAGAGACCCTGCTCCTCCAATCCATTCAAGAGCGAACTGATCGTGTTTTTCCCCACATTTTGAAAACGGCTCATAATGGTGGGGGTGATCCCTGCTCCGGTGCCCTTCCGATCTTCGATGTACAAGCGAATCAATATAGCCAGTCGCGGTCCGGATATATCCAGTTCTCCATTATGCTGGTGGTAAATAGCATCATAGATATTGGCAGCTCGATGGATCAAATTCGAGAGATGGAATCCACGCAAATCATCCGTTCCAGAAATGTCTACAATGAACTTCTCAAACTGGCGGTGCATTTTTTCGAACCTGGCCCGATCTTCCTCGGACTTGAATGAATGGAAATGCCTCATTAACTACCTCTTCTAATAATTCGACGTCGAACTATACTACAGCGAACTTTCTATGTCCAGAGTGGGGAATTTTTCTAACGTTTTGTTTATATTTGAAATTTCACCGATCCGCAGTGCCCGGATGCATGCCAACCAAAGTTTAAATAAAAAAAAGCCACGCTTACGGTGCCGTATTTGTGACTTTGTAGCCGGTATTTTGGAAAGTGAGCTTCTTATTTGGACCAGCAGTTCACTTCTGCTCTACCATTAGCAATTATCGGGTTTATTTCTCTTTTACGAGTGTTTTCAAACAACGCGTGCAGACGGTCTTGCGCACAGGTTTTCCATCTACAAAAATAGTGGTCGTTTGCAAATTCGGTTTGAACTTGCGATTTGTTGCCCGCATGGAAAAGCTGCGATTATGACCAAAAGTGGTAGTTTTTCCACAAATTTCACATTTTGCCATTTTCAATCCCTTTCAAAGATTTCCCAATCTTCTAAATTCAAAGTAAAATAACGAGTGAATAGTTTACCATAGT
>JAAZOK010000098.1 GCA_012797815.1 Chloroflexota bacterium | reverse complement strand
CAGCTCACGCTGCCAGTCAGAATCTTCATGAAAAGCATACCCTGCCACGGATTGGCGCTTTGAATACAATTCCAACAGGTCCTTCGCCACATACTGCACTGCGTGACTGACCCTGTTCTTCATGCCCTGCCAGGCAGGACTACCCAGCGAGGTTAGCCTGGGTGGGCGCGCATCCGGACCGATATACTGAGAGATGCGCTCAGCCTGGTGTACCGGCACATACAACTCGTCACCATCCGCAAATTCCAGGAACAGGTATTCCTTTTCTACTCCTTCCAACATGCGTGTCACCAGCCCGCGATAGCGGGCAATGCCGTATTCGAAATGCACGACATAATCGCCCACCTCGAAGGAACCGATGTCAAATACTGCCAGATCAGGGAGCAACTTTCGACGTTTACGCCGGATGGCGGGTTGCCAGCCGAAGATCTCATCATCACTGATCAGATATTCGATGCGCTGGTCAGGATAGCGCATCTTCCAACCGGAAGAAATGGATTCATTGACGAACTGAACCAGTGCAAATCTGCGATCTGCAGGATTTACGCGTTCCTCCCATAATTTCTGCAGTCGTTCGGATTGGCGGCTGATAAGGGTGACTTGGTGATCTTCGGCGGTTTCAGAATCCAAAAAATCCAGCAGGTCACCCAATTTGCCGCCAAAATGAGGTGCCGGTTGCACATCTTGCCGGAAGAGCTGCAGTGTCTCCATCCCTGAAAAGCTCATATTCAGCGGGGTGAATGACAGCATCTGGTCATAAAGCTCAGACCAGGAATAATAAGGCACCGGGAAATCATGAGGCAGGTCTTTTTCTACAACCAACTGCTGGCGCAGTTCCATGGCATCTTTTTCCACTTCCTCTGAAACGGTGATGAGAATATCCTGATCATCCAGAAATACCAGGCTGCCTTTGGGGAGATAGGAAAAGAGGCTGGTAGCCTGCGGGTGCAACACACAGATATCGCGCTCCCGCCTGTGCATAATTTCATCGGTTTTTCCTTGTTCAGGGAGCAGGTATTCCCGGGTGGGTACCAGGCTGCATTGTTCCAGCGTTTTGATCGAACGTTGGCTGTTCTCATCGAACAAACGGATGGATTCGATCTCATCACCAAAGAATTCAATGCGCACAGGATGATCCTCTCCCACCAGCCAGATATCCACAATGCCACCGCGTCGTGAAAATTGTCCCATCCCACTGACGATCTCGTGGAATTCATAACCCAGGCGTACGATCTGCAGCAGTAATCCTTCCAGATCATATGCCTGCCCTATCTTCAATACTTTTCTTGCCAGGATGAAATCGCGTCTGGGCAGCGTGCGTGCCATCAATGCCTTGATGGAGGCGATCACAAAAGGTGGTCGTCCTGTTTGTGGTTTTTGCCCGGGAATCCAGTAACGGGAAAGGGTCTCCAGAACGGAGAGACGCGCTGCGCGCGTACTCTCATCCCAACTGGCATCCTCATAGAACAGCGGCACAGGTTCCGGGAAAAGCATGCCCTGTGAATTTTCACTCCAGAACTGCATTTCTTCCATCAGCACCTGGGCGCGGTTCATCTGCCCCGTAATGAACAGCACCGGGACGTTGAAGTTGCGTTGTAGCGCCAGCGCCAGCGGCAGACGGATCGGGCGCACCAACCCCAATGGACCGGGGCTCCTGCCCTCTTTAAGAAATGTGCTGATGGTCGTAAAACCATCCAGTTCGGAAAATCGGATATCGATCATTCACCTTCCAGATAATTACCGTTAAAGCGGGTCATCGCCAGTTCGATTCCGGATCGCAAAAACATCTCCACCGCATCAGCCGCCTGCCTGAGCACCGCATCTAATTTCACCCTATCACTGCCGTGAAAATCGGTTAACACAAAATCGATCACGTCTTCCCCCTCATGCTTGGGTCTTCCAATGCCTATGCGCAAACGCGGAAATTCGCGTGTGGAGAGCTTGGCGATGATCGATTCCATACCATGATGCCCGGCAGCTCCCCCTTCGGCGCGCAACCGGATGCGTCCGAAAGCCAGATCCAGGTCATCATATACCACCAGTAAATGATCGGCTTCCACCCCATAAAGCCTCTGCAAAGGACCCACGGATAAACCTGAATTGTTCATGAAGGTTTTCGGTTTTGCCAGCTCCACTGGAATACCATCGAATTTGCCCTCACCGGTTTGGGCATTCTTCCTGTGTCGGCGCATTTCGATCTGCCAGCGCGCCGCTAAGCGGTCAACCGCCATGAATCCCACATTATGGCGACTCGCTTCATATTGTTTTCCCGGGTTTCCCAATCCAACGATCAAATATTTCTCTTTGTTCATGCACTTTTCCTTAAATTAATAACAAGGCAATCTATTAGTTTAATACAGAAAGTCCCTTTTTCCAAATTAATCGAGCTGTACCGGTATGGGTATCTTGACTGCCCGGTCGCTCATCTTAATAATTACACATCAATGAGTGAATATTAACATTCCATCAGTATCATTCCAGGGAAATAAGGGTTAAAACGGATATGTTATAATCACTTTAACATAGGGAAATGAGGATTATGGATAGGAATTCCCAATCAATTGAAGAACCAACGCCAGAAACGACCAACCACAATATGATCGATAAGAAAAAATTGTTTTGGTTTGTCTTTGTGTTCGTCCTCATTCTTGCCGCGACCATCTATGGTATTTATACGCTGGTTGCGGCAGGTCCTGAAACGACCAGCCAGATCATGGATATT
>JAAZOK010000058.1 GCA_012797815.1 Chloroflexota bacterium | reverse complement strand
TCCCCTGCTCATCATCTGGTTCGGTTCGGGCGTGCTCTCCAAGGTGCTCATCTGTTCGCTGACCGTCTTCTTCCCGGTGCTGGTCAATACCCTGGTCGGGCTGCACGCCGTGCCGGCTACCATGCGTGATCTCATGCGCACTTTGCACGCCACCCGCTGGCAGACCCTGCGCTACCTGGAGCTGCCGGCGGCTCTGCCCATCTTGCTGGGTGGCATGCGCGTGGGCGCTACCCTCTCCGTCATCGGAGCGGTGGTCGGGGAACTGGCGGGCGCCGATCGCGGGCTGGGTTTTCTCATCAACGTCGGGCGCGGGCAGTACGATACCGCGCTGGTCTTTGTGGCAGTGCTCACCCTGGTGCTGCTGGCTATCTGTCTCTACACCTTCGTCCTCCTGCTTGAAAAACGCTTGTTGCGCTGGCAGGAGATTAAATAAAAAAGGAATAACAACATGAAACATACCCTTTTCATCCTGCTCACATCCCTGCTGCTTCTGGCAGCCTGTTCCCCTGCCAGCCAGTCTTCCGCCGATCTCATCCCCATCACCCTGCCATCCGGCTACATCCCCAACGTGCAGTTCGCCCCGCTCTACGTCGCCATCGAAAAAGGCTTCTATCGCGCTGCCGGGCTGGATGTGACCATCGATTACAACATGGAGAATGACAACGTTGCCCTGCTGGGCGTGGGCGACCTCGATTTCGCCATCGCTTCCGGCGAACAGGTGCTGCTCGGACAAAATCAGGACCTGCCGGTCGTGTATGTGCTGGCATGGTATCAGGATTACCCGGTCGGCGTGGTTTCCCTGGCAGAACAGAACATTCTCACCCCGGCCGATCTGGTGGGCAAGCAGGTCGGCATCCCCGGTCTGTACGGTGCCAGCTATATCGGCTTCCGTGCCCTGCTGCAAGCCAATGGCTTGCAGGAAAGCGACCTGACCCTCGACTCCATCGGCTACACCACCGTCGAAGCCCTGGTCAACCATCAGGACGATGCTGCCGTCATCTACGTCTCCAACGAACCCATCCAGTTGCAAGCCCAGGGCTACGCCATCAACACCCTGCGTACTTCCGATTACACCAGCCTGGTCGGCAACGGGCTCATCACCAACCAGCAGGTCATCGACCAGCATCCCGAATTGGTACGCGCCATGGTTTCCGCCACCTGGCAGGGCATCACCTACACCCAGCAGCATCCCGACGAGGCTTTCGAGATCTGCAAACAATACGTTGATAATCTGGCAGGTCTCCCCCCTGCCGAACAAGCAGTGCAGCGCCAGGTGCTGGAATCTTCTATCGCCCTCTATCATGTCGAGCAGAACGGCGCCACCGATCTCGCTACCTGGCAGAATATGCAGTCCATCCTGCTGGATATGGGGTTGTTGAAAGGTGAATTAGATCTCAGCCGCGTCTTCAGCAACGCCTACCTGCCGCAGGCAGACTGATATTTTTGGTATGATGGAAACACCACTTGATGAGAACATCCGGAAAGGAACTACTCTCATGACCCGTAAGATCACATTTTTCATCCTGCTGTCCCTCCTGCTGGTGAGCTGTCGCACGGTTGCCGCTCCCGCCCCGCAGGAACTCACCCCCGTCACCCTGCCGGTTGGCTACATTCCCAATGTACAGTTCGCTCCTTTTTATGTTGCCATTGAAAAGGGTTTCTATCGTGACCAGGGGTTGGATGTCAGCATGGACTACAACATGGAAACCGACAGCGTGGCGCTCATCGGCGCCGGCGACCTCGATTTTGCCATCGTCTCCGGTGAGCAGGTGCTGCTCGGGCGCGCCCAGGAGTTGCCCGTGGTCTACGTCATGGCCTGGTATCAACAGTTCCCGGTGGGTGTGGCTGCCCTGGCGGATAGTGGCATTCAGGCTCCCGCCGATCTGGCGGGCAAGCAGGTCGGCATCCCCGGTCTGTACGGTGCCAGCTATATCGGGCTGCGCGCTCTGCTGTACGCCAGCGGCTTACAGGAGAGCGACCTGACCCTCGATTCCATCGGCTACACCCAGATCGAAGCCCTGCTCAACGGCATGGAAGACGCAGTGGTCATCTACGTCAGCAACGAACCCATCAAGATGGCTGCCGAGGGCTATCAGGTCAATGTGCTGCCCGTCTCCGACGCGCTGGCGCTGGTTGCCAATGGCCTGATCACCAGTGAGAGTGTGATCACCGACCACCCCGACCTGGTGCGCGGCATGGTCACCGCCACTCTGCAGGGCATCGCCTACACCAGCCAGCATCCCGACGAGGCTTTCGAGATCTGCAAACAATATGTCGATACCCTCGCCAGCCTCACTCCCACCGAGTTGGAAGTGCAACGTCAGGTGTTGGAGGCTTCCATCCCCATGTTCGACATCAGCCAGAACGGCATCACCCGGCTCTCTGCCTGGCAGAACATGCAGGACGTGCTGCTGGAGATGGGGTTGTTGACCCAACCTCTGACGCTGGAAGATGCTTTCACCAACCAGTTCATCCCCGCATCATGAACAAGACCAAACCCTTTGCTTTCCGTTTTGCCGATGTCAGCATGAACTTCCCTGAACCCCAGGGCGAGTTGGAAGCATTGGAGCACCTCACTTTTTCTGTCCCGCCTCGCCAGTTCCTGTGTGTGCTGGGACCTTCCGGCAGCGGCAAGAGCACCTTGCTGCGCTTGCTGGCGGGGCTTCTGCAGCCCACTGCCGGCGCCATCCGTTACCCGGAGGGCATCCAGCCTTCGGTAGGTCTGGTCTTCCAGCATGCCAACCTGATGCCCTGGCGCGACGTGACCGCCAACATCAGTCTACCGCTCGAACTGCGCGGCGTGCCCGAGGCACAGCAGCGTCAGCGCGTGGAGCAGATGATCGAGCTGGTCGGCTTGCGCGAATTCCGGCATGCCTGGCCTGCCACTCTTTCGGGTGGCATGGCGCAGCGGGTCGCCATCGCGCGGGCGCTCATCCAGGACCCCGATCTGTTATTGCTGGATGAACCCTTCGGCGCTCTGGATGCCATCACCCGCGAGCGCATGGGTTCCGAACTGTTGCGCATCTGGGAGCTCAGCCGCAAGACCGTCGTGCTGGTCACCCATTCCATCTCCGAAGCCCTGCTGCTCTCTGACCGTGTCATCGTGCTCACCCGCCGTCCCGGCAGCATCTGCCTCGATCTATCCAACAGCCTGCCGCGCCCGCGCACGGAGGAGACCCGCTACGATCCCGCTTTCGTGCAGCTCTCGCGCCGCCTGCGAAATGCCATCCAGCAGGAGCCGTCCGTTTCCCTGCCTCATTGATCCCCCCTTGACAAGCCGGGCATTTTTCTACGCATTTGACTGTATAATTAATAAAATCTAAATAACCTGCCACCAACGTGGGAGTGCAGGTGGGTTAAAAAGAAGCCCGATCCAAACGTCCGGCAACTTTTTTCCAGAAGAAAGGGTAATAATGCAAACAAAAGTGTATGTTGGTAATCTGTCCTTTGATACCAACGAAGAATCCCTGAAGGAGCTTTTTTCCGAAGCAGGGGAAGTTGTCTCGGCGAACATCATCACCGATAAGTTTTCCGGACGCTCAAAAGGATTTGGCTTTGTGGAGTTCAAGACCGAAGAGGGCATGAAAGCTGCCATCGAAAAATTCAACGGCTATTCTTATATGGATCGGGATCTGCGCGTTGATGAAGCCCGCCCGCCCGAGAAGCGCGAAGGCGGCTACAACCGTGGCGGCAATCGCGGTGGTGGCAACCGGCGCGGTGGCGGAGGCGGTTACAACCGCGACCGGTACTAGAATTTTCCAGTCCCATAACGGATAATTCACAAAAAAACTACCCCTTATGTTTACAATAAGGGGTAGTTTTATAGTTTCTATCAAGATCAGACGGAGGCAGGTATGCACAGGAGATTTGGAATATGGTTATTGCTGGGATTGCTGGTGGGCGCCTGTGTGCCGCAGGCGCAGGGCGCACAGCCTTCCGCCACCCCCATCCTCATCCCACCCTTCTTCCCCATTCCCGAGACCGGGCTGCGCTACTGCTACGACGCCACAGGCTTGGTGGCTTGCCCCGCGGCGGGTGAGGTCATGTTCGGACAGGATGCCAACTACATCGGCGCCGATCTGGTATACACGGACCATGGCGATGGCACCCTCACGGATCCCATCACCGGGTTGACCTGGCAGCAACTCCAGAGCGGCGCACGTCTCGATCAGGCACAGGCAGCCCAAACCTGCCACGCGCTGGATCTGGCAGGCTATGACGACTGGCGTCTGCCTTCCATCCAGGAGCTATTCTCCATCGCGGATATGAGTGGGCTGCCCGGCGCTGCCTTCTTCATCAACAGCGCCTTCGACCTGCGCTATGCTGATCCCACCGGGCAATACGTGGATGGCATGCCTTTCGATCTGGCGGGGCAGACCTGGTCCGCTAGCCTCGCTGCAGATGGAGGGCAGGCGTATGTCTACAACTTCTTCAACGGTGACCTGCACACCTATCCCACGGACGGGAACTTCTTTTACCGTTGCGTGCGCGGTGCTGTTTACGGGCAGAATGACCTCGCCAACAACGACGACGGCACCCTCACGGATACCGCCAGCGGGCTGGTATGGCAGCAAGCCGACAGCCTGTATGACCTCAACTGGGATGGCGCGCTGGCATATTGCGAAAACCTCAGCCTGGCAGGCTATGATGATTGGCGCCTGCCGGATAGCAAGGAACTCGCCAGCCTCGCCTTCGCGCTGGATAGCTTATTCATCTCCTCTGCATCAGACACACATTACTGGTCCGCCACCACCCGCGCCGACACGCCAGACGAAGCCTATTCCCTGTGCGTGGGGAGTTGCACTGCGTTGAACGGGGCATCTCTGGGAAGCGGCTCGCTGCGCAGCGAACCCAAATTCCGGGACGAGGTGGCGCCGGGCAGCGATAAACTGGCGCGCTGTGTGCGTGGTGGCGCCCGCCGTGCCATCAACGGACCCTACACCGTCGATTCCGACCTCCCCAATCTGGTGGTGGAGGCAAATGCCGCCGGGCAGTTGTTGGGCATCAGCGCTGAAACGCTGTTGAACGCCCTGGGCTCCACCAATCCGACCGACCCGCAGGTGCAGAAAGCCGCCTTCATCCTGAATGTGGAAGTGGAGGAGCTGCGTGCCGCCCTGCGGGCACATATGCTGGAAGCAACGCCCCTGCCCTCCACCTGAGATCCACATTAAGACGCCCATCCGGTGGATGGGCACATACGCTTCTATATGTAGGGCTGCATTCCATTGCCGCCACTAACCTCTTCCCGAACGGGAATATATGGAATCGGCACGTTTGGAAACGTGCCCTACCCAACCATTTCACCACCACCATAGGCGCGGCATTCCTTACACTTTTCTATACGTCATGCTGAGCGCACGCGAAGCATCTCTCCCTATCTAAATCTCCCCAACCAATAAGTCGCAACTGTCAATCTCCCGTCGAACATATGCAATCGGCACGTTTGGAAACGTGCCCTACCCAACCATTTCACCACCACCATAGGCGCGGCATTCCTTATGCTTTTCTATACGTCATGCTGAGCGCATGCGAAGCATCTCTCCCTATCTAAATCTCCCCAACCAACAAGTCGCAACTGTCAATCTCCCGTCGAACATATGAAATCGGCACGTATGGAAACGTGCCCTACCACACTGCCGAACGACAACATATGAAATCGGCACGGATGAGAAACGTGCCCTACTCGCGGGTATAGAGCCATATAATGGACTGAATGATCGTGAAGATAAGGATCAACAGAATTTAGTTGACAAAAGTTGACAAAACTTGACAGTTTTACAAATTTTCAGAGTTCATTCCCGGGAACAAATCAGTAACATTCAATAAGCAGTGATGACAGGTTCATTCCTGCACTCAACAAACTAAACAAGCCGTTGTTTAATTCTTACAAATGCGAATATACGGATTCTTTCCTATATGCGATCAGATTTCATCAATCCAATTCCAGTTCTTGTAAGGTATGATCCGTTGGTTTTCTTTCCACATCCCAATCTACCATTTCATCACACATTCAACGCAATAATGCATTTTTTACAATAACAATGGTGAATTGTAAAATAGTACTTTACAATAAATAGCATTTCTTGTAAAATATCCTTATGAAGATCATTGACCGGACCATATTTCCCGTTCTCAGCCAGGCGCTAAGCGACCAGCGTATCATGGTCATAACAGGTATGCGCCGTGTGGGAAAGACCACCACCCTCAAATGGCTATTGGAGCAAGTTCCTTCGACAAATAAACTACTGATGGACCTCGAACGTCGTGATCAGCGGGCAGTTTTCGAAGAAAACAATTACGAACGGGTGATGGATTACTTCCGGAACATGGGATTAAACCCAGAAGAACCTATGATCATCGCCCTGGACGAAATTCAGTATGCGCCCAATCTACCCAGTGTGGTCAAATATCTATATGATAAGTACAGTATTAAGTTTCTGCTGACAGGCTCCAGTTCCTTCTACTTGAAGAACCTGTTCAACGAATCCATGGCAGGTCGTAAAGTGGTATACGAAATGTTTCCCCTGGGCTTTGGGGAGTTCCTCGATTTTCGCGGTATGCCCTACCGGAAGAGGACAAGTCTGGAGGAAATGCGCTATGATGCGCACGAATACGAGCGGCTGCAATCACTATATGAAGAATACATCCATTTTGGCGGTCTGCCCAATGTGGTGCTGGAAGCAAGGACGGAAATAAAACGAGAAATTTTGCTCGACATCTTCTCGTCTTACATCAATATCGATGTGCAAGCCATGGCCGATTTCCGCAAGATTGGCGAATTGCAAAATCTGCTGCGGTTGCTCTCAATGCGCATCGGCAATAAGCTGGACCTCAGTAAACTCTCACAGATTGTGGGCATCTCACGCCCCACCCTGAATGAATACCTGGAATTCATGGAAAGAACCTATATCATCCACCAGTTACCCGCGTACGCAAGAGCAGACCGTTCAACTGCATTGGGCAAAAAACTATATTTTCGCGATAACGGCATCGCCAGCATCTTGGGGCAGCTCGCAGAGGGTGCACTGTTCGAAAACGCTATCTTCAATCAGCTTCACAACTATGGAGAACTAGCATATTTAAGTAAGGGCAACTCCTATGAGATCGACTTTATCCTAACAAGCGGGAATCAAAAACCGGTGGGATTGGAGGTGAAATACCATCCAGTAGATAGCGATCAGGCAAAATTAGAACGTGCCGCAGTAAAGCAGGGACTAACACAAGTCTGGCTGGTAGGGCGCCATCCTGCTCCCGGATTCAGTAATTTCCTGTGGGGAGGAAACATCTTTTGATCAGCGAAAACGGCACGTTTGGAAACGTGCCCTACCACACCATTTCACTACCATCGTAGGGCGGGATTCCATTCCCGCCATCAACCTTCCCGAACGACAACATATGAAATCGGCACGGTTGGAAACGTGCCCTACCTCACCATTTCGTCACCACCGTACGCGCAGCATTCCATTGCCGCCGCTAGCCGACCCACTCCAATTCCAATTCATGCAACGTATGCTCGGTGGGTCTTCCCTCCGCATCCCAACCGGCCAGCTGGTAATATTCCCGCAGCGCATCTTCCAGCTCTCCGGGCGGGATGGACAACCCATCCGTAGGACCGCCGGTCAATTTCTGGTTGAGCTTCACCGGGACGACATCGGCTTCTTTTCCGACGCCTTCGCGGGCATTGAAAGCCCGCAGCATGTTCATCCTGCGACGCCCGACCAGCAGCAGGTCCTGCAGCGTCAACGTCCAACCCGTAACCGCCTTCACCACAGCCACCAGTTCCCACGGTCGGTACAACTGCCACACCGGACCGTACACGAAATTGCAACAGTTCAGGGTATCCAGCAAGCTGTAAAAATACTGGGTGACCAGGGCGAATTCAACCTTTTCCGGGTTGATCGCATCGTTGGGTTGCGGATGCGTCAATCCCAGCGCTGTAAGCCCATCAGATTCTTTCATATAGGAATAATCGTGTTCTGAAGAATTATGGTCGGCACCGAAAGGATTTACCGCATAGATCAACCCCAAACTTCTTTTTTCCTGCGGCATGTGTGCCGGGAACTCGTTGTGCTTGACAGAAACCAGCAATTCTTTTCCGATCTGAAGTTCATCCGCCGCCCGTTCGGAGCCCTTTCCCAAAACGCGACCGATCCCTTCCCCTCTGCCGATCATCTCGACCAACCTCACCATCGCCTGTGCATTGCCAAACCGGCAGGGTACTCCAGGGATAAAATCATCATCCACATAACCATGTTCCACACAATCCATCAACCAGGCGATAGTGCCACCGCATGAAATGGTATCCATGCCGTACATGTTGCACAATTGATTGGCATAGCAGATCGCCGCCAGATCGCTGATATCACAATAGGAACCGAGCGCAGCGATGGTCTCAAATTCAGGACCTCCATAGCGAGGGGAAACCGACCACCCGCCATCATGGATCTCAACCACCCGCTTGCAGCGCACAACACAGCCATAGCAGGTATCCCTTTTCTTTAATACTGTTTCTGCCATGGTCTCCCCGGAAATGCGCTCGGCAGCCCGCATCACCCCTGACGACCAGTTGTGTGAAGGCAGATAACCCATAGTATTCTTGGATTCAACCGCACGAGCCGTCCCATATTTCCCCATCAGAAAGACACCCGAATCCGGAAAACGCTTCACGCCCTCGCCAGCCAGACGCAGGATATCCTCCCTGCAGGCCAAAGCGGGTTTGCGATCGCCTCGCACCACCACGGCGCGCAGATTCTTCGAAGCCATCACGGTTCCCATGCCCGTCCGCCCGTTTGCCCGGTTGGAACTGGTGATAACAGCGCCAAACAGCACCCCTTTTTCTGCCGCCGGACCACATTGGGCAACCTGCACGCGCTCATCCCCCAGTTCTGCGCGTATGATATCTTCCACTTCGGCGGTGAACTTGCCCACCAGATGGCTGGCATCCCTTAGCTCTGTTTTCTCGGGGGTGATCCACAGATAAACCGGTTGGTGCGCCCTTCCGCTGATCACTACGCCATCATAACCGGTGGATTTAAATTCGACCGGGAAAAAACCCCCGGATTGGGAATCTCCCACCAGATGAGAGGTGGGCGATTTAGCAGCAACGGTAATGCGTGAAAGCCCGGAAATAGGGGCGCCGGTGAGCACGCTGGTGAAAAAGCTGAGGGTGTTCGCGGGGCTGAGCGGATCGATACCGCGCGGAGTGTTTTTCAGAAGATAATAAAGCCCCATGGCACTTCCCCCCATATAACGCCGGTAGAATTCCTCGCGGGGGGTCTCAACTGTGAAAGTCTGTCGTGAGAGATCTACCCGCAAGATCTTTCCATGATAACCATAGGGCATCTTTCCTCCTTCCAGGCGGTTCAACGCCGGTGATGGGATATTTTCATTTTTTTAGGAGCGCTCATTTCACCATCCGCATTCTCTTTTTCCACAGCCTTATTTCCTGTGGAAGATATTGCCGATCACGATCAAAGCTCCACCGATCAGCAAACTGAAATCCAGCTTTACGTTGAGGATCAAAGCGGAAGTCAATGCCGACATGATCGGCAGATAATTGGCAGCGATGGATACTTTTTGAATATCCCCTTTGATGACGGATTGGTTCCACAGCGCATTGGCGATGAATATGGTAACCACGCCACGATAAATGATTTGCAAGACAACGTTGAGACTCCAGTTGGATGGCTCTGCGACAAACAGACTGATCAGACCCATGGTGAGACCCGAGATAAGCATGAAAAGACCGATGATCTTGCCATCGATGGTGCGCTTTTTCAGCAAATTGGAATAGAGCGCCCACGAAACCGCCGATACAAGGCCAATGAAGAATGGGAACAGATCGACAATGCGAAAAGTGGCAGGGGTGAGCGCCTCCCCGTTGGAACTGCCCAGCACCACCACCAAAATACCAGCCAGGGAAAACAACAATCCCCAGGTGGACACCTTCTTTTTTTCATGGAGGATGGGAATCGACAGGATCAAAGTGAAGAGCGGCCACAGGGATTTAATGACCGTCACGCCCAGGCTCATCACCCGCGTTTGGGAAATGCCGATCGAATAGAACGTGGCGAAGACATACAGAATGTACATGATCCCGCACAGGATGGTCGAGCGATCCAACTGGCGGGCAAGGGCACCCTGCTCCCCTTGCCGGGGTGAAAAAATAAGGGTCAGCAACCCTCCCAGAAGGTAAACATAAAAAGCCGCCGTAAAAGGTCCGATCAGTTCGCTGAGAGAACGGATAAAAGCAGCAGCGGTGCTCCATAGAATTAAGGCAATATAGCCCTGATATGTTTTATCGGCAGTTTTCATAAGCGCAGCCAGGAGAGATCAATAGCTCTTTATCGTGTCATACAGGAGGCTGAAAAACGACTCCACCGCCAGTTCAACCCCAACGGCGCAGTTGGGCTGCTCTCCGCGAAAACGCGCTGTCGCTTCATGGACCATATCTTGTCGGGGGAGTTCATTACGCAGGTGGCGGTAATCACAAACCGTCATTCCACGCGTATATTTTCCCTGCAATTCGATCTGCACATGCATATCGACCGCTTTGATAAGAGCCGGGTCGACCGCCCATGCTACCGCACAAACATCATGCAAATTTGCCCCCGGAATATAGGCGGTCTTGCGGCAGGAATCGATGAAAAAGCGCAGCAGATCATGGCAGAAGAGCGCAACGCGGTTGTTGATGCCCTTCAATATTTCCAGGTCTTTATCAGCCACAAAAGCCTGGCGTGTAAGGTTCAAGCCGCACATGCGCATGGGAATGCCCGCATTAAAAACCTTATAAGCCGCTTCGGGGTCGACATAGATGTTGAATTCCGCCGCAGGGGTCCAGTTCCCGAAGGTGACCGAACCGCCCATAATAAAGATCTCTTCGACTTTATCCGCCAGCATGGGATCAAGTTGTAACGCCGTCGCCAGGTTCGTGAGCGGTCCGGTGGCGATCAGCGAAATGCGCCCTGCCCGGTTGGCAGTATCCACAATGAACTGGGCAGCATGCGTAGAGCGTGGCTGGGTGGTTGGAACGGGCACCTGTGGACCGTCCATGCCGGATGCGCCGTGGAACTGGGGAGCCGTTTCCAGCTTCTGAATCCAGGGGTGCTGCGAACCGGGGTGCACCGGGATATCCGTGCGCCCGATCACTTCGAGAACCTTGAGGGCATTGGTGGTGACCTTTTCAATGGTCTGGTTCCCACCCACGGTGGTGATTCCCAGCAGGTCCAGATGCCTGGCAGCCAGGATCAAAGCGATCGCATCATCATGACCCGGATCACAATCCATGATATATTTTTTCACTTCGTACTCCTAATATTAAATTTTTGTTCTTCGATAAAGGTTTTCATCTGTGCCAGGCTGGGGCTGGTTCTGGCGCCCTCCTTCATGATCGTAAAGGCGGCAACCGCGTTTCCCCATCGCAAAGCAGTTGCAGCATCGTGTCCCCTCTGTAAGGCGGTGATAAACCCTGCATCGAAAACATCACCTGCTCCAACCGTGTCCACCACCTTGACGTTAAAAGCCGGAACCTCGCTGCGCTCATCCCCGGCGAACAGGATCGATCCCTGGTTTCCCCGTCTGACCACCACGTGCTTGTCATCTCGCACCAGGTCGGCGACCGTGTTTTGCCAATCATGACTCTCATGTAATATCGCGAATTCCTGCTCGGAGCCGAGCACATAGTCGGAATTCGAAATGGTTTTATCCACCACCTCATGATAGGTCTCTTCCAGCACACCGGCTCCGCTGCGCAGATTGAGATCAAAGGAAGTAATGACACCGTTTTTATGAGCCCATTCGAAAGTCTGTAAAACAGCGTCCCTCCCACTGGATTCGTTCGCCAGCAGCAAGCCGGTGGTATGCAACCAGCCTGCCCGACAGATTTGTTCAAGATCGAGCCGGGTAAAATCGATGGCTGTGTAAGCCTGTTTTTCACGCGGCCAGCCCCACAAAAAGCGTTCGCCATCCGCGTCTACAAATGCAAACACACACACCGTAGCCAGCTGTGCTTCGATAAAGAGCTGGGTGATATCCACCTGTTCTTTCTTGAAGTCATCTACCACCACCTGCCCGTACTGATCTTCACCAACCGTACCGATAAAACAGGTGGGAGTGCCCAGACGAGCCAGAGCTACCGCCGTATTGGCACCGCTGCCACCCGGGTGCAGACGGGGCTCGTACGGCATGACCTTTTCGCCTGCCCGTATTTCCGGCAAACGCACGATCAGGTCCACAGCGGTATCGCCCAGCACACACACCCCGGCGCTCATTCGCTCTCGACCTCGCGCACCGCATCGATGAATGCTTTTACCTTGAGGGGATCTTTTCCCACTCGTCCGGTCGACCGGTCAAAATTCGTTTTTGTAAGGGAATCAACTCCATAAGGGTGGACCACACGAATCGCCTCTGCTACATTATCCGCGCCCAACCCACCGGCAATGATGCAGGGCACTGTGGTGGATTCCACGATCTTCTTGTCGATCTGCAGGTCATGGGTTAAACCACTGGCGCCGATGCCGACGATACCCTGTGCCACGGTGTCGATCAAAAAATAATCCGAAACCGCTTCATATTCCTTCACATATTGGAAGACCGCCGGATCGTTGGCAGGAATAGCCTGCATGATCTTCAAACCGGGCACGCGCGCCTTCAATTTTTTCACGTTCTCAACGGAGAATTTCGCAATATCCCCGGAGAGGTGGAGGATGTCGGGCATGAGCGTGCTGACCATTTCAACGATCTCTTCCAGATCAAACGCCACCGTCAACCCCACTTTGATGATGCGATTGCCAACCGCTTCGAATATCTCCCGCGCCTGCTCAAAATCGAGGAACCCGGGGGTCTTCCCCACCTCGCCATAAGCGACGCCCAGATGGTCGGCGCCCAATCCGGTGACCACTTCTGCATCTGCCACAGACTTGATGCCATAAATTTGTTTAATGATCTTTGTCATGCTGCACCTTTCAATTTTTTATCGAAACAAACAAAGAAACGCTGTAGATCGACCACGGTCTCATCAAAATCCAGTGCCTGCGCGATGCGTGTGACTGGTGGCGGTTCGATGAACGTGCGGGCGAGTTCTTCCACTCTGGAAAATGCCGTGCGCGCATCGGCATCGATGATCACTTTTCCATCGCAAAGCGCGATCACCCGTTCAAAATTGCGGATGACGAAATCCATATCGTGAGAAATCGTAATGACCAATTTGCCTTTCTTTTGCAGGCTTTCGATGATCTCCTCCAGAAGCAGGGTACCGTAATAATCCTGCCCGCCGGTGGGTTCGTCCAGCAAAATGACCTCGGGGTCCATGGCGACGATGGAAGCGATCGTGCAGAACTTGCGCTGGGTAGGGGAGAGGTCGAAAGGATGAATATCCAGTTTGTCATCCATCTTGCAAAGTTGAGCTGCATACTTCACGTTTTCAGCAATGCGCTCGGGTTCCATCTTGATCTTTTTTGGACCGAACTCGAGCTCTTTTTTTACCGTCTCCAGGAACAACTGATCCTGTGGGTTTTGAAAAACATAGCCGATCCTGGCAGACCATTCTGCGGTGGATCTGGCATGAATGTCCTCCCCATCAATGAGCAGTTTCCCACTGCCAGGGCGCAGGATGCCGTTGAAATGCTTGGCGAAGGTCGTCTTGCCCGAACCATTCTGCCCGATGATCGCCACCGGTGCTGTGCCGGAAAATTCCAGAGAGATACCTTTCAGCGCCTCATCGCCGGAGGGATAAGAAAAATGCAGATCGCTAAATTGAATTTTCATTGGTTTAATATCTCCCTTGAGATGGTGATAACCTCTTTTTCCTTGATCGCCACTTCTTTTTTCCACAACCCGCGCCGGATGTATTCTTCCACGATGGAAACATACACGGGGGGGCGCAAGTTCAGAGATGAAAAATCCAGGTCGGCGAACACTTCTCTGGTCGCGCCCCAGGTGACCTGCTTGTTCTCATGCAGCACCAGAACATGGTCGGAGTATTCCGCCACCCGTTCCATGTCGTTGTCTGCCATGACCACCGTGATCCCGCGCTCGTTGAGCACTTTCACCACATCGAAGATCTCCTTCGACCCGAGGGGGTCAAGTTGGGCGGTGCATTCATCCAGCACGATGATCTCTGGATTCATGACAAATACCGAACCGAGCGCCACCCGCTGCACCTGCCCACCGGAGAGTTCCAGCGGATTCTTCTGCAGCAGGTGATCGATGCGCATGGTCTTTGCCACTTCCTTCACCCGGCGGTGCATTTCCGCGCGCGGAACACCGATGTTTCCCAGCCCGTAAGCCAGCTCCTCTGCCACGGATGTGGTGGTATAGGTGAGCTGGTTGAAGGGATCCTGAAAGACCAACCCGATCTTGGAAGCCAGGTCTGCCACGGTGGCATCTTTGGTATTCTCTCCCAGAACCACGATGTCCCCGGTCATATTGCCCTGGAAGAAATGCGGGATCAGACCAACCAGCGCGTTACACAGCGTGGATTTGCCCGCTTCATTGGCTCCGATGATACAGAAGAACTCCCCTTTACACACCTTGAAATTAACGTTGTTCAAGGCGTTCTTCTGTGTTTCTCCATCTGACATAGCATAGGAGAAGCTGAAATCTTTTACATCGATAACAATATTTTCTATATCCATGCTTCTTCCTTATATAAACCGATACACGATCGAACCGATCACGATGACAATGGTTGCGATCACGAACCATTTTCTGGCGTTCTTCTGTGCCTGCGTATCCCGAATTTCAACAAAACTCGTGATATTTTTGTTGGATGATCCAAAACCCCTGGTCTCCAGCGTCATACCGCGTTCCTGAACGCTCATCAAAGAACTCATCACCAACGGACCGATGAGAGGCAGGAAGGCGGAAGCGCGCTTCAGCAGGTTGCCTTCTACTTCCAATCCGCGCGCGACCTGTGCTTCCCGGATGGTGGAAAGACGCAGCTGCATCTGCGGAAAGATCTGAAAAGTTGCCAGTAAGAGATAGCCGATCTTGGGATTCATGCCCGAATCTACAAAAGCGGTGACCAGTTTGCCGGGATGGGTGGTGGTGGTAAGCAGGTAAAAAGCGCCCAGAAACACCAGCACCGAACCGACTTGCTTCACCGCATAGAGGGTACCCTCCAATCCCAGTTTTGCAAAACCGAAATCATATAATGTCGTAACATTCTTGGCGCTGAACAACCCGTGAATGATCAACAACATGATCAACAACGGTATGCCGAAGGGAACAACGTAGCGCATGAATTTATTCGATAATTTCGCCAGGTAAGAGATATAGACCAACCCTATAAGGATCACATAGGGAGCCAGCGTGGTAGGAGCGGCAAACCCGATGACACCAAAGCATAATACCGCCACGATCTTGGTCATTGGGTGCAATCGATCGATGGGCGAATCGATATTGATGTAAGAAGAGACAGATTTTCTTGCCATGAGATATCCTTTATATATACGCGGATGAGGTAGCGAGCTACCTCATCCTGTATAGACTGTAAAGCGTTATTTGGTGTCTGATACAACCTTACTGATAAACTTTTTGGGGATCCTGCTGAGCACGATAAAGGCGACAAAATACGCGATGGCGCGATCGAGCAGCGTGAAAATAAATTGAGATTTGATGACAGAGGAAACGATCTTCTCTCCGGTTGCGACCAGATAAGCTGTGAAGGCTGAAGTACCGGTCGCGCCGGTCGCACCACCAAAGACCAGGATGGTGATGGCAGAAGCGATGATCACGGAGAGCAGTGTGTTTACCAACCAGGTGATCACATAACCGCCGAAGCTCTTGAAGAAGCCCTTCTTGACCATGTAGCCGGTGAGAAGACCAACACTAATGCTGACCAGAGCATAGGGCAGGTAGACGGGGTTGGCAACGATCGCCAGGAAAACATTGGTCAACAGCCCCACCACCGCAGCCACCCATGGTCCGCCGATCGCAGCAGCGACAATGGTGCCGATCATATCCAGGAAAACCGGTAATTTCAATGCGCTTGCCAGCCAGCCACCAATAAGGTTGATACCCGCGCAGATGGGGATCAGGACCAGCGTTGTGGTCGTGAAGTGCTCTTTAAGTTTTTCTCCAAAAGATTTTTTTGTTGCTTCTTTTTCCATTTTATACTCCTTCTCATTCAATAAAAATACAGTTAATAAATAAAACTAGCTATGGCACTCTTATTCCTGATTGCCTCCTTTCGTGAACGATTCACAGATCAGCTTTTTTGAACTATGAATATGGTCGATCAAAAGTTTTTTTGCGTCCTCGATCCGCGCATCTTTGAAGGCACGGATAATATCTTCATGGGAATAGCTATTTTCGAAACTGTTGATCTCTTTGAAATAAGGGTTATGGAAGAAACCGATTTTCAAAATGGGGACCAGCAGTGCCCAGATCTCTTTGAGCTTCTTGTTCCCGCAGTTGGAAAAGATGATCTCGTCAAATTTGAAATCCTGGTTGACCAGATCATAGATATCGGCATGGCCGGCAAGCATTTCGTTGAACACCGCCGCTTGCTGTTCCAGCTCGCGGATGGTCTTCTGCCGGGCAGTTTGGTAGCATAATGCCAGGGCATAGGGCTGGTTCAAAGCACGGATATCGAACACCTCCGCGATATCATCCACTGAAGGGGAGATCACCCAGGCGCCGTTATTGGGCTTCATCACCACCAGCCCGAACTTTTCAAGGTCGTGAAAAGCTTCGCGCACCGGCACACGGCTGATGTTCAATTGCTGTGCGACCCTCTCCTCGACCAGTTTTTCTCCCAGCTTGAATTCACCGCGCATGATGGCAGTGGAGATGATATCGAAAGCCTGCTGGGAATAATTCTTGCGTTTGATTGTGGGTAATTTGTTATTCATAATTGTATACAGTATACTGTATACAATTAAAGATCATTTGTCAATATGCTTTTTTTCTTAAAGTCCGCTGTCACAGGGCGACATTTCATCATTCATCCCTGTAAGGCGGGATTCCATTCCCGCCATAATAGGATTGGGGAGAGGTGAGAACCCACCATTTCCATTATCCCCAAACATTGCAATGCGTCATCCTGAGCGCATGCGAAGGATCTCTCCTGATCCATTTCATC
Source organism: Chloroflexota bacterium (assembly GCA_012797815.1). Taxonomy (GTDB): domain Bacteria; phylum Chloroflexota; class Anaerolineae; order Anaerolineales; family Anaerolineaceae; genus UBA4781. The sequence goes on along the minus strand of JAAZOK010000058.1, from coordinate 5,381 downwards.
TCAACCAACAAGTCGCAACGAAATCTCTTTGCAGGGCAGCATTCCATTGCTGCCACCAACCTCTTCCCAAACGGCAACATATGAAATCGGCACGGTTGGAAACGTACCCTACCTCATTGTTCCATCAGGCATTCCATTGCCGCCGTCAACCTTCCCAAACCACAACAAATGAAATCGGCACGTATAGAAACGTGCCCTACCCCACCATTCCATTGCAGCGAAATCGGCACGGTTGGAAACGTGCCCTACCCCACCATTCCATTCCCACCACCAACCCTTCCCAAACGACAACATATGAAATCGGCACGGTTGGAAACGTGCCCTACCTCATTGTTCCATCAGGTATTCCATTGCCGCCACACCGGACACCTTCTTACAGGTACAACAAACGTCCGGCATACCGCTCCATCAATGCGGCATTATGCAAATCGCTGCCATCCAGGTTCGCACTCTGGAACACCGGCGGGCATACCCCTTCCTCGATGAGAATTCGCACCGCTTCGCAAATCGCGGCATTCATCAACGCCGCACCCACCACCGTGGAAGTCGCCCCGCAGCGCTGGTCGCTATCTTCGTAACCAACCAGCGCATCACCCGGGATCCCGCAATTGTCGATCACCAGGTCCGCCACATCCATGAGTTTCGTTCCATCGGGATGGCGGGAAGGAACACTGTTGCTGTGTTGGATGCTGGTAACCGCCGCAATCCGCACCCCGTTCTTTTGTGCCAGCTCCGCCATCTCGATGGCTACCGTATTGCGACCGGAATTGGAATGCACGATCAGCAAGTCCCCTTCCCGGATCTTGCTGGCTTTATAAATGATCTCCGCCAGCCCTGCTAACCGTTCCAATTCCGTCTCCATCGTGAGCGGGCGGGTCGACACTGTGAGACCAGGCGGCAAAATGGCATTGGTAGGAACCAGGCTGCCCGCCCGGTAGCACATTTCTTCAGCCAGGATGCTGGCGTGTCCGGCTCCAAACACATATATCAGATGATCATCCCTGATCGACTCTGCCATCCAACGCGCAAGCAGCTCAATATTGGATGCCTGTGTTTTCATCGCCTTTTGCAAGATGGGCATTAACGCATCGAAGTAAGCCAATTCCGGCATATTACCATTCTCCTGAAGTGGGTGCACTGCCGGTGGCTCTAGTATCCGATGATCTGTTTATGAAAGAGCTTATATTTCTCATAAACCTTATAATCATGGTCCGGATCGGTTACCACATTGGGAGAAGCAAAGGTTGGTCGATACTCCCCTTCGCTCGCCAGGATGCTGGCAGTTTCTGCGATCAGGGTCATCGAGATCACGACCACCATCACGGTCGAGGCAGCCGCCACCGGCTCTGCCCAGTTTTCTATGTGCACAATGGCATCTTCGGGAGGGGCGCCGTTATCGATGGCAAAATCTGCCACATCCGCCAGTTTTTTCCCCGAGGAATGATGGGCCGGGTTGATGCGGTAATTCTGCATCGACGTCACTGCTGCCACGCTCGCCCCATGTTCTTTGCCGATCAACGCCGCTTCGATGGCGGCTGCGTTCAGCCCGCCGTGCGAAAAGATGACCATGGTATCCTGCGGGGTGATTTCATACGAACGCAATACGTTCGCCACATAACCCTCTTGTCGTTCCAGCCACAACAGCTCGGGGGTGCCACCCGGTCCCATCACATTGCTCCAGGTCAGCCGGGGGTCATGGATGGGTTGAATTCCCAAAAAAGAACCATAGCGGGGAAAAACATCCAGAACGGGCAGTGCGGAATGACCGGAGCCGTAGTAATACACAGCCCTGCCCGCTTTGATCGAATTTGCCATAGCCCGCGCGGTTTTTTTGATCTCTGCCATACTGGTCTCATCCAGATCGGTGATGATCTTTTGAATATTTTGAATGTAAGCTTCTGCTGACATTGAATTCTCCTTAACTGATAGTGAATAAAGTTGTTTTTCCCGCTAAAACCATTTCCTTAGGATGGGTTTCAAACGAGAATTGAACTCCATTGATCAATGTGAAAATGACCAGTGGATTTTGTGCTGGGAAAAAAGCCGGATCGATGCCGATCAATTTCTGACCTCTGCTAACCTTCTGATCTTCAACAACATTCTTTTGGAATGCCCCTTCTGCTCTGAAGGTCTCGATCCCGATGTGGATCAACAGCTCCAATCCGCCCGCATGCTTCAGCGCCACTGCATGCCCGGTTGGAAAAACCGCCGAACACACCGCATCCAGCGGGGCGTAAATATTCCAGTCGCTGCCGTCCAACATGATCGCCAGCCCCGGACCCATCAAACCGGCTGAAAACAGCTCGTCCGGAACTTCTTCTAAAGGAAATGCCTTTCCCGAAGCCGGCGAGAAAATTTCAATCTGGTGCGCCATCATTTTTTCGCAATCGAAATTCCGCGCCCGCGGCGATGTAACGCAGCAAGCCCGTGTCTTGCGGGGCGATCTTTCCCACCACGTTGACGCGTTCATCTGCCGGAAGCGCCTGGCGCACGATCTGCAACTCCCCGGAATAGCGCCCGTATTTTTCATTATCGATCGTGATGGCATAGAGAAGGCGCGGCAGCGGTTCTCTCGCAGCCACCGTTTCGCCTTTGCCCGCCATCTCGCGCGAGGTGTTGGAACGGATCACCCAATCGGACAGATCGGGGCGCGCAACGTGGTTACCGCCATACATGATCTTGCGCTCCACCTCTGAGAGAGATGGCGCTTCGATGACCGTCAACTCCAACACCGGAGAGGATACAGCCTGCTGCAGATCTTCTAATTCTTGAGCAGATGCAAAAGGATCGCCGATCAGGATCTCATCCACCACCCCGCTGGCGATCAGCTCTCTGGCAGCCCACCCCATCGGTTTATCACGATGGGCTTCGAGAGTTGGCAATCCCCTAAAGAGGGGACCTCTGGGCTTGTGATGGGAAGGAACACAGGCGATCACCGCCATCCCCATTTCTCTGAAACAGCCGGATTGGTCGATAAAATAATCCAGCCCCAACCCGGTCTCCGGTCTGGGGTAAAAGTTATGACATGCTTTGACCACCGGTTTTTCGGTAAGGCTGTCCAGCGTCGACACGATCTCTTCAATTTCTTCCCGCCGCATGGTGGAGGCATTCAACATCAAGCCACGAATGGCTAATTCCCGGGTAATGTATTGAATGTCCTGCGGCCGGAACCCGAAATCCAGGCGTAAATAAGCAATGTGTGAGTCCCGCATATTATTTTCCAGACGGGAGTCGTTTTTTATCTTTTCGAATTCATGAAATGAACAGTCAACTGCCAGGTTCATCGTATTTTTCGAAACGATCTTTGAGAATTCTTTAACCGCTCCGCTTACTTCCATGAAGTCGTCTTCGGGCAAATGGATCGACGTGAACACCTCGCTGAAACCGAGTTTTGCCGCCCCAGCCAGGTATTGCTCACAGGCAAAAGCATCCTCCAGATAGTCTTTCAAGTAAACGGAAACTCCCAATCCGGTCTTGTGCATGGTAGATTTCATAGTATCTTCATCTGATAATCGATTATGTTATACTGATTTATTACAGAGTCTGGAGCTAATCGAAGCGATTTGCCGTAAACAACGATCCGATCAGTCCAGGCTCTGTCCTTAGATGAATTATTCTTCTACTTTTTTCGCCGGAAGTTTAAGCAGGGATGTGAACAAGAACCCGCCCAAAACCGCCGTTCCATAACTGATAATGTAATACAGCACGTTCGAGTTGGTTGCGATGGCAAGGATGCCCGAAACGTATACTGCGCGGGCGCCGAAGCCCAGCAAGCCCACCACTGCACCACCCGCCGCCGCGCCCAAACAAGAGGTGAGGAAGGGGGTGAAGAGCGGCAGCGTGACGCCGTAGATCAGTGGTTCTCCGATGCCCAAAATTCCCACCGGCAAAGCACCGTTGATGGTCGCTTTGAAATTCTCGTCATTGCGGAATTTGATCAGTAACGCCAGTGCAGCGCCCACCTGACCGGCGCCAGCCATGCTGTTCAGGGTCTGTAAAGTCGAGTATCCGACTTCTTCGATCAGTTGCAGGTGGATGGGGGTAAGCCCGTGGTGCAGACCGGTCATCACCAGCGGTAGATACAAAGCAGCGATGACAGAACCTGCCACAGCGCCACCCTTGCTCAGGACAAACAGGATGAAATTGGTCAGTACCGTGCTCAACCATCCGGTCGCAGGCTGGATCACATACAGGATGATCACGCCCGCCAGCAGCACCGCTGCAAAGGGGGGTAGATGAACTTTGAGCGCCTTGGGGGATATTTCTCTGACCTTCTTTTCGATGACCGCGATCAATAAACCGGCCAGAATAGCTCAGAATACACCACCTCTGCCCGGCACCAATCCCATTCCGGAGAGAGCCGGATTGACGGTGATCATGCCTGCCACAGCCCCCAGAGCGGGAGAACCGCCGATGTGTTTTGCAGCGTTCATTGCAACCAGGATATTGATATACGTATAAGCGGCGAACCCTATGGCAATAAGAGCTTTCATCCAATTCAATTCAGGATCCACGCCAAAGCTTTGCAGCATCTTGCCAATTCCTGCTACCAGACCGCCCCCGATCAGAGCCGGGATGATTGGCGTGAAAATTTCGCTTAATGCGTTCAGAATGTTTTTCCAGACATTCTTCTTACTTTCAGTCATATTTTCTACTCCTTTTTATTTTGATAAAGACAGACAGCACAAGATTCGATAAGCACCTCCTCTTCCATGATTGTGGTCAGCTAATTACTCAGGATATTTTCCATGAATTGCACGATCTCCTGTGCATCCCCCGGTCCGAACACGATCTGCAGATCATTCGCCTTCCCCAGAATCCCGAACACACCCTCCAGGCTCCTGATCTTTTTCTCATCGGATTTGGTCGCGTCCTTGATCGCCACCCTCACCCGCGTCATACAGCACTCCACTCGCTCAATATTGTCTTTTCCTCCCAACATTTCGATGAGGTCGGTCGCAATTTGTTTGTTTTGCATTGTCACACACCTTTCTGTAGCAGCATTACCCGGTAATGGGCAGAGGGTTGGAAATAAGATCTGTTGTCTTTGATTTTTGGAGCATCAAGCATTTCGAATAAGCACAGCCGCTTTCCAAGCCGCGCACCTTCGAATTGGCGGAATAAAACGAGCGGTAAGGGAACCCGTTGGGAGAATCACGAAACAGCTCGTAGCTTTCCAGGGCATCCCACCACGCATCGTACACCTCGGAAACATCCATATACAGCATGGGAACAAAACCATCCAGGTCTTCCATGTTCTCGCCGAAATACAGGCTTGCCGTGTTGTGCCCGTTTCGTTGCGCGCCTGCCAGCCCCTCCAGCACACAATCATGCACCAGCCGGTGGCGCGGGTGGAATGAACCGCTCCAATGGGTGATGAT
>JAAZOK010000128.1 GCA_012797815.1 Chloroflexota bacterium | reverse complement strand
GGGTTGGGTGTGTATCAATCCGTGGTGCATCTTTTCGAGGGTGGGCGCAGGAAGATAGCCGCGCTTGCCTGGCCGGAAGATTCGCGTGTGGGCAACAATCGTATGGCGGGTTATTTCCGGGCGATGGATGAGTGTGGGCTGGCGGTCGCAGATCAATGGATCATACGCGGTGGGGGAAATTATGAATTCGGCTATCGAGCATGTGAAGAGTTGTTGCAACTGCCCGCAGCCATAAAACCGGATGCAATAGTGGCGTTGAATGATTATATGGCAATGGGTGCTATGGCGGCTTTGCAAAAACACGACATACTCCCCGGCGAAGCAGTGGCAGTGACCGGATTTGATGATAACCCCATTGTGCAATACCTGCGACCCTCATTGACGACAGTCCAGCAGCCCATCTGGGACATCGGGGAAAAAGTGATTGAAATGCTGGTATACCAATTGGATGAGGGGAAGTTGCCGGACCCCATTTGTTCTTTAATTCCTCCCAAACTGATCATCCGCCAATCAAGCCAACCGCGTTCGAAGAAAGGAGAGAAAACATAAAAAATGGGATTTAAATGAATAAGCCACCTTACCGGTCGGCAAACCAGGTGACTTATTCGCAAGGGATTGCGCCCTTTCGTTTTCAGTATAGCACACCGAAAATGAAAGTGAATCCCCGTCATTTAATGAATATGGATCTTGACAGCTGAATTTGCGTTATTGACATTCATCGTTAAATAACGTACTATTAACGTAAGCGTTTACATAAAATTTACGTAAGGTAGACAAAATGGATTTAAAAGAGATCGCAAAACAAACAGGGGTATCGACGGCAACTGTGTCGCGCGTATTGAATGATCAACCGGGTGTGAGCCCGGAAGTGCGCGAAAAAGTGATCAAAGTGGCAGCAGATGCCAATTACCACCCCAATCATTTAGCGCGGGGACTGGCTACCTCAAAATCCCAGACGATCGGTTTTGTTGTTCATAAAGAAAAATACGCTTTTTCCGATGATCCCTTTTATCCGCTTGTCCTATCCGGTGCCGAGGATTATCTGACTGAAAACAATTACCATATCCTGTTCACCCAGATTGACGAAAAAGAAAAACAACCTCAAAATCTCGCGATCATCAATCAGAAATTGGTGGACGGCTTGATCCTGGCGGGACCTTTTATCCAGGCTTCCTCCATTATGAGCATTGCCAGCAGTGGAATACCATTCGTGTTGGTGGACAATTCTCTTTCTCAATACCCGGTGAATTGCGTCTTGACGGATGATGAAGGGGGGGCATATTCAGGGGTTCGCCACTTGATCGAAGCGCATGGTCACAAGAATATCGCGTTTTTGTCGGGTCCCGCGGAGTGGATCAGCAACCGTGAACGATTAAAAGGATATGAAAGAGCCATGCAAGAGTTCGGGCTTGAAAGCCATGTGGTGCATGCGGAGGAAACAACCATTGCCAGTGGGGAACGGATGGTAGGTCAAGCATTGGAGCATTGGCCACAACTAAGTGCCATTTACGGGGTGAATGATTCGGTAGCGATCGGCGCCATTCGGGCGGCTGCCAAGCTGGGACGGTCAACACCGCGTGATCTGGCGGTAATTGGTTTTGATGATATTAGCTGGGCGGCAGCCAACCAGCCATCCTTGAGCACCGTGAAGATTTTCATGCAACGTATGGGCTATCTGGCAGCGCAGAGCCTCCTGAACAGCATCCGGCAGCCTGATCTACCACCGACCAAATCGCTTGTGGCGACCGAACTGATCTTACGCGAATCATGTGGCTGTAAGAACACCAATAATCAATGAAGAGAATTTAATGATCGAATCACACCTGCTTCGAAGGCATACCAAGAATCCTATTTTAACCGCGGCGGCATTTCCTGTTCCCGTCAACTCGGTTTTCAACGCGGGGGTCGTTAAATTCAAGGACCAGTATGTTTTGCTGACCCGCGTGGAAGATCTGGGGGGATCTTCTTTTCTATGGACAGCCCGCAGTGAGGATGGGTTCAACTTCAAGCCTGATCCCCAACCGGCTCTGCTGCCTGCCCAAGATGGGATTTTTGCTTTATTGGAAGATTGCAGCCTTGAAGATCCGCGCATAACACCATTGGATGGATCCTTCTATATCACCTATGTGGGTTTTTCTTCGTATGATTGCATTAGTTTTGTGGCTCGAACCGATGATTTCAAAACCTTCGAACGTGTAGCGGTGTTGGGGCTTCCGGAGAATAAAGATGTGGTCCTTTTCCCCGAGAAAATCGGAGGACGATATGCAAAACTTGATCGTCCGATGACCCAAACCTCGCAACGGGGCGATATGTGGATCAGTTTTTCGCCCGACCTGGTGTATTGGGGTGATCCCCATCCGGTGATGCGACCACGCTCGCGCAAGTGGGATTGCCAGAAGATCGGTGCCGGTTCACCGCCCATCAAGACACCACAGGGCTGGTTGGTAATCTATCATGGCGTGCGCCCCACCTCTTCGGGCAGCATTTACCGCTTAGGGGCGGTGTTGCTTGATCTTGAACGACCCTGGCAGGTGCTTGGTCGTGCCGACCAGGCGATCCTTTCTCCCATCGCCCCGGAAGATTTCCAAGGGAATGTGAGCAATGTGGTTTTTACCTGTGGAGCAATCCTGGAAGATAGCGGTGAACTAAAGGTTTATTATGGAGCGGCTGACCAGGTGATCTGTCTGGCTTCTGCTTCCCTGGTCGACATCATCGATTTGTGCCTTGCAGAAAATCGGGACAGAGTCCAGTGTTTGGGGGGTGCGACATGATATTGAAGCGCACCCTCGAGAACCCCCTCCTCAGACCCAACCCCGCCAATGCCTGGGAAGCCTTGAATGTATTTAACTGCGCCGTGGTCTATGAGAATGAACTTTTCCATATGTTATACCGGGCTCAAGGAAAGGATCGGGTAAGTTCTATCGGATATGCCGTCAGCAGGGACGGTGTACATTTCAACAGATTACAGCAGCCGGTGCTGGCACCCTGCGATGAGCGGGATAGCCTGGGAGTGGAAGATCCCCGAGTTACTTACCTGGCGGATGAAAGACGTTTCATCATGGCGTATACGGCATATTCTCCTCAAGGTATCACGCCTTATTTTGCCGAGAGTCGCAACCTGATAACCTGGAAACGTATTGGTCCTTTGGTAACAGGTGAAGACAATAAGGACCATGTCCTTTTCCCCCAAAAGATTAATGGACGCTATGTCACTTTCCACCGTCGTGTCCCCGATATCGGGCTGGCATTCAGCGAAGACTTTGAAAATTGGACAGACTTTCAGTCACTGGTGATGCCGCGCCCCGGGAATTGGGATTGTAAAAGGGTTGGTGCAGGTGGTCCGCCCATCGAAACGGAGCAGGGTTGGTTATGCATCTATCATGGCTGTGACGATGACAATGTATATCGCCTGGGCAGCTTTTTGTTGGATCTGGATGACCCGGGTCGAGTCATGGCTCGCTCAAAAGGTTTTTTGATCGAACCTGCGGAATCCTGGGAGTTGAAAGGGGATGTGCCAAAGGTAGTATTTTCCACAGCTAATCCGGTGGTGGATGGCAAAGTATATGTCTATTATGGGGGCGCTGACCATGTGATCGGTCTGGCGACCTGTACTATCGATGAACTAATGGATTTTACGTTGCATGGGTGACTTTTTCTTTTTATAGCGAAAAGACCTAGAGGAAATGATGCAGAAGCCTGCAGCAAGGAAAACAGTACCATGGTGGGAGAAAGGGGTGATCTATCAGATCTATCCGCGCAGTTTTTCGGATAGTAATGCTGATGGCATCGGTGATCTGGAGGGGGTGATTCAAAAACTGGATTACCTCAATGACGGGTCCGAACGATCGCTGGGAATTGATGCCATCTGGCTAAGCCCGATCTTTCCATCGCCAATGGCTGACTTTGGTTATGATGTCTCGGATTACTGCAACATTCATCCCTTATTTGGCGATCTCGATGTCTTCGACCGGCTGGTTGCTGAAGCGCACCACCGCACTATCAAGGTCATTCTTGATTTTGTTCCAAACCACACATCTGATCTACATCCCTGGTTCGTAGAATCCCGGTCCAGTCGAACAAATCCAAAACGAGATTGGTATATCTGGCGGGATGCCAAAGCGGATGGTTCGCTGCCCAACAATTGGGGCTCCGCTTTCGGTGGACCTGCCTGGGAATGGGATGAGGTTTCTGCACAATATTATCTGCATACTTTTCTCAAGGAACAACCCGATCTGAACTGGCGCAACCCGCAAGTAAAAAAAGCTATGCTGGATGTTTTGCGATTCTGGCTGGAGCACGGGGTGGATGGATTTCGCATGGACGTGGTGGGAATGATCCTCAAGGATCCCGAGCTGCGTGATAACCCGGTGTTGAAAGACGATCTTGATCCTGCCAACCCTGACGGTCCATATTATCAACAACTGCACGTTCATGACCAGGACCTTGATGAGGTACATGCGCTCATCCGTGATTTTCGCAGCTTGCTGGATGAATACCCGGAACGGTGCGGGATCGGTGAGGTTTGGTATGAATTACCCCGTTGGATCAAGTATTATGGCAGCCGGGGAGATGAATTGCATCTACCCTTCAATTTCCGTCTGATGAAAGTTCCCTGGGATGCCGGCGCGATTCGAGAGTCGGTGGACGAAATGGAACAAGCGCTGCCTGATTTCGCCTGGCCAAATTATGTGCTCAATAACCATGATTCGCCCCGTCTGATTTCCAGGGTCGGCGATGAACAGGCGCGGGTGGCTGCTATGCTGCTGTTGACCTTACGCGGGACGCCCACTCTGTATTGCGGTGAAGAATTAGGGATGGAAAACGGTGTCATCTCTCAGGATCAAATGCAGGATCCGCAAGGTTTCCGCTTAGGAATATCCTACAGTCGCGATTTAAGCCGTACTCCGATGCAGTGGACGGATGGGCACAATGCCGGTTTTTCTTCCGCTCAACCATGGTTGCCATTGACGCCCGGCTACCAAAGCAAAAATGTGGCAGTGGAAGATCGAGATCCAACCTCTATGCTCACCCTGTATCGAAGATTGCTGCACCTGCGAAAACAGCGCCCTGCTCTGCACAGCGGTTCCTATACGTCCGTTGCAGTTGAATCTTCGGATTGCTATGTTTTTGAACGCAGCCAGGCTGGCGAACAATATCTGATCGCCTTGAATTTTTCACATGAACATCAGAAATTGAGAATACCGGGATGGACGGGAGGTAAGTTGCTTTTATCAACTTACCTGGATGCCGCCGCGGTTTTCGGGAAGAACACTCTTGATCTGAGAGCAGATGAAGGAGTCATTATTGAAATCAAGCACAATCATGTTACACGGCAGGATGGGTAATGGATAACTGGATCATTTCTGAAGATAGCTTTGATGAAAGCACGATGAACGCAAAGGAGACCGTTTTTACGATTGGAAACGGGTATCTTGGAACCCGTGGAACATTTGAGGAAGGCTTTCCGGGCGAAATTGCCGCTACCCTGTTACATGGTGTTTTTGACGATGTGCCGATCGATTTCACAGAACTGGCGAACACGCCCAACTGGCTTGACTTGCGCATTTATATGAATGAGCATGTTTTCCGCATGGACGAGGGGAAAATACTCTCATACAAACAGGAATTAGATTTACGAACTGCTACGCTACACCGCCGAGTGACCTGGCTTTCTCCAAGCGGGAATACGTTGCACTTTGAGTTTGAACGGTTTGCCAGCCTGGCTGATGAACATCTGCTGGCGGTGCGCTGCCGTATCACTTCGGTGGATTATAGTGGACCGCTTGAGATCCGGGCCGGTTTAAACGGGCATGTTGAAAACAACGGCTGGACCCATTGGAATTGGCAGGAACAGGGAAAGACGAAGGAGAACATCGTTTATCTTGGTTTGCGAACCAAGAAGACCAAAATATCACTGTGTGAAGCTTTTCATCTGAAATTGGTTGGGGACGTGCCCGCGCAGGAGGAGTTTTGGGATAGCAGTGGGGCGCCCGAGAAAATATTGCAAACGCACCTTCAGGCAGGTCAGTCGTTATGTATTGAGAAACTGGTGTCTGTCTTCACCAGCCGTGATACGAACCGCTTTAAACATTCTGCGCTTGAAGCTTTAAATCTGGCACAAACCAAGGGATATGAGGGTTTGTGGGAAGAACATCGCAGCATGTGGGAAAAAGAATGGCACGAATGTAATGTCGTCATTGAAGGGGATGACGCTGCTGAGCGTGCCATGCGCTACAGCTTGTTCCAATTATTGATCGCGGCACCACGCCATGATGATCGTGTCAGCATTGCTGCCAAATCGTTGAGTGGTTTCGGATATCGCGGGCACACTTTCTGGGATACGGAAATTTTCATTTTGCCCTTCTTTACCTTCACATACCCCGAAATTGCCAGCAATTTGTTGCGCTATCGCTATCATACCCTGACAGGTGCGCGCAAGAAAGCGCAAGAAAAGGGCTATGAGGGTGCTTGTTATGCCTGGGAGAGTGCTGCAAGTGGTGAAGAAACCACGCCGCGTTGGGCAATGCTCCCGGATGGGGGGTTGGTACATATTTGGTGTGGCGACATTGAACTGCATATCACGGTAGACGTGGTATTTGCCATTTACCAGTACTGGCAGGTTACCGCGGATGATGATTTTATGATCAACTACGGTGCCGAGATCGTTTTGGATGCGGCACGCTTCTGGGGCAGCCGGGTGGAGTGGAATGAGGGATTAAACCGCTTTGAGATCAACGATGTGATCGGTCCGGATGAAAACCATGACCATGTGAATAACAATGCCTATACCAATACACTGGTGCGCTGGAATCTGGAAAAAGCGTTGCAAATACTCGCGTGGCTGAAGACCGCCGCGCCTGAAAAAGCCGCATCACTGCAAAAGAAGCTGGATCTCACTTCAGATCGCCTGGCAGCCTGGCGCAATATTATTGCGCATATGTATACAGGATTCGATGAAGAAAGCGGCTTGTTTGAACAATTTTCAGGATATTACAAATTGCAACCACTGGATCTTTCGGCGCTGGAACCACGCACGCGCTCCGTTCAAGCGATGCTGGGAATTGAAGGTGCACAGAAAGTACAAGTGATCAAGCAACCGGATGTGCTGATGTTGCTTTATCTTCTCAACGGTGAATATGATGAAAAGGTCCTGAAGGCAAACTGGGAATATTATGCCCATCATACTGATCTCACCTATGGTTCTTCGTTAGGCCCCGCCATTCAAGCCATCATGGCTACCCGGGTAGGGGATATTGAAGAAGCTTACCGTCTGTTCACGCTGGCGGCTGGCACAGATCTGGAAGATAAGCGCGGGAATGCAGCAGGAGGTATTCACGCCGCCACACATGGTGGTCTGTGGCAGGCTTGTGTATTTGGGTTTGGCGGATTGCAGTTTACAAGCACGGGACCGGTTGCAACTCCCCACCTTCCCCCTCTGTGGAATCGTCTTAAATTTAACATCCGATATCGGGGGCAGAAATTTGAATTTGACTTGCGCGCAGGATCCACAGGTATCGTGTATCCGCTGCGAAAGGGAAATGGAAGTTCTGTCCAAAGATCACTCTCAGCGCCGGTGGTTTCTGCCGCGATCTTTGATCTGGACGGTGTGATCACCGACACCTCCGAATTTCATTATCTGGCATGGAAACGTTTGGCAGATGAGGAAGGAATTCCTTTCGACCGCAGTAAGAACGATGCCCTGCGAGGGGTTTCGCGCTATGAGTCGCTGCAAAAAATATTGGATGGACGATCCCTTCCAGATGAACGACTGCAGATTCTGATGGAACGGAAGAACAACTATTATTTGGAATACCTTGAGCATTTGAACGAAGATAACCTTTTGCCGGGAGTACTGGATTTTATCAAAGATGCCAGGCAGCAGGGAATCAAGCTTGCCATCGGTTCTGCCAGTAAGAATACACGCCTGGTACTTGAAAAGCTAAAAATCACAGACTTTTTTGACGCCGTGTCGGATGGATTGAGTGTCACCCGTGTAAAACCTGCTCCTGATCTCTTTATCCATGCTGCACAACAATTGCATGTAACGCCGGCCGAATGTGTTGTCTTTGAAGATGCCCAAGCTGGTATTAAGGCTGCTCTGGATGGTAATTTCTGGGCAGTAGGTATTGGACCACAGGAGCGATTGGATGGTGCCGATGTGGTGATGGATGGTTTTGCGGGACTTGATTGGGAAAAATTCATGCAATTATTACGCGAAAAAGCAAAAAACAATCTGTAGATGGAAAGATTGGACAGGAATATTCGGAACTATGAAAAAAAGCACTTTGAAAGGAGGTGAATGGATCAAAAAAATGTGGTTGGGATGAAGTTAAATAAGAAATTTGCAAACATTCAAAAGGAGAGATAAATGAAAAGCAAGATGCTCGTAATTCTTAGCTGTTTGGTCGTGGGTGCCATGATCTTGACCGCATGTGGCACTGGTGCGACCAGCACAGAAACAGGAAGTGAACCAACAACAGAAACCGCTATGGAAGCTGATACCGGAACCGTTGAAGATACCTGTCCTCTGCCTGTGGAAGAAGGGGCTACCATTGTCTTCTCAGGATGGGGAGATGATTCAGAACAGCAGATCTACAAAGATTCGATTGAACGCTTCAAGGCGGTTTGTCCATCGGTTACCGTGGAATATCAACCCATCCCCGATAACTTTCAGGATAAGCTGAAGGCGCAGATGGCTGGCGGCACCGCTCCCGATGTCTTCTATGTTGATGACCAATTGATGACCGCGTTTGCCTCTTCTGGTCAATTGATGGCATTGGATGATGTGATGGCTGAAGCTGGCGTGAGTCGTGATGATTTCATTCCCTCGTTGTTAACTATCTTCACACTGGATGGAAAGACCTATGCTTTACCCAAAGACTGGAGCACATTAGGCTTGGTCTATATTCCCGAAGCGTTTGCTGATGCAGGTATTGCAGAGCCGACCTCGGACTGGACATGGGATGACATGCGTGCGGCAGCCGTTGCCATTGCCGAAAAGGGCAATTATGCCGGATACTGCATGGGCTCTGACTGGGCGCGCTTTGCCCCGTTTGCGTTCTCCAACGGTGGAAAATATGCTTCGGATGATTACACAACTGCCACATTGGATACAGCCGAAATCAAGGAAATGGCTACCTTTGTAACCGATATGTTCAACGAAGGCAGTCTGGTTCGCCCTGCCGACATCAGCGCCAGCTGGTGCGGTGAAGCGATTGGCAAGGAACTGGTTGCCATGACTTTGGAAGGCGGCTGGATGGTGAATTCCATGAATCTGGATTACCCAGAGGTGGTCTGGAAGACAGCTCTGGTACCCAGTGGACCGGTGACCCGCGCGGACGTGATCTTCACCAACGGCATCGGTGTGAATGCTGCCACCCAATACCCCATGGCTGCTGCCGCATTTGCGATCTACGTTACCGGAAGCGAAAACCAGGGCGAGATCGTCAAGACAGGCTTTGCCTATAGCACTCACCCTGAACAGATCGACCTGATCGGCAATGTCAATGATAAGGCTATCGCCGAAGGCGGGCTCTTACCCGATACACTGGTCGCCTATTGGGGACCTTATACCAGCAAAGTGAACGATGCTGTTTCAAAGGCGCTGGAACGTATTTGGCTGGGGGATCAAACCGTGGATGAAGCTTTCGCGCAGGCGCAAGCTGAAGCAGTGACTGCTTTAAGCGGTCAGTAAACCAATTCTTCACCTGGATCTGACGGGTACTCTAAAGTACCCGCCAGATCACCTAATTTCATTATAACGTATCTGTTTGCGACGAGAGGAGTGTGTCATCATGCGATCTGATATGGAAACCTCTAAAAAAAGCGGAAGAATCATGGCGGGTATTCTTGCGTTTATTGCTGTGGTAGCTTTAGTGATGATCGTCGCTGTGTTAAACGCGCCTACAAAGGGTGGTCCAAAAGTCATGGAAAGCATGGCGACATATCTGGCAGAAGTGAAACGGACGGCGATACCTTTTCTGGTGGCAGTCGGGGTTGGGGCAGCTATCATCGGAATTATCGCCGCCATCAATGTCTACCGGGTTTGGTCAAATAGAAAAAAAAGAAGCACAATGCTGGCTGCGTATTCCTTCTTGGCGCCCTATATTATCGTAACTGCTCTTTTCACGGTGGGGGTGATCTTATTTGCTTTATATATTTCATTTAATAAATATGATATTTTCACCGAGCCGGTTTGGATCGGTTTGGATAACTACAAGAAAGCTTTTATGGGGTTTGTGGATGCGACCCAAAAGGATTTTCTCCAGGCATTATATAACGTTGGTTGGTATACCTTGATCGTTGTCCCGTTGCAAACAGCCCTGGCGATTGCGCTGGCTGTTCTGCTGAATTCGCGCATCCGGATGCGGAATTTCTTCCGCACGATCTTCTATGCTCCCAGTGTAACCTCTTCAGTGGTGATCACTTTGATATTTGTATGGCTTTATTTGAAAGGTGGTTTTTTGAATGGCTTTATTGCCAGGGTGCTGGCTCCCTTTGGCGTGGAGTATGACCCCATCAATTGGTTGGGTGACCCGCGTGGTTTATTTCAATTGTTCGGATTTGAGATCAAATCAGCGCAGTGGTACCTCAGAGGACCCAGCATAGCCTGGATGGCGATCATGTTTCAGAATATTTTCACTACCGCACCGACTTTCATGATCATGTTTTTGGCTGGATTGCAGGATATCAACCCGGTTCTATATGAGGCGGCTGCCATCGATGGTGCCAGCAGTTGGCAGCAATTCACCAAGATCACCTTACCCCTTTTGAAACCAATCATTTTGCTCGTTGTGGTGTTGGGTACCATCGGTACCCTGCAGGTATTTGACCAGGTCTATCTGGCGACCCAGGGTGGACCTTTGGGGACTTCACTCACCCCGGTTTACTTGATCTTCCGTGAGGCAATGGGCTC
>JAAZOK010000086.1 GCA_012797815.1 Chloroflexota bacterium | reverse complement strand
GGACGAGGATATTTCGGAAACTATCACGTCAATCTTACAAGATAAAGGTGTCCAAATTTTCACCGGGCATGAAGCGCTTTCGGTCGATCAGGGGACCATCAAAATGCGTGATCGGAAAAATGGTCAGGAAAAAAGTGTGGACTCTGATCTGGTGCTGGTTGCTATCGGTCGCAAGCCGGTTATCCTCAATGAAGCATTGGATAACCTGGGGGTTGAATATACCAAGAAGGGCATCACGGTCGATGATCATATGATGACCAACCAGCCTGATGTATGGGCGATTGGGGATGCAACCGGAAAATCCATCCTGGCTCATGTTGGTATTCAGCAGGGGGTGATCTGTGGGGAAAATGTCATGGCGCAGAAGAAGCCACAACGACGGATGGATTACAGTGTCATCCCGGCAGTGATCTATTCCATCCCGGAAGTAGCAACGGTTGGAACCGTTCCCCAGGATAGGAAAGGTGTGACGGTGGAGAAGATCCCCTTCTCCGTGAATTTACGGGCGAATATCGAGGGATATACGGATGGATTTGTAAAACTCTGGATAGCTGGTGGAAAACTGCTGGCGGCGCAGGCGCTCGGGCACAATGTCTCGGAGATCATCCAGGAATTTGCCAATATGATCGCATTGAAGACTCCTATCAGGGATGTGGCTGAGATCATCCACGCGCATCCGTCCTATGCTGAAATTGCGCGCCTGGCATTTAATCATGTTCTGGGAAAGTCGGTGGATTTCTATCTGGAGGAGTAAGCATAACCCATCCCGGGACGGGTGGTAAAAAGTGGTATCATGTTATAATATTGCGCGATTTTGTGGTTAGAATATTCGATACCTTTTACCACGGGAGTCCTGTTTGGTTGCAAATCCTTTTAACTGGCTTTTAGGTTTGTTCTCGCTCGATTTGGGGATCGATCTAGGAACAGCTAATACATTGATTTATGTGCGCGGGAAGGGCATTATTGTTCAAGAACCATCCTGGGTAGCGATTGAAAAGCGTACCCGTAGACCGGTGGCAATTGGCACACAAGCCAAACAGATGGTCGGCAGAACCCCTGCCAATGTCACTACTATTCGCCCGATTCGTGATGGGGTAATATCCGAGTTTGAAATAACCCAGGCAATGCTGGCATATTTCATCGGTCGGGTGCATCAGCAGGCAATCGTCCCGATGCCGCGTCCACGCGTGGTAATTGGCATCCCCTCCGGTGCGACGGAAGTAGAAAAACGCGCAGTTTTCGACGCGGCTATGGCGGCGGGTGCAAGAGAAGTATATCTGATCGATGAACCGCTAGCTGCCAGCATTGGTGCAGGACTGCCGTTAGCCGATGCAGCCGGTTCGATGGTTGTCGATATCGGCGGTGGGACAACAGAAATTTCTGTCAATTCAATGGGGGGGATCGTGGTATCACGTTCTTTGAGGGTTGCCGGCGATGAGATGGACCAGGATATCACCGATTACATCCGCAACAAATACAGTCTGTTCATTGGTGAACGGATGGCAGAACAGATAAAATGGGAAATTGGTTCGGCTTACCCATTCGAATCGGAAAAAACGATGCAGGTACGCGGACGCAATCTGATCACAGGCTTACCTGAAGCAATTGAGATCTCTTCTATCGAAATTCGCGACTCGTTGAATAATTCCATCCAGGTCATCATCGATACGATCAAGAATGCGTTGGATGAAGTACCGCCCGAAATCGGCGCCGATCTGCTCGATACCGGTATCTGCCTGGCAGGGGGTGGTTCGCTGCTGCATGGTATGGTTTTGCGGTTGGCAGATGAATTGAAGATGCATGTGTGGTTGGCAGATGACCCCATGACGTGTGTGGCGCGTGGTGCAGGCATCGTTCTGGAAGACCTTGACCGTTTTAGAGGATTATTAACTGATATTGATGGGAATAAGCAGCGTTTCTGAATCCCCCCTTCCGGTATGTATAAAATCGGGATAATGGTGAAAAAATGCGTTTTGAAAATAATCGCACGCTTCGAACCGTTGTAATTTCACTGGTGATAGTAGGGATTATCTTGCTTGCATTGAGCGGAGTGTTGCGCCCTGTGCTTGGGAAGGTGATGGATCCTTTTGTGAGGGTACAGGGATGGATTTCCAACCAGTTCATGGCGATTTATGATTTCTTTACGTTGCCACGAGACGTGACCGACCTGATGGCTGAAAATTCCCAACTCAGGAATGAGGTATCCCAATTACAAAGCCAGATCATCGAATTGGAAGAGCAATTGAGTGAAGCGGATATCCTGTACGCATTGTTGGATTTTGCCCGTGCTAAACCGGAGAATACCTATGTGGCAGCTTCGGTGATCGGTCGCGACCCTAATCCATTCATGCACTACCTGATCATCGATCATGGTTCTGATGATGGCATTCGATATGGTATGCCGGTGGTGACCCAACAAGGATTGGTAGGGAAGGTTGACGCGGTAACTGCCAGTGCTTCGCGTATCCAGTTGATCAATGATCCTGCTTCCAGCATTAACGTCAGAATGCAGTCTCTCAATGTCGAGGCTCAGCTTACCGGCACTTCCACCGGAGATTTGGAATTGACTATGATACCGTCTGATGCGAATGTGCAACCAGGTGAAATTTTATTAACTTCCGGGCTGGGTGGAAATTACCCGTCTGATATTCTGATCGGTCAGGTGCTAAACGTACAGAAGAAAGAAAATGCTATCTTCCAGACCGGTGTGGTGGAGTCACAGGTTGACTTTTCAAGTCTGCGGGCGGTGCTGGTCATTACAAATTTCATTGCCATTGACATTCAGTCATTGACGAATGAATAAGCGGTAAAAATGGATATCTTCCTTTCATCCCTGCTGGTGCTGTTTTTTACCTCATTGCAGCTTTCAGTGGTCAGCCGTATTCCGTTGAACCACGGCATGGCGGATATTTTGCTGTTATTTGTGATCGCCTGGTGTTTAAATCGTCAGGCACGCAGGTACTATATCCCGGTTTTGCTGGCAGGTGGGTTGATCAGTTTCATCTCCTCGCTTCCCTTCCCAACTGCGCTCATCAGTTATTTAGTGGCAGCCTTCTTAACCCGGGCACTGCTCAGTCGCTTGTGGGAAATGCCCGTTTTTTCAATGCTGTTGCTCACAATCGTGGCAACGTTTTTTCAACATCTGCTGTATATTGTTATAATGCAGTTCCAGGGAGTGGCAATTCCTTTGCTCTCCAGCTTGCAAGAAATAACCCTTCCGAGTATTTTCTTAAATATCATCTTTGCCTTACCTATGTACCTTATTGTGCAGGATACTCAAAAATTTGTATATCAAGAAGTAGAAAATGATTAACGATCAAGATAAAAACGCATGGCAAGGTTGGCGTACGCGCTCCCTGTACATTCTCATTTTAGTGGTCTTTGGATTCTATGTTTTTCGCTTGCTGAATTTACAGATCATCAATGGTGAAGAATATGTAGCCCAGGCAGAAGAAAACCGTACCACCAATATCAGCATCCAGACCGAGCGCGGCATCATCTATGATCGCAATGGCATTGTGCTGGCAAAGAATGCGGCATCCTATAACGTGGTTATTACCCCCGCCGATCTCCCGGCGGACGAGGGTGCCACTCAGGAAATCTATCGCCAGCTTTCTGAGGTGATTGATGTGCCTGTTTCCAATGGGGAACTCACCGAGGAGGTCGTGCGAACCTTTTCACCCTGCGAAACGACTCTGGGAATTTCAGAGATCGTGGTGATCGCAGATACCAATGCGCCCTATACTCCCATGCAGATCACATGCGATATCGATGAACAAACTGCCATGCTGATCGAATCCAAATCCGATGAATGGCCGGGGGTGGGAGTGGAGATTGAGCCGATCCGTGAATATCCCACCGGAGAAATAACATCGGAGATCATCGGCTTTCTCGGACCTATTCCGGAATCACAAATAGACTATTACACCGACTTAGGCTTTGAAGCGGGACGGGATAAAGTTGGTTATGCTGGCGTAGAAGCGACCATGCAGGATGTGCTGGGAGGCACCAACGGATTGCGGGTGGTCGAAGAGGATGTGGCAGGCAAAGTGATTCGTGATCTCGAACCACCGGTGGAACCGGTACCGGGATCGAATGTCAGACTGACCATCGATACGCGGCTGCAAGAGGCAGCCAAAGCAGCGCTGGTGGGAAATATCGATTGGTGGAATCGCTGGTTCAATGACGTGCGTTTTACAAATGGAGTCGTTATTGCCATCAATCCTAAAACTGGCGAGATCCTGGCGCTGGTATCGTACCCGACCTATGAAAATAACCGAATGGCGCGTTTTATTCCGGCTTATTATTATGAACAATTGAGTTCCGATCCAAACCGTCCATTGTTCAACCATGCCATCTCGGCAGAACATCCTCCAGGTTCGGTATTCAAGATTGTTGCTGCCATCGGCGCCATCAATGAAGGTGTTATCGCTCCTACCCGAAGTCTTATAACACCATATTCAATCACAATTGATGACAAATATCTGGAAAATGAAACCGGCACAAAACGTGAATTTGTGGATTGGAAAGAAGGCGGGCATGGACAGGCGGACTTTTTTAAAGCACTGTCTCATTCTGTGAATGTTTATTTTTATAAGATCACCGGCGGATATGAAAATGAAGTAAATCCGGGGCTGGGAATTTGGCGGTTAAGTGAATACGCCAAAGCTCTTGGTTTTGGGGAAATTACAGGAATCGAACTTCCGGGTGAAGCGGAGGGGCTTATTCCTACCCCTACATGGAAACGGATCAATTTAAGCGAGACTTGGTCGACCGGTGATACCTATATCGCCGGCATGGGTCAGGGCTATGTCCTTGCTACTCCTCTCCAGGTACTG
>JAAZOK010000146.1 GCA_012797815.1 Chloroflexota bacterium | reverse complement strand
TTTATGGGCTGCAATTGGCTGATGTTGTTGCATACCCATCTTATGTGGGAATGAAAAGCCAAAAATTGAAAACAGATGCTCCTGCAAATTATGGAGGTAAGATATTTAAAATACTGTCTGATGAAAAATATTATCGAGCAGGGAATAGAGTTTGGGGGCTCGGCAAAAAGTGGCTACCATAAAAAAGAAAAGCACCCCTAAAGGGTGCTTCGATAGTGACATCACTATCTCCCTCCGATTAACGGATTAACTGCATTATACAGAAGAAATATAAGAAAAGCAATAGATTTTGTACCGAAAAGCGGAATAATTTATGAAATTACAATTCAATCCCAATCTTGATTATCAACAACAAGCCATTGCATCTGTAGTGGAGCTATTCCTTGGGCAAACACCAAAACAATCCAATTTCACTGTATCCTATATGCGTGGTCAGATAGGTGTCTTTGACACACAAAATGGCATTGGTAATAAGCTTGAATTGGACGAAGAAGATATTTTACGGAATCTTCAGGCAGTGCAACTCCGTAATGGGCTACCTCAAACCAAGAAACTCACGCGCGGGCAGTATGATTTTGATATCGAGATGGAAACCGGTACCGGTAAAACCTATGTCTATCTGCGTTCTATTTATGAACTCAATAAAGCCTATGGCTTCACCAAATTCGTGATCGTGGTGCCCTCTTTGGCAATCAAGGAAGGTGTCAAAACCTCTCTTAAACTCATGGATGCTCACTTTAAAAATCTCTACGATAATACGATTTGTGAGTCTTTCGTCTATGACAGCAGCAAGCTCGATCAGGTGCGCAACTTTGCGGTCAGCGACAATATACAGATCATGATCATCAATATTGATGCTTTCCGCCGCAGTTTCACAGATCCCACCCGGGAAACCAAAGCCAATATCATTCATCGACCCAATGACAAACTGAATGGAATGCGCCCGATCGAATTGATCCAGGAAACCAATCCGTTTGTCATTATTGATGAACCGCAATCCGTAGATACTACCCAGAAAGCCAAAGAAGCGATTGCATCATTGAATCCGATGTGCATTTTTCGCTATTCTGCTACTCATGTAGAGAAGCACAATCCAATTTATAAGCTGGATGCGGTGGATGCCTATGAATTGGAACTAGTCAAACAGATCGAGGTAGCTGGCTTCGAAGCCACCAATGCACATAATAATGCCTATATTCGCCTGGTGTCGGTGAACAACAAGAAATCTCCCATTACTGCACGGTTAGAAATTGATGTACAGGGAAAAGATGATATTTGGCGGAAAACAGTAACAGTAAAACATGGGGATGACCTATACGAGAAGTCCGGACACCGGG
Source organism: Chloroflexota bacterium (assembly GCA_012797815.1). GTDB lineage: Bacteria > Chloroflexota > Anaerolineae > Anaerolineales > Anaerolineaceae > UBA4781. The sequence goes on along the minus strand of JAAZOK010000146.1, from coordinate 520 downwards.
AAGTTTATGATGGTTATGTGGTCAATGATATCTACTGTGAACCAGGCAATGAATATATTGATTTCACCAGCAAACCTGATATGCTTCGATTAGGGGAAGCAATTGGAGACTTTGATCAACTTTTGTTGAAGGAAATGCAGATTAGAAAAACAGTTGAAGAACACCTGGATAAAGAATTGATTCTCAATAAGAAGGGTGTCAAGGTGCTTAGCTTATTCTTCATTGATCGTGTTTCAAACTATCGTATTTATGATGAAGAAGGCAATCCCCAAAAGGGTATTTATGCCAAAATGTTCGAGAAAGCTTATCGCGAACTAATCCAAAAGCCAAAGTACCATGCTTTGTCTGAGGGAATTGATCTTGATGAAGATATCGAAAAAATGCACAATGGCTATTTCTCAATTGATAAGCGAACGGGAGCTTTCAAAGATACCAGTGGTATGACACAGGATGATGATGATGCATATACGCTAATTATGCAGGACAAAGAGAAACTCTTGAGCTTTGATAGTCGTTTGCG
>JAAZOK010000168.1 GCA_012797815.1 Chloroflexota bacterium | reverse complement strand
GTATTCAATACGTCATCCCGAGCTTGCCGAGGGATATCATCTTAACCGGATCAATTCCAAGGGTAACCGCAGTGCTTCTTTTTGAATAATTATCGATAGGTCTTACTTTGCGACTTGTTTATGAATCGACCACAAACTGGAGAGATTTCTCAGTCGCCTTGCTCCTTCGAAATGACATTTTCAATACGTCATCCCGAGCTTGCCGAGGGATCTCACCTGAGCCGGATCAATTCCAGGGTTAACCGCAAAGTCATTACTTTGCGACATGTTCACGATTTGACGCGAACTGGAGAGATTTCTCAGTCGCGACGCTCCTTCGAAATGACAGGACTGCTGTTATGATATTTTTTATCATACACTGATTTCAATCAAACCAGCCTTTTGAAAGATCATCCCAGTCAGGATTCATGGAATCAACTAGGTCAACTTTTTTCGATCTTCTCCACTTTTTAACCTGCTTTTCGCGGGTGATTGCTGAAATTACCGATTCAAATTCCTCGTAATATACAAGTTTTGTCACGTTATATCGTTCTGTAAAACCCGGGATTGTTTTATTCTTGTGCTCATAAATCCGCCTGTAGAGATTCCCCGTTATCCCGATATAGAGCGTTCTGGAAAGATTCGACATGATGTATATGTAATACTTTTTCATCTAATCCCCTGGTCTTCACATTTTTGAAATAATTATAGGAAGAAATGGAAGATTTGATTCTGCAACGTATTAATCTAATCACAGCGAATTAGGAAGACATCTCACCCATACTGCTCCCTCGCAATGAAATTGATTTGTCATCCCGAGCGCAGTCGAGGGATCTCACCATGACAAGTCAATTTCAGAGTTAACCGCAAAGTTATTCCTTTGCGACTTGTTTATGAATCGACCACAAACTGGAGAGATTTCTCAGTCGCGTTGCTCCTTCGAAATGACGTATTCAATACGTCATCCCAAGCTTGCCGAGGGATCTCACCATGACCAGGTCAATTCCAGGGTTAACCGCAAAGTCATTACTTTGCGACTTGTTCACAAATCGACCACGAACTGGAGAGATTTCTCGGTCACTGCGTTCCCTCGAAATGACGGAAGTGTTTTATTATCCCTCGAAATAATCCTCTATGAGGTTGTTCGAACGATTATTAACAAGTTTTCACTTTGCGGTTTGTTCACGAATCGACCACGATCTGGAGAGATTTCTCAGTCGCGACGCTCCTTCGAAATGACATTGATCCGTCATCCCGAGCGAAATGGCGGACTTTTAAGTCCGGTTATGATCTTAAAAATCCGTCAATAGTTTTTAAAATACGGATCAAACATCCAGATTGCGAACGTACTTGGCATGGGTCTGGATGAAACGTTTGCGAGGCGGCACCAGCGCCCCCATCAACATATCAAAGGTTTGGTCAGCCTGCGCTGCATCTTCCACCGTAACCAGCAGCAGGGTACGATTTTCGGGGTTCATGGTGGTATCCCACAACTGCTCAGGGTTCATTTCGCCCAGCCCTTTATAGCGCTGGAGAGAAGACTTGCTGCCAAATTCCTTCAAGATGCGTTCGCGCTCTTCTTCGGTGTAGGCGTAGCGTTTATCATTCTTATTCTTGATCAAATACAAGGGTGGCTGGGCAATATAAATATGCCCGTGTTCAATCAATTCCGGCATATACCGGAAGAAAAAAGTCAACAGCAGAGTGCGGATATGCGAGCCATCCACATCAGCATCGGTCATGATAATAACCTTGTCATAACGCAAGTTTGAAATGTCAAAGCTATCGCCGATGCTGGTGCCCAAAGCTGAGATAATCGATTTTACTTCTTTGTTGGATAAGATCTTATCCAAACGGGCCCGTTCGGTATTCAGGATCTTGCCACGCAGTGGCAGAATTGCCTGGAAATGCCGGTCACGCCCCTGTTTGGCGGAACCACCAGCACTGTTCCCCTCAACGATGTATAGTTCGGTCCTCTCCGGGTTACGCTCAGAGCAATCTGCCAGTTTCCCCGGCAGGGTCAGGCTCTCCAGAGCAGATTTACGGATGACCAGATCACGCGCTTTGCGAGCAGCGGACCTGGCACGAGCAGAGGTGAGACATTTCTTGATAATGGCACGTGCAGCTGCCGGATTTTCTTCCAGAAATTCAGCGAAGGCTTCCCCCACAATCTGCTGCACCTGGGTCTGCACTTCGGCGTTCATCAATTTCACCTTGGTCTGGCTCTCGAACTGCGGATCGGGATGCTTGACGCTGACAATGGCGGTCATTCCCTCGCGGGTATCATCCCCGGTGAAATTGCTTTCACTTTCTTTGACCAAACTGTTTTTGCGCGCATAATCATTAATAACGCGCGTGATAGCGGAGCGGAAGCCGGTGATATGGGTGCCACCGTCGACGGTATTGATGGTATTCGCAAAAGCATACACACTTTCAGCATAGGCATCGGTATACTGCATGGCCACTTCGATCCCGACCCCTTCTTCTTCCCCTTCCACATAAAAAACATCATGCAAGGTTTCACGATTGCGATTGAGGTAGCGTACAAAAGATACAATACCTCCTTCGAAGTAGAAGGTGGTCCTTTTGGCAGGATCAATGCGGTTATCCGTCAGGCGGATCTCGACCTGCTTGGTGACAAACGCCATTTCTCTAAAGCGCTGTGCCAGGGTGTCAAAACGGAAATTGATATTTCCTTCAAAGATCTCTTGATCGAAACGGAAGGTGGTGGTGGTACCGGTCTCATCCGGGTCACACTTACCGATCACCTTTACCGCTTCGATGGGGATACCGCGTTCATAACGCTGGAAATAAACCTTGCCATCGCGCTTGACGCGTACTTCGCACCACTCGGAAAGAGCATTGACCGCAGAGACCCCCACCCCATGCAACCCGCCGGATACTTTGTAGCTGTTGCCACCGAATTTTCCACCCGCGTGCAAAATGGTCATGACCACTTCCAGGGCAGAAACCTTCTTGGTGGGATGTTCTTCCACCGGAATGCCGCGCCCGTTATCACAAACGGTCACGCTGCTGTCGGGGTTAATAGTGACAACGATCTGGTTGCAAACACCCGCCAGCGCTTCATCAATGGAATTATCAACAACCTCGTAAACCAGATGATGCAATGCCTTGATATCCGTACCGCCCACATACATACCGGGGCGGCGGCGGACAGCTTCAAGTCCCTCGAGAACCTGGATATCACGCGCACCATAAGAGGTGGTTTTTTTGGATTTTTCTACCAATGCTTCCTCCAAAGAGAATTAATTATGGGAACCTTATAAGTTCGTTCCGTTGATGTTTTGCGGACCAAGTTTTATGATCTCTTCCATCCAGTGCGTACCATCACGGAAGTAAATGAAGGTTGCTGCCAGGATACCGGATGAAACGAACGCGTGCCCGATAATGCCCAGACCCAGCAGCCAGCTATCTGATGCAGGGGTGGTCCATAACAGATCCAATCCATAACTTAATGATACAGCGATTGTGAGAAAGAAAGTGGTTGCCAGTGAGGAAATTCGCACAAACTTGGAACTGAGAGATATGGCTTTGACCGCGCTTAACTGTTTAACAAAGATACCCTGGGGGGTGAACACCAGCGGCAACAGGACCCACATCAACACCAAACCCAGAATGAGCAGCGGGACCGTACCCATGGTGGGGATAAACACCGAAATAGATGAGAGAAAACATAGGACGGGAATGCTCAAAATGATCAGGATCGCCAGTAGCAGCAAGAAAAATACAAAGGTCTGAGAGATCGAATGGAGAATGGTCGAGCGAGGATCGCCCTGTGAGTCTTTCACAACCAGATTGGAAATGAGAGCGTAGTAAATTCCGCCCAGTAGCAAACCTAAAAAGACACACACCATCACCATGTTGAAGGCAGCCGATGATGAGCCGATTTCAAAAATCATGGGGGAACCAAGTGGGTTGCTGGTAAATCCCTTGCCCGCCAGCAGACTGGGGATGCCAATGGGATAAGTTCGCAGGGTCGACAGTAAATTGAAATGAGTTAGCAGCTGGTCCCAGGAAGCTTTGATCACATCCAGTGATGGCAGCGCTTCCGAATTGACCAGTGTGGTTGCGAGGGACTGCATCATCTCATTTACCATAGGGGAAAGCAGATCCTTGATACGATAAAAGGGTCCGAACCAGAAAAGGGCATCCAGGGCAAGCGGAAAGAGCATCAAATAGGGATGTGATGCGATCAGATTGAATCCTTCAACCAGCGTTTGGATAATCTTTGGAGGTCTTAATCGGTTTTCATTTTCTTGTAACATACAATCCTTCATTTTACCATAATGGGCAATTCCCACTCTCTATAATCGGAGCAGATGCAATATTCATCATTAACAGGGTAAAATCGAAATGTGAACAACCAACATGCGACCATCCCATCCGACCGCTTGAGCATCATTTCGGCTCTGATCATCTTGAATTATGCGATGATGCCCTTCATTTACACTGCCCCGACCCCATTACACTTTTCCCTGTTCGGTCTGATATTCGATTGGCGCATCAAATACGCCGATCTTCTGGTGCTATCGGCAGCCCTGTTCGCAGCTATTGGGACATACTGGCTTCTATACGACCATCCCAATCTGAACAAGGGGCAGATATTCATCCATCTTATTCTGCCCACCCTGACCGCCGGGGCGATGAGTATCCCTCTGAACGTGATCTCCATCGGAGTTGCCTGGTGGGTGGTATTCGCTTTCGGCTCGATCCTGATCATCCTGACCCTGATCGCAGAATATTACAGCATCGACCCGCACAGCTCACTTTTCGCCCTGGCAAGGATCATCCTTGTCCCGCTGGCTATTTCACTGTTCCTGCTCTTATCCATTTCTTCGCGCAGTGCCGGCTATCGTTTATACCTGCAGGTGCTTCTGCTGGGAACACTCTTTAGCGGCATCTTCACCCGTCTGTTAGCATTGAGTGGCGTCCATGAAAAGAAAAAGGTGATCCTGGCTTCAACATTATTATTTGTGCAAGCATTGATCGCCTGCCACTACCTGCCATTGCGCTCAGTTCCATTCGGGATGGTGCTAAGCGGTTTTGTGGCGTTTCTGACCAGTCTGCCATTTACACAAGAGCCTTCGAAAAACATCCTGCAGACAGTGCGCGATGCAGCCTGGTATGCCCTGCCCTTCCTGGCGGGTGCACTCTTCTTTCTATAGAAATCCCCCACCGAATCCAGAAGAAGATCCAATAACGGCGGACCCTGTCACTTTGTCTTTTGATCCACAGCAAGCTTGGCAACTTCCTGCTGATACAGGTACGCCAGATTGCGACGGTGCAGATCTTCCACCAACCCCCCCAGCAAAACACGACTTTTACCGCAGCTTTCCACAGTGGTTTCTTCCAACCGTTTTTGAGGATCCTTGCGTTTCATGGCTACAGCAACCACTTTCTTCAATTCTTCCAGATACTTGAGATTGGAATCAATGGCTCCTTCGATCTCACCACGCAGGATGACATCGCCATGCCCCTGGACGATATTTTCCAATCCAAGGTCTTTAAAGGAAGCAATCGTCTGGGAAAGCTGGTCAATATCACCCTCCAGAAAGACCGGGAGGGGTAAGAAAGCATCGCCGGTGAAAAGGATGCGATCTTCACGCACAAACACAGAAATACCATCCGGAGAATTTCCCGGCGTGCAGAAGACCTTAAGGCTCTTCTTGCCAACCCGGAGGTTCAAAGCACCGTTTTCGAAAGTGATCTGCGGCAGGACGATCTTGGTCTTGAGATAATCCGAACCCTGTTTCTGGGCATTTTCCAACGCCTGGATGTTCTTTTCTTTCACAAACTGGCGGTTCAGGGAATGAGCGATGATCCCCGCCCCGGGGAAAAAACAATTACCCCAGGTATGATCGGCATGATAAATGGTATTGATCACGAAACGCACAGGCACCTTCAGGGTGCCTTCGATAAATTCGCGCACTTCCAGCGTTTCTTCCGGCACCGGCAAGGTATCGATCACCACCGCCCAGTCCGTCCCGATCACCGCCCCGGCTGCAACCTGAGCATACACCTCACTCTGGAACCAGTATACATTTTCAGAAATTCGTTCACGTATCATGCACACATCTCGGTATAAATGAAATCGTCCTAAAATTGAAGAATAGCATAATTTTTTTAAAAAGTCAAAATTTTAGAACTTTTGTTCCGCCTATACGGCAGTTTGACCGCCTACCCTTCCTATGGTAAGATAGCCTTCAATTCAGCTCATCCAGAGAGGTGGAGGGACCGGCCCTGCGAAACCTCGGCAACCAAAATACATGGTGCCAATTCCGGCAGAATCCGTTCAGCGGATATTCTGGAAGATGAGAGAGAATACCAGCCGACCTCTCATTCCAGGGAGGTTTTTTCTTTCTGGAAGAAAGTGAGTTTTTTTGAAAAAATTCGATTACCTTGAAGCGCTCTCGCAATCCGTGCTCATTTTTGACGGAGCCATGGGCACCAACCTGCAGCAACTGAATTTGCAACCCGCCGATTTCGGCGGGGAACACCAATCCGGCTGCAATGATGTGCTATGCCTCACCAAACCCGAAGCAGTGGAACAGGTACATCGTGCATTTCTGGAGGTGGGGGTGGACGTGATCGAGACCAACACCTTCCGCTCTAACCGCCTGACGCTGCAGGAATTCGACCTTCAGGACAAGGTTTGGGAGATCAATCAGGCTGCGGCAACCCTCGCCAAACAACTGGCACAGGCTTACAGCACTTCAGGGCACCAGCGCTTTGTGGCTGGCTCCATCGGTCCGAGCGGGAAGATCCTCTCCATCGATGACCCGCAATCGCAACAGATCAGTTTTCACAAGATCGTGACAGTGGTCAGGGAACAGGCGCTGGCATTGCTGGAAGGGGGCGTGGATCTGTTGCTGCTGGAGACACAACAAGATCTACTGGAAGTCAAAGCGGCTGTGCTGGGCATCCAGCAGGCTTTTAATGAGTCCGGTATCCAGGTACCGTTGCAGGCACAGGTCACCATGGACGTCCACAATCGCATGCTTTTCGGCAGCGACATTGAAGCAGTGTCTGCCATTCTGGAACCGCTCGCCATCCAGGTGCTGGGCTTGAACTGTTCCACCGGACCGGATGAGATGGAAGCCCCTTTGCGTTTTCTGGGAGAAAACTGCGGGCTGCCGGTCTCCTGCCTGCCCAACGCAGGTATGCCGGAGATGCAAGGACAAGATGTCATCTACCCGCTGCTGCCCGAGCATTTTGCAGAACGCCTGACCGAATATGTAGAAAAATACCAACTGTCGGTGGTGGGCGGCTGCTGTGGCACCACCCCTCAGCATCTCGCATTCCTGGTGAATAGTGTGCACGGGCACCCGGCTCCCCACCCAACTGCTTCCAGGGCAAATTTCCTCAGCTCCCCCATCCATGCACGTGAGATGAACCAGACGCCCCCGCCCTTTATCATTGGGGAGCGTCTGAACACCCAGGGCAGTCGCAATTTCAAGCGGTTGATGCTCGCGCAGGATTTTCGACAGGCAGAAGCGCTGGCACGCCAGCAGGTAGCCGATGGCGCTCACGGGCTTGACCTGTGCACCGCGCTGACCGAGAATGAGCTCGAAAAAGAGAACCTGGTGACCCTCATCCGCCGCATCAGTCATGGTGTGGATGCACCGCTGATCATCGATTCCACCGATCTACAAGTGATGGAAGCCGCATTGCAAGCCACCCCGGGGCGCTGCCTCATTAACTCCACCCATTTCGAGAGCGGTGAAGAAAAAGCCCGCAGGGTATTCGAACTGGCAAAGCAATATGGAGCAGCCGTGATGGTGCTGACCATCGATGAAAACGGTATGGCAAAAAGCAGTGCCCACAAAAATCAGATCGTGGAACGCGCCTATCCTCTGGCAGTGGAAGAGATCGGTCTGGCACCCTCAGCGCTGGTGTTCGACCCGCTGACCTTCTCCCTTGCCAGCGGCGATCCTGCCACGCTCGACTCCGCCGTGCAAACGCTCGACAGCCTGCGCTGGATCCAGCAACATTACCCGGATTGCCACACCTCACTGGGCATCAGCAATATTTCTTTCGGTTTTTCCAAAGCAGCGCGCAAGATATTGAACAGTGTGTTCCTTTATCACGCCCTGCAAGCCGGATTGGATATGGCGATCCTGAACCCCGCCGAGGTACTGCCCTACCATGCAATCGCTGAGCAAGAAAAGCAAGCGGCTGAAGCGCTGCTCTTCAACCGTTCGGAACATGCTCTGGCAGATTTCATGCGGGTATTCGAGAGCCACGCACAGAATGAATCCAATGAAACGCATGCGAATACACCACTGGCAGGCATGGCACCCGGGAAACGTATTCAATGGCGCATCCTCAACCGGGAACGTGGTGAAATCGAAAAAGATATCGAAGATTTCATCCAGCAAGCAACGGCGTCTCTCTCTCCCCATCAAGCAGCGCTCTCATTATTAAATGAGTTCCTGCTGCCCGCCATGAAAGAAGTAGGAGAACAGTTCAGCCAAGGGGAGATCATCCTGCCCTTCGTGCTGCAATCTTCCGAGATCATGCGCGCTGCCACCCTCAAACTGGAGGAATTTATCCAGAAAAGCGACCAGAGCAGTCGTGGCACCGTCCTGCTGGCTACCGTATACGGTGATGTACATGATATCGGTAAGAACCTGGTGAAGACCATCCTGGAGAATAACGGCTTTGAAGTGATCGACCTCGGCAAGCAAGTACCCGTCGACCAGATCGTGGAACAGGCGACCCAATCGCAGGTATCTGCCATCGGATTGAGCGCGTTGCTGGTGAACACCAGCCAACAAATGCCGCGCGTGGTGGAGAAACTTCACCACCAGCACAGCGCCATTCCGGTTCTGATCGGCGGTGCAGCGGTCAACCAGGCGTTTGCCGACCGCATCGTCAGATTAGAAGAACAGGGTCCCTACGCAGGAGGAGTGTACTACTGCCGTGACGCGTTCGACGCGCTGGCAGTGCTGGACAAGCTCCCGTCTGGAAAGGGAGAAAAAGCATGAACGCAAATCTCCGCAATCCAACACTGGGCGCCCAGATCGTCCCCTCCATCCCGCCGGATGACCTGCTCCCCTATCTCAATCACAAGGCACTCTTCCGCATTTCGTGGGGAGCCACCAAAGCCAGCGGTGCACGCTGGGAAGAGATCCAACGTAATTATGAAAAAAGGTTGGAGGAGATGCTGCAAACACTGCACAAGGATCCCTGGCTGCAGCCGCGCGCCGGGTACGGGCACTGGTATGCCGCTTCCGAAGGCAACCGCATCCTGATCTTCCATCCCGAGCACCCCGGTGAGATCGCCGCACGTTTCGATCTGCCACGCCAGGCGCAGGGTGAAAAACTATGTCTGGCAGATTATCTGCCATCTCGCTCCACGGGCAAGCCTGCTTTGCTGTCGTTTCAGATCGTCACGGTAGGCAAACCAGCCAGTGAACGCATCAATGCCCTGTTTGCAAAAGGGGATTACGCGGAAGGCTATTTTACACACGGACTGGCGGTGCAGTTCGCCGAAGCGACGGCGGATTTCATTCACCAGCGCATCCGTAATGAGCTGGGATTGAAGAAGAACCAGGGCAGGCGCTATTCGTGGGGTTACGAGCCCATCCCCGACCTTGCCCAACATGCTTCCCTCTTTGAACTCATCCCGGCACGCGAGGAATTGGGAATGGACCTGACCTCTGCTTATCAATTGATCCCGGAGCAATCCACGGCAGCGATCGTGATCCATCACGAAGGCGCACGCTATTTTCGTATCAACGAGAAAAGGACCGATCCATGAAAAGAGAAGCATTTATTAAAAAAATAAGCGGCGGCAAACCACTGGTAGCCGATGGCGCCATGGGTACACTGCTGCATGAACGCGGGGTCAGTTTCGAAAATTGTTTCGACGAGTTGAATCTGACCAACCCCGCCCTGGTCGGTTCCGTACACCAGGAATATATCCGCGCCGGAGCAGAGATCATCCTCACCAACACCTTCGGAGCCAATCGCTACAAGCTGGAACGCTGCGGGCTGGAAGAACTGCTGGATGAGATCAACCAGACCGGTGTCGATCTGGCACGCCGCACCATCAGCGCCGCTTTCAAAGAAAATGTGATGATCGCCGGGGATGTCGGACCACTGGGAGTGCGCCTGGCGCCCTTTGGGAGGGTGCAGGTGGAGCAGGCACGCGAGGTCTTCAGAGAACAGATCCGGTCATTACACAACGCCAACTGCGATCTGATCGTGATCGAAACCATGACCGATCTATACGAGATCCGCGAAGCTATTCTGGCTGCTCGCGAAGTGGACGAAGATATCCCGCTGGTGGCATCGATGACCTTCACGCGCGACGATCGCACCCTGTTGGGGGACGACCCACAAAAAGTGGCTTCCAAGCTGTTTGCTTATGGAGCAGACGTGATCGGCATCAATTGCTCCGGTGGTCCCAACCAGTTATTGCGCATCTTGAAAAAAATGAAAAAAGAGATCCCGGATGGGCTGTTCTGGGTCAAACCAAACGCGGGCTGGCCGGAACAGGTGTCCGGAAGGATATTCTATCCCGCTTCGGCGGAATATTTCGGAGAATATGCGCTGGCATTCTGGCAGGCGGGAGCACGGGTGATCGGGGGCTGCTGCGGTACCACACCCCCTCATATCCAGTCCATCCGCCAGGCGGTCGACAGCCATTCAGAGCACAATATCACCAACGGTATCACGCTGGAAATCAGTGAAGAAGAAACCATCGAAGAAGAGATCAGCGAACCGACCCGTTTTGCCAAGAAACTGGCTAACGGAGATTTTGTCTTTTCGGTGGAAATGCAGCCCCCCCGTGGGTTGGCGACCAAGAAGATCATCGCCGGCGCCAGCCTGCTGGTTGATTCCGGGGCGGACGCCATCAACGTTGCCGACAGCCCCATGGCACGCATGCGCATGAGCCCGTGGGCAGTGTGCAATTTGATCCAGGATAAAGTGAACGTCGAGACCATCCTGCACTTCCCCACGCGCGGGCGCAATCTGCTGCGCGTGCAGGGTGACCTGCTGGCAGCGCACGCGCTGGGAGTGCGCAATGTGTTCGTGATCATGGGCGACCCCACCGCCATCGGTGATTACCCCGAAGCCATGGATAATTTCGATCTGGCTCCCTCCGGGCTGGTGAAGCTGGTCAAGCAGCGTTTCAACCTCGGCATCGACCAATCCGGCTCGGATATCGGACAGCCCACCAATTTCTTCGTGGGCTGTGCGCTCAACCTGCTACCCAACGAACCGCAACGCGAATGGGAAGTATTGAAACGCAAGATCAACAATGGCGCCGATTTCGTGATCACCCAACCCGTATTCGAAGCCGATAGCATCCCGCGTTTCCGCCAGGCTTTCAAGGATTTCTACGAGGAGTTGAAAATTCCACTTATCGTAGGCATCCTGCCGTTGGTCAGCGCACGGCATGCCGCCTTTCTGCATCAAGAAGTGCCCGGCATCTCCATCCCTGACGCCATTCAAAAACGCATGCGTATTGCTGAAGATAATGGCAGCGGTCCGCAGGAAGGCATCCACATCGCCAGCGAATTGATCCGCCAGGTGAAAGACCTGGCACAGGGAGCTTACCTGACGCCTTCATTCGGACACTATGATTATGTGGCAGAGATCATTGATGACGCACGATGAGGTCACCTTAACCCATAATTAATATAAATATCAGAAAAAAGCACAAAATCCAGCTTCCAGGCTGGATTTCTTACGTTAGAATATAGATAAAGATAAGTTGAGGGTATGTTATGCTCCTGATCATAGACCTTGGGAACACCAATCTTGTACTGGGATTGTATGAAAGCAGCAGTCTGACCCATCATTGGCGTCTTTCCAGTGATCATGCGCGCATGCCGGATGAATATGGCATCCAATTCCGTGACCTGCTGGATCACCAGAACATCAAGCTCGACCAGATCGAAGGGGTGTGCCTTTCCTCGGTCGTTCCACCCCTGACCGAGCGGGTGATGGATGCCTGCCAGCGCTACCTGGAGCAAAGCCCACTGCTGGTCACTTCTGACCTGAAATTGAACATCCAGATCAAATACGAAGATCCCAGGGCGGTCGGGGCTGACCGCCTGGCTGACGCGGTGGAAGTGCAGCGTACTTACGGCGGACCAGCCTGCATCATCGATTTCGGCACTGCCACAACCTTCAATGCCCTATCGGATAAAGGAGACTATCTGGGAGGTTCCATCCTGCCCGGAATACAGGTCGCCGCCGACGCACTGGTACAACGCGCCGCCAAACTGCCCCCCGTTTCATTGGAAACACCCCCTTCCGTAATCGGCAGCAACACCACCGATGCCATCCGCGCCGGATTGATCTACGGTTATGTCAGCCTGGTGGAGGGCATGATCGAACGCTATCGCCGGATCCTGGGGAAATCCATGAAGGTGATCGGAACCGGTGGTCTGGTAAGCCTGATCAGTCCGCACACCGACGCCATCGGCATCGTGGAACCCTGGCTCACCCTGAATGGGCTGCAGTATATCTGGGAGATGAACAAGCATGACTGAAAATCCGCTCAAGAATAAACATATCCTGCTGGCAGTAAGCGGCTCGATCGCCGCTTATAAGGCAGTTGAACTGGCATCCCAGCTCACCAAAGCAGGCGCGCTGGTGGATGTCATCCTGACGCAGGCTGCCGAAAAACTGGTGTCGGCGCTCACTTTCCGATCGGTGACGGGGCGCAAAGCTTTTACCGACAGCGACCTGTGGGGGAATGAAGAACACGTGGTACATATCACCCTGGCGCGGCGCGCCGATATCATGATGGTCGCTCCTGCCAGCGCCAACAGCATGGCGAAATTGGCACACGGCATCGGCGACAATCTATTGAGCGTCACGGCACTGGCAGCCACCTGCCCCTTGGTAGTGGCACCTGCTATGGACGCCGGCATGTTCAACCACCCTGCCACACAAGCCAACCTGAAGATCCTGCAAGAACGCGGGGCTACCATTGTGGGTCCCGCCGAGGGGCACCTGGCATCCGGGCTCAAGGGCAAAGGGCGTATGCTGGAAGCCGCCGAGCTTTATGCTCACCTGCGTTACATCCTCAGCCGCTCCAACGAACTGGCCGGCAAGAAATTCCTGATCAGCGCCGGCGGTACTCAGGAAGCACTGGACCCGGTGCGTTTTCTCGGCAATCATTCTTCCGGCAAGCAGGGGTTTGCCCTGGCACAAGCAGCTCTGGACGCAGGCGCGGAGGTGACCCTCATCAGCGCCCCCACTTCCCTCACCCCTCCGGTCGGAGCGAATCTCATCCCGGTGGTCTCTGCCGAAGATATGCTTATGCAGGTGACAAATCACGTAGACCAAGCAGATGTGGTCATCATGGCAGCCGCGGTGGCAGATTTCCGTCCGGCTACGAGCAGTGCCCAGAAGATCAAAAAGGAATCCAAACTGAAAGAGCTCGATTTAGAGCCCACCACCGACATTCTCAAAGCACTGGGTGAATATAAAAAATCAAAAAAACCTTCTCTGCTGCTGGTAGGTTTCGCAGCCGAAAGTGAGCATTTGTTGGAGAACGCCAGCAAGAAGTTGGAGGGCAAAAACCTCAATCTGATCATTGCCAACGACATTTCCCGTTCCGATGCCGGATTCGCTGTGGATACCAATGAGGTAACCATGCTCTTCAGGGACGGAAAACAGCTCAAGATTCCTAAACAAAACAAAGAAGTGATCTCACAAAAAATAATTGACACTATAATCAATTTATTACGGGATTAATCACAAACAATTATTTATTAAGGAAAAAACTATGCACGTACTGGTAATCTCCGATATCCATTCGAATCTGACCGCTCTTGAAAAAGTACTCTCGGTCGCCGGTAGCTATGATGCAGTATGGTGCCTGGGCGATATCGTCGGATATGGTCCCGACCCCAATGAATGCATCGAGGTGGTGCGCGGATTGCCCAACCTGGTGTGTGTGCGTGGCAACCACGACGCCGCCACCCTGGGAGATGTGGATCAGCACACCTTCAACCATGAAGCCAGCCTGGCAATCAGCTGGACGAAGCGCGAAATCACCGCCGATAGCCAGGACTTTTTGCTACGGCTGCCCGAGACAACCATTCAAAAAGAGGTCACCCTGGTGCACGGCAGCCCACGCAACCCGGTGTGGGATTATGTGATGGATTATCTGACCGCCCTGCGCATGTTCCAGTTCTTTGACACGCAGATCTGCATGTTGGGGCATACCCATGTGCCAGCCTATTGGGTGGAAAGTGAAAGCGACAGCAAAAACAACCTGGTGCTCGATTTCCAGAAGCGCACCATTCAAGGGCGCGTCATTCTCAACCCCGGTTCGGTCGGTCAGCCACGCGATCACGATCCGCGCGCCTCTTTCGCCTTATTTGACACGGAAAATCTCACCTGGGAACTGCGCCGGGTGGAATACGATATTACCAGTGTGCAGGCGCGCATTAAAAAAGCAGGACTGCCATGGCGGCATGCCATGCGCCTGCATGAAGGCTGGTAGCCGGGAACTTTTTCACTGCTCATTTCGTTATCTAAATAGAAAATGAACCTTGAAGGAGGAATCATGAAAAGAAAGAGTATACTGATCGCCCTATTGCTGCTTTCTCTGGCAGCTGCATCGTGCAGTTCAAGAGCAGCCAGCTCCACCATGACCGCCAGCGGTCGAGCTGTTGCCGACGAAATGATGTTGCAAGCCGAAGCCGCTCCTATGGAAGAAAAAGCAGCTGTTGTGAATGATGCGGTTGATTCACTCGATACGAATCGCATCGTCATCAAGAATGCAAATATCAGCCTGGTGGTGGAAGATCCCCAATCAGCGGTGGATACCATCAGCCAGATGGCAGTGGATAAAGGTGGCTTTGTGGTCGATTCCTATATCTACAAAGTGACCTCCTCTTACGAAGCACAACTGCCCGCTGCCAATATCACCATTCGTGTACCAGCACAATTACTGGATGAAACACTGGCTGAATTGAAAGCCATGGTAGACAACCCCGACCTGGATATCCTGAGCGAATCCGTTTCCGGGCAGGATGTGACCGGTGAGGTGACCGACCTGGAATCGCGCCTGCGCAATCTACAGCAGGCTGAAACCCAATTACTCGAGATCATGGACAATGCCAGCACCACCGAAGACGTCATGTCGGTCTTTGAACAGCTCACCAGCATTCGCGGCGATATCGAGGTGTTGCAGGGTCAGATCAAGTACTACCGTGAATCAGCCCAACTCTCCGCCATCAGCATCAATCTGCAATCCAAGGAAGCAGTAGCACCCATCAGCGTGGCGGGTTGGCAACCTTCGCTGGTGCTCCAGCGTGCCATCCAGGCACTGGTAGACGGGCTGAAATTCCTGGTCAACGCCCTGATCTGGTTGGTCATCTTCGTGGCACCCATTGTGCTCATCATCGGGCTGCCTATCTACCTGATCATCAGAGCTTCCAAGAAACGCCGCATGAAGAAGAAAGCGGAAAAATAATCAGCCAGCAAAATTAAAAAGTCATACAAAGAGTGAGGGAAATCCTCACTCTTCTTTATTGTTTATGAGCACATTGACCGCGGTATCCAGTTCCACCTGCAGGGCATAGATACCCTCTTGAATCTTTTCAAAATTCACAATATCTCCGGATGCCCGCAGATCTACCGAACCGGCGGGGATCGCCAGATAGACCGTCCCATGAGTGCGACGTCCGGTTTCTAAAGTAAAACGCGTCTCAGAACGGCGCGTGCTCCATTTCTTGACCTCCCGGCCTTGCGAGAAATGCACATCCGATCCCAGGTACTGTACCTCACCTTCCCTGATAGGGCGCACCGCCAACAATTTGCATCCGTGGGTTGGGATCTCGAACTCGCCCAGGTTGGTCAGATGAGTGGAACGGGCGAGGCGCTGCTGCCAGAAATCGCTGATCCAATATTCTCCTGCTGCAATGCCAAAGGAACGGCAAGTCAGGTCTTGCCTGACGGGATGATCTTCCCAGTTCAAGGCTGCCAGCAAATGCCAATCACCACAGGCACCCTGCAGATCCACCCGAAGCAAGCGCGGAACCTGGCGCTCCAGCCAATCCAACACCACCAAGCGGGTAGGAACAGGCGGCAGCAAACGCGCAGCTATTTCGAAACGTTCTCTGGATAGGGCAGTCAGGTCATCCGAAAAGATCAACGAACCGCCGCTCATGGCAATAACGGTTGCCAGGCTCTCGACCTCATCCAAACTCAATTCAGATTGGTCGCGCACCAGCAGGCAATCCGGATCATTGACCCACCAGCGTTCATGCAAAGCTGCCCTGGTGAGAATATTGCGCATGGAAGTGCTGGCACTGGGCATGCTGGGTTCTTTCTTGAAAAGAAAACCGATGCCGAAGTATTTTGGTCGCCAGCTGCCGCTCACATCCGGTCCGATGCGCATGGTATCCACCAGCCCAATGCCCGAACCAAGCGGCAGCCCACACCCCACCAGAGTGGTCTGCCTGCCAGCAGTGTCGCGGATGAGTTGCAATCCCTCTCGCAACACCCGGGCACGTGTTTTGGTGCTATCGGTATACCGCCCCTTCAATGCTGCCGCATATAAGAAATCTAACTTCAGGTAAGGGAATTTCCATTCGCGCACAGCCGTGCGGATGACCTGCTGCACATATTCGCTGGCATGGGGCTGGGTGAGATCGAGGGCAGTGCCCAGGGAATTCCACACAAACCCGGCATTGACCGGGCTGCCATTGTACTTGCGCAGGATCCAGTCGGGATGTTCTTTAAAGAGATCCGAAGCGCGATGAACGATGAAAGGTGCCAGCCATACGCCCGGTGTAAAACCGGCATCCCTGATGTGCCGGCAGATGGGCTGCATTCCAGCGGCAAAACCGGGGCGGTAAGCCAGCCAATCTCCCACCTGTTTTTGATAACCATCATCGATCTGTACCAGATCGACCGGAAATTCAGCGCGATGCTCTTTCAGCACGTCCAGATTGTCACGAATGATGTCCTCGTCGATCCTCTGATAGTACTGATACCATGAACACCAGCCCGCCGGAATCTCGGTGGCGTAATGTACCTTATTTTCCCTTGCCACCAGGTCAAGATAAGGAGCGATGCTCTCGCTATGCGGCCCCTCGACCGGCATCACAACCGCCCAATCGGTTTGGAGGGTGCTGCCCGCTTCCAGATTGACATTATCCGCATCCGCCCACATTAAAAGCGCAGGCTTACGCCAATCAGGCAGTGCCACGTGTCCAAACTGCTCTTTCTGGGAGAGAAAACCCAGCAGGCAGCCTTTTTGCTGTTCCGCATCATACAGCACAGCGAACATATCAGCCACCGCTCCGTGCCGGAAGAAATTCGTCAAGCCGGCATCCACCACCATGGGATTCTGTAGCAAACCCAGGTGAGAGCGCATAGCAGGTTCCTGCCGGCTGCTGCTGCCCGCAAAGGACCAGGATTGCCAACCGTTGACAAAGAACCTGATCTTTTCCGCAGGGCAAGCCGTTTTCAAGTTGGATATGCGCATCCCTTTACAGGGTTGCAGCAGAGCGATCTGCTCGACCTGAATGGAACGGAAGCGCCGGTTGTTAACGATCACTTTCCACAACAACGCCGGTTGCTCTTTCTCCAGTGCGAAAACCACCTCGGCTGCCAATCCCTCAATTCCAGTGTCAACCCGACAGTGCAATTCTTCGCGCGTGCGAGGGAACAGAGGCTTTCCACTCTGGCGTTCGATGGTCTGTTCATCCAGTTTCAGCGGGATCTGAAAGCGTTCCCTTGCGATCCAGACCGTCAACATCATTTGAGCCACCTGGATGCGCGGGAAACGGTCTGAGCGGGGATGAATCGAAAAACAGCCCGTCTCACCATCGATCGAAAGGGTTAATTGAGAATTCGTCAGGCGGTACATTTTGCTCCCCTTTTATGAATTTGAATCAGGTAAAGCCTGTTCTACCCCGCGGATGTAACGATAAAGGTTGAAATCAGCATGTTTTTCGAGCAACACCAAGCGCCCATCAAAGATCCAACCATACGGGTCGCTTTCCAGGATCATCGCCTGGGGAGCGTAGACGTAATCGAGGTGGATATCATCCAGATAGTGAAAAGCCTGGGCGGTCTGCAACTGCTCAAAATACTCGCTACCGTTGATCAAGCCATCCAGATTGACAATGGTGCGGTCTTGAATGAAATATGCGATCACGCCACCACCGGTCATGCCGATCACATTCCCCGGATGGGTATGCTCCTCCAGATATTTGGGTTCACTCAGGTAGGGATGCCGCTCGGGATCCAGGTCGATATAGGAATAACTCTTGATTATAGGGACTGCCAGGTTGAAGACCAGGATGAGGGAGAATGCACCCACCAGCACCTGTGAAGCAGTGCTGCCGTATAAATAACGCTTATACCGACGCAATACGCTTTCCACCAAAATGCCAAAAGCGAGCAGCGTACAGAGAACCTCCGGGATCCAGTACCAGTATTTGGCATGCAGGTAACCAGTGGTCTTGTAATTAAAAAGGTGAAAAACACATCCCACGAACAACGGGAAGAAAGCCGTTTCCCGCATGGCTTTCTGAATAAAACCCTTCTTGCGGTAGATGACCCACGCCAACAGCAAGATGACCAGCGCCCAGACCAGTACGCCAAAATCTCGTTTGAAATTGAGGTAAGCTACACTTTCTTCGGGGATGCCGGTCAGGCGCGCCACCATTTCGATGATGAAACTCACCGGAGCGGTTATCAACCACCATGGACCGTCTTTCACCGAAGGACTAAACCAACTGCCCAATACTTCGCTCAGGGTTTTCAGCGGTTGTCCATACACGGTCAGCGGTAGTGTACCCCACCAACGTTTGATCGTTCCGCTGATGGGCAGGTAGGCTCCGGCATAGGATTTATTAAAGAGCATATACGCCACCAGTAAGATCAGAATGGGGGCAAAATAACACAGGGCGGTAGTGCTCCATTTTTTCCAGTTGGTCTTGAGAGAAATGTCCTCTTGAAAGGCACGTTTCCTGGCTTTCATGTACAAGATATAAATCAGTCGCCAACCCACCAGCAGAATGCCCGATAAGACCACATCGATGAGGATCACCGCCCGCGGGAAACCCAGGAACACATGCAGAATATCGTGCAGGGTAAAAATGATCCCCATGGTCAGGACAGATGCGGCACCCACTGCCAGTGCACTGTCGAACAATTGTTTTCGAACAGAACGTGAGGAGTCCACCACATAGCCCTTGAGACCGTACTGGAACGCCACTTTGGAGACCAATGAAACCACGATGAAAATATAAAAGAACGGCAGAAAATTGAAAATATTATCCGTATTTTGCACCCGCGCATAATATGAGATGATGGCAGAAAGGAAAGCCAGCAACGCATCCATCAGCACCTGCCAGCGCAACGTGGAGCGACGGAAGACCAACCAGATGCCCATAATCACGATGATGAATATGCTATCCAGACGACTGAAGAGCAGGAGCGCACCCAGCAAACTCATCACCAACACATTCTTCGGCTTGAGATCTCTTTCATCGAAGGATGCCAGATAACTCAAGGCTGCCACCAGTGTAAACGCAGTGACGCCTGATTCCAGTCCTAATTGCGAAGTCAATTCATGGATGGTGGGGGTGAAGGTCCAAAAGACCGCTACGAACCAGCCACTCTCTCTTGAGAATTTTTTCGCGAAAAAGCGGTAAAGCAGGATCCCGGTCCCGGCATTGAACAAAGCCAGTATCATGATGGTGATGCGCAGCGGTAAATACAGATTTACTTTTGCCAGACTGAAAACCGGCACACAGATCGCCATCCATAAGGGGTGAAATCCATTGGTAGTGCTGAGCCCGTCAAAGGTAATCCCGCGTCCCTCTGCGATATTGCGGGCTGTGGTGAAATAATAAAAAGCATCGTCCGTCTTGAACCAGTTCAATAATCTGGCGGGCGGGGAGAATGCCACATAGGCATGCAACGCCAGGATGATGACCAGCAGCAAGATTTCAAATGGGATTCTTTTTTTCTTCATATTTTTGTCCGATCATGGATGTGAAATTATTATAGCGCATGCAAAGAAAGAGAAGGTCCTTTTTCATTATGCACCTTCTCTTTCAACTACATCTATCAATCTAGGATAAGCCAGTGATCCTGCCACTTTGCGGATCGATGTCGATATCCATAAATGCCTGCCGGGTGGGCAGCCCCGGCATGGTGCTGATCTCACCTGCCAATGGATACAGGAAACCCGCCCCAGCGGAAAGGCGAATATCCCGGATCGGGAAACGGAACGCACGCGGGACACCTTTCAGGGTGGCATCGTGGCTCAAACTCAAATGGGTCTTGGCCATGCAAATCGGCAAATCAG
>JAAZOK010000112.1 GCA_012797815.1 Chloroflexota bacterium | reverse complement strand
TGATCGATAGAGCAAACAGACAAACCCGCATCAATTGGACCAGGGATATGGTTTCGTTGTTCGAAGAAAATAGTTTCGGGTATGCTTACTGGTCCTACAAGGAGATGGATTTTGGACTGGTAGATCAACAGGGGAATATTCCGGACCAGGAACTGGTCGATATCCTGGTGGGGCGGTGAGCCATGCAATACGGATATTTTGATCTGGAGCACAAGGAATATGTGATCACGGACCCCAGAACACCGGTAAAGTGGATCAATTACATCGGTACGCGTGACTTCGGTGGTTTTGTGGATCATACCGGCGGGGCATTGATCTGCCGGGAAGACCCGGCTTTCAATCGCATTACCAAATACATCCAGCAGATGCCCTCTTCCGATTTCAAGGGGGAAACGCTCTATCTGCGTATCAACACGGGTGAGGGGTATCTTATTTTCTCTCCTTTTTTTGTGCCCACCCTGCAGGAATTGGATCAGTTCGAGTGTCATGTCGGGTTGGGCTATACACGCATCATCAGTCAGGGTTATGGCTTGGAAAGTGTTGTAACGATCTTTGTTCCGCAGGGAGGACATTGTGAGATCCGGGATATTTGCATAAAAAACATTACCGATCGACCATTAGAAGTGGATGTCATTCCGCTGGTGGAATACACTCATCCGGATGCGCTGGCGCAGTTCACCAATGCCGATTGGATTCCCCAGACCATGCAGAGTGAAGCGCTACCGCAGGAAGATGGCAGTATGATTCTGCTGCAGTACCCGTTTATGAATAAGAGCAGGAAAGTTAACTATTTTTCATCTGATCACCCGGTATCCTCTTTTGAAACCGATCGCAAGAAGTTTTTAGGAGACAACGAGTACGGCAGTTTCCGTGACCCTCTTTCACTGCGTGCCTCTGAACTGACCAATACGGTGGCGCTGCGGGGGGACAACATCGCCGCTCTCATGCACCACCTGGGGAGCCTGGCGCCGGGAGAGGTAAAACAGGTTATCACCCAGTTGGGGCAGGCGCCGGATATCTCGCATGCAGAAAGCTCGATTTCCCGCTATAAACAGGCAAAAAATGTGGAGCAGGAATTAGCGGCACTTGCACAGTTCTGGCAGCGTTATCTGGATACTTTCACAGTGGAGACTCCCGACCCGGCAATGAACGCCATGCTTAACCTTTACAATCCGCGCCAGTGTTTCACCACCTTCACCTGGTCGCGTTATTTATCCTATTACCAGATGGGGCTGGGGGCGCGTGGCATCGGCATCCGCGATTCTTCGCAGGACCTGCTGGCGGTGCTGGCTGCCCTGCCGGAAGAAAGTGTTTGCTTTCTGGAACGCCTGTTTTCATTTCAAAAAACAGATGGTTCTGCCATGCACCAATTCAATCCCCTCACCAATCTGGGAAACTGTGGCGATTCCATGGAGATGGAAGATCGCTATCACTTTTACAGCGATGACCACCTGTGGCTGGTTTTAGTTACTGCTGCCTATCTCAAGGAGAGCGGAGATCTTGCGTTTCTAAAGAAGATCGTTCCATATTATGAGAAAGACCGTAATGAAAACCCGTTGGAAAAGGGAACCGTCCTGGATCATATCAGGCGGGCTCTTCTCTTCACCGGTCAGAAGGTGGGCAGTCACGGTATTCCCCTGCTGGGTTTTGCCGATTGGAATGATACGGTCAACCTACCTAAAGGGGCTGAATCATTCTTTACGGCAAATTTATTCGGCATGGCATTGAATGAATTGTTCCCGATCCTCAAGGCAGCGGGTGAGCTGGATTTGCTAAAGACATTTGAAAAAATGTATCGGGAAATGCAGCACAGGGTAGAAAGGAATGGCTGGGATGGGGCATGGTATTTACGCTATTTCGACCATGCGGGAAAGGCAGTAGGTTCGCACGCGAATGCATACTGCCAGATATATCTGAACGGGCAGTCATGGGCGGTGCTGTCGGGTTTTGCGTCAGACGAACACGCCAGAACTGCCATGGCTTCTGTTTTCGAAAAACTATTCACCCCCTGCGGGCTGAAAATTTCCACCCCCTCATTCAACGGATATGATCCCATCTATGGCGGCATCACCACCTATCGACCGGGAACCAAGGAGAACGGCGGGATCTTCGTACATCCCAATCCCTGGGCGGTGATTGCGGAAACGCTGCTGGGTAATGGCGAGCGAGCTTATCAATATTATTGTGCTACCAATCCAGCCTTGCGCAATGAGAAAGCAGATGTGTATGAGTGTGAACCGTATGTTTATGCTCAGAATGTTCTCAGCGATGAGCATCCGCAGTTTGGATTGGCGCGCAACTCCTGGCTGACGGGAGCAGCTGCCTGGCATTACGTTGCTGCCACGCAATATATTCTGGGCGTCCGCCCGGCAATTGAGGGGCTGTATATCGATCCCTGCATTCCTTCTGCGTGGGACGGGTTTACGATGACCCGCAAATTCCGCGGAAATGCCATTCATATTAAAGTTCATAATCCATCTCATGTTTGTAAAGGAGTGCACTTTTTACAGCTGGATGGGAAGAAAATTGCCGGCAATTTGCTGCGCTGTGAAGAGATGGGAAATGATTCACGCGTTGAAGTGTGGCTGGGGAAAGAAGATTGATCTCGATATTGCTGTAACAGCTCGAATATTTATGCACCCATCTGCAGGGCGGATATGCCGTATTGTCTGAAGATATCCACCTTTGAAGGGTGCGCTTTGACGAAATCAACGATCTCACGGATATAACCAAAAGCCAGGCAGATAACTGTATCGGCTCCCCCGTAATAGATGGCGATCCGCCCGCTATCCCCATCCACCAGAGCTGCTCCGGGGAAAGCCACATTGGGTACATCCCCTACCTGTTCGTAAGGGAGTTGGGGAGAAAGCAGGTATGGCTCGCTGCGGGAGATTACCTTCCAGGGCTGCTCCAGATCGAGCAGTGCCGCGCCAAAGCTGTAGGTGTAACCGTTGCAGGAGGTGAGAACGCCGTGATAGATCAGCAGCCATCCTTCG
Source organism: Chloroflexota bacterium (assembly GCA_012797815.1). Lineage (GTDB taxonomy): Bacteria > Chloroflexota > Anaerolineae > Anaerolineales > Anaerolineaceae > UBA4781. Next base: position 1,386 of record JAAZOK010000112.1, on the reverse strand, counting down.
CTGGTTTCGATGGGGATCGGTCCGGCGCCCACTTTGGTTGCCTGCCAGCCGTAGGTGTGACCCATCACAAAACGGTGGCGCCCCCAGTATTTCATGTCGGGGCTTTCGCTGTAGAAAATATCCCCGAAGGGGGTGTGTCCGGTGTCGCTGGGGCGGCTGAGCATGGCGAATTTCCCGTTGATCTTGCGCGGGAACAGCACCCCGTTGCGGTTATAGGGCAGAAAAGCATTTTCTAGCTGGAAGAAATCCTTGAAATCATGGGTGTATCCCACTCCGATCGTGGGTCCGTGATAGCCGTTGCACCAGGTAACGTAATAGCGGTCTTCGAGCCAGGTCACCCGCGGATCATAGGAATACAGGAAGGTCATGATCTCCTGATTGTCTTTTTCGCCGGTTTTCCAATGGATGCGTTCATCGGATAGCTGCCAGTCAATGCCGTTATCGCTGAAACCCACATGTAATTGCTGGATACGGGTCTTTGTGTCGCAGCGGAAGACGCCGGCAAATTTATCCTTGAAAGGCACCACCGCGCTGTTGAAAATGCTGTTCGATGATGGGATCAAATCACGGGGGATGATGGGATTTTTTGAATACCGCCAGATGGGATCCTTGCTTCCGGCGGGTTTTTCTTCCCAGGGAATATGGGGCAGCGGGGAGCAGTTTTTTAATAACTCGGATTTTCCGTTCATTTTCTTTCCCTCTTCCTTATTCTGGTAATCGTTCGATCATCTCAAAACACATCCGGCTTTCGTGATAAGCGCTTTCCCACGGTCCTATTTTGGGGCTGGTCTGATCGACTGCGCCATCAGCGGTCAGGCGCTTGAACCATCCACCCTGTTCTTGATCGATAAGTTTGTTTTGAATGAACTTCCAGCAGGTCTGGCTGGTTCGGAGATATTTACATTCATTGGAAAGCTGATAGGCATTGTAGAATCCGATCACCGCTTCTGCCTGAGGCCACCATTCTTTACCGGCATGGCTGATCTTGCCGCTAATACCTTCCTGAATGATGCTGCCGTCGCTGTCTATCCCGGAAGAAAATACCGTTTCTGCCAGTTTCAGCGTGATGGGCTGGATTTTTTCTTTCAGGGTGGTATTCCCCAAAACACAGGCGGCTTCCTCGATCAGCCAGCTTCCTTCGATCTCATGCCCGCAGGAAACACGATCGGAAAGGGATTGCCATTCTTCATCCAAAAAGAGCTTGAAATGCCCGCTTTGCGGATCGATGACATGCTGGATGAAATCGGACAGCAGGGTTTGCAGATCGCTGCGCAGGGTATCAGCATTCCAGATACTGAACAGACCGGTATATGCCTCGATCAGATGCAGCAGGGTGTTCATCGATTTCTTGCAGTTCATATCTTTGGGGCTGAGGCGCATATCAGC
>JAAZOK010000164.1 GCA_012797815.1 Chloroflexota bacterium | reverse complement strand
CGAGACGATTTCCAATGAGAACGAAGTGGAGTCAACGGTTAAAAACGCGCCCGGTCTGGGTCTGCTGCCTGGAAAGACTCATTTTGAGTTGGTAAAAACCATTACGCGAAGTCAGGCACACATCGTAGCGGCAGGGGGATTCATGAAGAAATTACAGGGGCTGCCGATCCAGGGCTACGAAATTCACATGGGGCAGACAAGCAGCCCTCACCCATTTTGTGAAATTTTCCGGAGGGAAGGGCAGCCCGTCGAGTCGCTCGACGGTGCCTGCTCTGCAGATGGGAAAATCTGGGGTACCTATCTGCACGGTATCTTCGATAATGATCCCCTGCGCAGGGCATGGCTTGCAAGCCTGGGGATCCAAGCTTCGACCACGCCATTTATCGAACAACGCAACAAAACATACGATTTGTTAGCCGATGCCCTGGAAGCATCTCTGGATTTGAAAACCCTGGACCGGATTATTACGGAGGGTATTTAGAAATGCACAGCGCATTGATCGGATTGGCGGTGGCTTTTCTCATGGATCTTCTGTTTGGTGATCCTCCCAACCGGTTCCATCCGGTTGTCGCCATGGGCAATGTGATCCGCTACGCACAAAAGAAATTCAACACCGGCTCGAAAAACCAACGCTTCCTGTCAGGGCTAGGGACGGTTGTGATGGGCGGGATGCTTTTTTCTCTGCCCTGGTTGGTGCTCGTCCCATGGATCAACACATTGCCGGTCTGGGCAGCGGGTCTTGTGGTAGGGTGCTTGCTCAAGCCGGTTTTCTCTTTCCGCAACCTGATCAGAGCCGGAAAAGAGATCCAGCAGTGTTTGAAAGCCGAAGACCTCGCAGCAGCCCGCCACCTGGTCGGCTGGCATCTTGTCAGCCGCGATACCAGCCAGCTATCCAAAAATCAGGTCGCGTCAGCAGCGATTGAATCTCTCGCAGAAAATATAACCGACAGCTTCCTTGCTCCTTTGCTGTTCTTTTCAATCGCCGGACTGCCAGCAGCCTGGTTCTACCGCTTTGTAAATACAGCCGATGCAATGATCGCCTATCACACTCCGGAGTTGGAGTATTTCGGCAAAACCGCTGCCATACTCGACGATATACTAAACGGGCTGCCCGCCAGGTTAGCCGGAATTATTTTGGTTATTTCCGCCGGCTTTTTACGGTTTAATATGAAGTGTGCCTGGCACACCATGACCACCCAAAATCGGCGAACCAGCAGTCCAAACGCCGGCTGGACGATGGCAGCCGCCGCCGGGGCGCTTGAAGTTGTGCTCGAAAAGCCCGGAAATTACCGCCTGGAAGGTGGCACTCAACTGCCGGACGAAGAAAGCATTGGTCGTGGTATACGACTGGTAAGGCTTGGCTTGGTATGGTGTTTGCTCATTTGCGGAGGAGTTTTAGTTGTTGCCCAATCTATCGCATGAAGAGCACGCTGGACTTGATCCATTGGATCTGCAAAGAAAGGGATTGAACCCTGCTTCCATGCCCGATTTTTCGGTCCATAGCAACCCTTTCGGTCCTTCACCATGTGTAATCAAAGTTTTGCGGCGCGTTGACATATCCGGATACCCTGACAACCATGGCAGGGTGCCGGCAGACAAGCTGGCTGGGTTGAACTGCGTCAAGGAAGATCAAGCATTGATCGCAAATGACACCACCAAATTGATAAGGAGAACAGCGTCATTGATCAGCGCCATGAGAAATATCAGGAGCGCATTGTCCTCATAGAAATGATGCCTGTATAAACTTGACCAGAAAGGACTCTATGTATAATGCTACTTCCACCCATCCCAACGTATGATAAACAAAGCGCGGAAAAAGCGCGCATTCGCCAACAACAGTTGACAAAGCCGCTCGGTTCACTGGGGATGCTTGAAACACTTTCCATCCAGATAGCAGGAATCTCCGGAAACGAACACCCTCATTTTTGCCACAAAGAAGTGATCATCATGGCGGCTGATCACGGGGTGGCACAGCAAGGGGTCAGCGCCTATCCCCCGGACGTAACAGCTCAGATGGTGTTGAATTTCCTGGCTGGTGGCGCCGCGGTCACGGTCTTAGCCCGGCAAGCCAATGCCGCTGTTTCGGTTGTGGATATTGGAGTTAACCATGATTTTGAAAATGTTCCCGGTTTACTCCATCGAAAGATCGCGCCGGGAACCCGCAACATGCGGCATGAACCTGCCATGACCCGCACCCAGGCAGAAGAAGCCATCCAGGTAGGAATGGATGTCGTCAATCAACGCGTCAGGCAAGGGATGGATCTGGTAGCCATCGGTGAAATGGGGATCGGCAATACCACCCCCTCATCGGCAATTACCGCTGTTTATACGAATCTCCCCGTAGAAAAAGTGACGGGACGGGGAACAGGGTTAGATGATTCGGAACTGAGTCTTAAAATTAAATTGATAAATGAAGTGCTCGCTTTCCACCATCCCGACCCGCGAGATCCTCTGGAGGTATTATCAAAGATCGGTGGTTTAGAAATCGCCGGATTGGCAGGCGTGATCATCGGGGCGGCATCTCATAGAAT
>JAAZOK010000032.1 GCA_012797815.1 Chloroflexota bacterium | reverse complement strand
GTAAAATAACGAGTGAATAGTTTACCATAGTCCGTAACTAACAGCAAGTTTTTATGTTTAATATAGAAGGCAAACTTTAGAAGGCAGTGTTGAAATTATGAATGTAACTGAAAATAAAATTGGCAATATCTACATTTCTTACCATGCTATCGCTGTGATCGCCTTCCAGGCAGCCTTGGAGTCATATGGAGTAGTTGGACTGGCATATGAAGGTGTAGCAAGAGGGATCACAAAATTATTCCAAAAGGACCCCACATCGGGAGTCGTCGTTCACTACAATGAAGATAATTCCATCTCCGTGGATATGTTTCTGGTGATCGAATATGGCACGAGGATATCATCCGTTGCCAGTAGTGTTGCCAGCAGCGTCAAATTCCAGATCGAGAATGCCACTTCTATTTCCGTTCGCGAAGTCAATATCCATGTGCGTGGGTTAAGAGTAAGCGACCCCGACTAATTATTTTTTATCTTTGAGGTTCTTATGCAATCAGTCGAAACAAACCCACAAAATGTGGATGAAACTATCGGTGTGTCCAGTTCACAGATAAACGGTCAGGATCTAAAAAAATATTTTCAAGCCGGTTTGACCTGGTTGAAGACCAACCAGCAGATCGTCAACTCTCTGAACGTGTTCCCCGTTCCTGATGGCGACACCGGTACCAACATGTTCCTGACATTGAAGACTGCTTACGCGGAGATCGAAGGAGAAAGCAGCACCAACGCCGGCGGTATCGCAAAAAAATTCGCCCACGGAGCATTGATGGGGGCACGAGGAAATTCAGGGGTCATTCTCTCACAGATCCTGCGTGGGTTTGCCAGGGCGCTGGACGAAAAAGAAATGATGGATGCCGGTCTGCTGGTACAGGCGCTTTCGGAAAGCCGCAACACCGCTTACAAAGGGGTCGTACGCCCCGTGGAAGGCACCATTTTAACCGTCATCAAAGATGTAGCGCGCGCCGGTGAAAAGAGCCACCAGAGCACGAATGACCTTTCTAAAATGCTGGATGATATTCTGTCGGCTGCCGACGCTTCGGTCAAAAACACTCCCGAGCTTCTGCCCATTCTGAAACAGGCGGGGGTGGTTGATTCAGGCGGCAAAGGGTTATTCTTCATCCTTGAAGGTATTTCACGCTATTTACACGGCGAAACCCTGGAAGTCTCACAGGAAGCCGTGGTAACCCTCTCTCTTGAACAGATGCAGGAAAGTGAACTGGATGAAGCCATCGAACCCGGGCAGGATTTCGAGGTGGTGGTGGATTTCGAGCCGGAAGGAAATTTCAACCTGCCCATTTTCTATGAAGCACTGGAACGCGTGGGCACATCCATTCAGGTGGGCGAGGGTGAAAACCTGTATCGCATGCATATCCATGTTCCCAAAGAGAAGAAATATGAACCGATCGACCTGGTGATGGAATACGGAACGGTCAAAAAGGTTTATATCGAAAACCTGATGGAACAGATGAAAGACCAAAAAGCATCCCAATCGGGAGCAGCCACCGTTAAACCCCCTGCCATCGAAGCCGGGCAGATCGCCGTTGTAGCGGTTTCACCCGGAGACGGTATCACCAAGATCTTCTACAGCCTGGGGCTGGCAGCCGTCATTCAAGGCGGTCAAACCATGAACCCGAGCACAGAAGAGATCGTGGAATCATTCAGCCATTTTCCGACTGACAAGATCATCATTCTGCCCAATAATAAGAACATCATTTTAGCAGCCGAAGCTGCCAAACACATGAGCGATAAACAGGTCAGGGTAATACCCACCCGCAGCATTCCGGAGGGATTGACCGCTTCGCTGATGATCAATCCGGATGGTGATCTGGATGCTGTCGTCGAGAGTATGAACAGCATCATCGAAGATGTCGATTCAGGCGAGATCACCACCGCCACCCGTTCGATCGTCATCAATGGTATTGACGTCAAATCCGGTGAGGTTATCTCCCTGTTAAATGACGAGTTAGTGGGTTCTGCCAACACCCTGGAAAGCGCCTGTGACAACCTGCTGTCGGCAGTTGATCTGGATGAGAAAGAGCATCTCACCATCCTGTGCGGAAACAATGTTTCCAAAGAACAGGTGGAAAACGTTTTGACACATTTAAAAGATCATTACCCCGACCTCGAACTGGAAGTTCACGACGGGGGGCAACCCTTCTACCAATTCATCATCGCCATCGAATAATTCATCCTGCCATTTATTAAAGAAGCATGCAGAGAGGTCGATAGTGTAAAATAGCCTTATGCATGCTTCTTTCATTGAACTTTCAAAGTATCTGGCACTGGAAGGGAAGAAAGGCTATAACGACAAAACCATCGTCGGCGGTTTTGAACGTCTTTTACCCGCATGGAAAGCCAGGGCACAAGCTCAGGGCGCCGATGCAGAGACAGTGCGTTATATCATTCAAAAATTGGACGGATATGCCAAGCGGTCGCCCGATGAACGCAAAGCCATCATTCACGATCTAAAGAACTATTTGCAAAAACTCCCTACCGAAACCCGGCAAGAGCCTGAAATCGTCGGGGACAAGAATATCGCCCCTGCCTCGACAGCCAAATCTTACCAACCCGAAGCCATTTACGCGCCGATCACGGTCATCCAGGGGGTGGGCGAGAAAATTGCGCTCAAACTGCAGAAATTGAATTTAAGCACATTATACGATCTGCTGCATTATTACCCACGCCGCTATAACGATTACTCCCACCTCACGCCCATCCGCGACATCCAAATCGGGGATGAATGCACTATCAGCGGCGCTATTCAATCCATCCAAAAACGCAAAGCCAAGACCAGCCGCCTGCAGATGGTGGAAGCTATCGTTGGGGATGGCAGCGGCAGCGTCTGGATCACCTGGTTCAACCAACCCTGGCTCACCAACCGTTTGAACATCGGTTCTCAGATCGTGGCATCCGGAAAAGTGGATCGCTATATGGGACGAGTATGCCTGAACAACCCGGAGTGGGAGCCGGTCAATGCAGAACACCTGCACACCAACCGCATTGTGCCGGTTTACCCGCTTACCGCAGGCATCCAACAAAAATGGCTGCGCGAAAAGATCTATCAAGCGATCACTTATTGGAGTGAGCGCATCAACGATTACCTGCCAGAGTCCATCCGCCAGGATGAACACTTCCCTTCTCTCAACGAAGCATTGAAGGGCATTCACTTCCCGCAAAACCAGCAGGATCTGGCGACCGCCTTAGAACGGCTATCTTTCGATGAACTTTTCTTCATGCAATTGGGCGTTATCCGCCAGAAACGGGAATGGCAAGCGCTGGTTGCAACAGCCTACAGCATGGATCCAGATATTCTGGAAAAAGAGATCGTATCCCTTCCCTATGAACTAACCGCCGCCCAGCGCAACGCCTTACAGGAAATCCAGCATGATCTGGCATCAGGCAATCCGATGAACAGGTTGCTGCAAGGGGATGTGGGAGCCGGAAAGACCGTGGTAGCACGCTTTGCCATGGAGATCGTCATGCGCCATGGAAAACAAGCTGCCTTCCTGGCACCTACCGCCATCCTCGCCCAGCAACATTTTGACACCCTGAGCGGTATGTTTCTGGGCGATGAAGTCCTCAAGAAAGATGAAATAGCCTTATTGATCGGGGATACGCCGGAAAAAGAAAAAACAGAAATACGAGAAAACCTGGCTACGGGGAAAATCAAGTTGATCATCGGTACGCATGCCCTGCTGGAAGACCCGGTTGAATTCCAAGACCTCCAAATGGTAGTGATCGATGAACAACATCGTTTTGGGGTGGAACAACGCGCCACCCTGCGCATGAAGGGTGACAACCCGCATATTCTGATCATGTCTGCCACTCCCATCCCGCGCTCGTTGAATTTGACCGTAAATGGCGATTTGGATATCTCAACCCTGACCGAATTGCCCGGTGGTCGCATCCCGGTTAAAACCTATTTACTTTTCCCCCAGCAAAAATTCATGGTTTATGAAAAGATCAAAGAACAGATAGAAGCAGGGCACCAGGCATTCATCGTCTACCCGCAAATTGAAGGGGATGAAGAAGAACAAAACTCCCTGGCGGTGCTGGATGGCTACGAGCAACTGGTGAAAAAGACCTTCCCGCAATTTCGCATCGGTCTGCTGCACGGCAGGATGAAACAGGAAGAAAAAGATGCCATCATGACACAGTTCCGCAATTGCGAATTGGATATTCTGGCTTCCACCAGTGTGATCGAAGTGGGAATGGATATTCCCAATGCCACCCTCATCCTGATCGAAGGTGCCAACCACTTCGGGTTAGCACAACTGCACCAGTTGCGCGGTCGGGTCGGGCGTGGAAATGCGGAATCATTTTGCTACCTCATCCCTGATGAAGATTCAAAGATGGAGAATGAGCGCCTCAAAAAGATGACGCAAACCAACGATGGTTTTGAGCTGGCGGAATTCGACCTGAAAACGCGTGGTCCGGGTGATTTTTTTGGCACCCGCCAATCGGGTTATGGGGGATTGAATTTAGCAAATATATCTGATATAAAACTTATAAACCGCGCGCGATCACAGGCTGCCAGACTGCTGGAGAGCGATCCGGCGTTGCAACAAGAAGACCACCAGGCGTTAAAGTATGAACTGGAAAATCTATGGAAAGCCAGAAACGGAGAATTTAGTTAAACCATGACAAAAGCAATTTTTCCCGGCACTTTTGATCCCATTCATTACGGTCATATCGATATCGCCTTGCGCGCTGCCAAGCTGTTCGACACGCTGTATGTGGCAGTTTACGACCGTCCCTTGAAATCCCTGCTCTTTTCACCGGAAGAACGCATCGCTCTGGTAAAAGAAAGCTTTCATGAAGCGAATGTGGAAGTGATCGGCTACAACTCTCTGACCGTGGATCTTTGCAAACAGGTGGAAGCCAGCGTTATCGTGCGGGGGCTGCGTGTTTTTTCAGATTTTGAATATGAATTCCGGATGGCTCTGGCGAACAATCGGTTGGCGCCCGATATCGATGTAGTTGCTTTCATCACCAGCGAACAACATACCTTCCTTTCTTCCACCACGGTGCGGGAAATTGCCGCTTTGGATGGAGACGTCAGCAGTATGGTTCCCCCCCATGTAGTCGATGCACTGGATGTAAAATTAAAGAAGATCGATGATGAGAAAAGGCACGGATATTCATCTTCGCTAAGAGATTGATAAAAAGGACAATCGTATGGATATACTGCACTTGATAGACCAGCTTGAAGAGCTTTTCAACGAGAGCAAATCCGTTTGGCTTACCAATGACGTCATGATCAAAGAGGAACGCCTGATCGATCTGATCGATCAAATGCGACTATCCATTCCCGATGAAATCAAACAATCCCAACAGGTCATCAACCAAAAAGAGCGTATTCTGGCACAGGCACAGGAAGAAGCCAACCGTACCATTAACCTGGCACGTGAAAAAAGCGTAGAGATGGTGGAAAGAGACGGCATCGTAGAATCAGCACGCATCAAAGCAGACCAGATCATCCGCCGGGCAGAGGAGCAGGGAAAAATGGTCAAACAAGACGCAGATGAATACGCGGTTGAGACATTACGCAATCTAAAAGCAGAGTTAGAGAAGATCCTCAATCAGGTCAATAACGGCATCCGCACACTGGAGGGGGACATCGTGGTGGATAAAAAAGATCAGGCGCAATCTCAGCCGTTGACAGGGTACAAAGAGATCTCCAAAACCTCGTCCAAGTGATCTACTTTAATTATCTCCAACCCCTGCATAGCCGCCGGGGGGATATCCACCAGGTCTTTTTCGTTCTTGCGCGGGATCAGAACACGTTTGATGCCAGCACGTTTGGCAGCAGTCAACTTTTCCCTGATACCACCGACCGGTAAAACCTTACCGCGCAGGGTGATCTCGCCCGTCATACCGATATCCTTATAAACCTTCCGTTTTGTCAAGGCTGACACCAATGCGGTGGTAATGGTCACACCGGCGCTTGGACCGTCTTTGGGGATGGCACCTTCAGGAATGTGAATGTGGATATCGATCTTATCAAAATCCAGCTTTTTCAGTTTCAGGTCCAGCGACTTTGATTTCAGATAAGACAGCGAAGCCTGCGCGGACTCCTGCATGACGTTACCAACCTGTCCGGTGATCTGCAGGTTTCCCTTGCCATCCGTGATCAACACTTCCACCGGCATGATCTCGCCCCCATTTTCAGTCCAGGCGATCGCCACGGCGGCGCCAACCTCATCTTCTTTTTCAGCTTCGAAGAAAAAGAACTTGGGAGGACCGAGAAATTCTTCGATCATTTCATCCGTCAATTCCGTCGGAATTTTATTTGTTTCGATATATTTACGAGTGATCTTGCGTAAGATCTTCCCGATCTCGCGTTCCAGATTGCGCACCCCCGCCTCATAGGTATAATCACGAATGATCCTGCTAATGGCTTCATCGGGGACATTCAACGCCACGTTTTTCAGACCATTTTCTTCAAGCTGACGCGGGAGAAGAAATTTTTTGGTGATCTCGATCTTTTCTTCTTCGATATACCCGGGGAAATCAATGGTCTCCATCCTATCCAGTAATGCGGAAGGGATGGTATCCGTGCTGTTAGCAGTGGTAATGAACATGATCCTGGATAGATCGTAGGGCAATTCCAGATAGTGATCTGAAAAAGCATAGTTTTGTTCTTTATCGAGCACTTCCAGCAAGGCGGCTGCGGGGTCACCCCGAAAATCATTGCCGATCTTATCGATCTCATCCAGCATGAAGATCGGGTTGGCGGTACCAGCACGACGCATGGTCTGAATGATACGACCCGGCAATGCCCCGATATACGTTCTGCGGTGCCCGCGGATCTCGGCTTCATCACGAATGCCGCCCAGGCTTAACCGTACGAACTTCCTGCCCAGCGACTGCGCGATGGATCTACCCAGGGAGGTCTTGCCCGTTCCGGGAGGACCCACAAAACACAGGATAGGTTGTTTGATCCCTTCCTGCCCGATGCTTTCGACTGCCAGATACTCCAAGATACGATCTTTCGCTTTTTCCAGCCCGTAATGGTTGTGGTTCAAGATTTCAATCGCATGGTTGATATCCAGATTATCGGTCGTTTCTTCCGTCCACGGCAAGTCGATAAGCCAATCCAGATAATTGCGAATAATGCCCATTTCGGGTGAGAAGGAAGGACCTTCTTTCAACCGCGCCAGTTCCTTGTTGGCAGTGCGTTTGATCTCATCCGGCATAGAAACTTTCGCCAGTTTTTGCTGGTATTCGACGACCTCCTGCTCCCACAGATCCCGTTCTCCCAATTCCATCTGGATAGCTTTGACCTGTTCGCGCAGGTAGAATTCGCGCTGGTTCTTATCCACCTCTCGCTGCACTTTGCTGTGCAGATCATCCTCAATTTGCAGGACATCCAATTCCTGCACCAGGCAAGTGTTAAGGAAGTGCAAGCGCTGTTCGATATCCTCCAACTGCAATATCTCGATCCGTTTTGCAAGAGGCAAGGAAATCGCAGAGGCGATCAAGTCGACCTGCCAGTTGATATCGGAGATATTCATGACATAAACGCCAATGTCTTCAGGAAGGCTACGATCCAACTGAACGCACTGGGTGAATAAATCCATGGTGATCTTGGATAAGGCTTTGGTGGTCTTGGGATAATCGCGAACTTCAGAGAGCGGTTCGGCGCTAAGGATGATACCCGCATCACGTTCGTTCACCGTATGGATCCTGACCCGCCGTCGGCCCTGAATCAGGGCAGAGTAATTTCCTTCCCCTAAATCTACCAGCTTGCCAATGGCAAATTCTATTCCAATGGGATAAAAATCCTCTTCCCCTGATCTTTTTAACATCCCGACCAGGGTGGTACCTTTTTCAAGCACATCAAAAATCACCTGCACATCTTCCGCATCGGTGATGAAGATGGGAGAGATCATTTTAGGGAAGATAATGAAATCTTTAAGGATCAATGCACTGGCATGGATGAACCCATCCTGATCCTGCTCCAGATTGGGAATTTCGTTCAATTCGTCTGATTTTTCAAGCAGCGCTGCCGATATTTCATCCCTGTTCTTATGTACATCCTTTGTCATTAATTTGCCTTCTCCGCGTGATGAGCAAACCAAATTTCTCGTATTGCCGCAGCGATAAAGATGCTGCCGCTGGCGATGATCACATCCTCATTTTGCGCGTTATGCAATGCATAAGCGAGAGCATTTTGAACATCATCAATGCTAATTGTATCGCATCCCAATGGGATATGATCGGCTTCCATTTGCGCCGGATCAGCGGCGCGGGGGTGGGTGGATCTGGTCAGGATGATGCGGGTGGCGATCTTTGAAAAATTATCCAGCATTCCGCCGATGTCCTTATCCTCCGAAGCGCCAAAGATCCATGTGACCTTCTGCTCCGGGAATAACTCCCGGAGGGTATCCACCAGACGTGATGAAGATTCCAAATTATGAGCAGCGTCAATGATCAGATAGGGTTTTTTATGCAATATCTCAAAGCGTCCCGGCCAAAAGACTTTCTTAATGCCTTCAGTGATATTCCGGTCAGAGACCTTCACGCCCTGTTCGTTCAATACTTTCAAGGCACAAAAAGCGGTGCCCGCATTCAGCATCTGGTGCAATCCCAGTAATGGTTGGGTTATATGTATTCTTTTTTGACCATTTTCCGGTTGTAGAAAGACATGCGGGTATTGAATGTCAAATTCCTGCTGCTCCAGGTTCGTGTGCCGTCCTTCGAAGCCGAGCAGATCTCCGGTCGGAATAAAATAGGCATGCCGCTCTCCGGCAATCTGTTCAAAAACTGCCCGCACCGAAGGTTGCTGAGGAGATAGAACAACGGGGATACCCGGTTTGATAATGCCGGCTTTTTCCGCTGCGATGGCTTCCAGGGTATCTCCCAGGATGGCAGTGTGATCCAGAGAAATGGAGGCGATCACAGATACCTGCGGTTGAATGATGTTCGTAGCATCCAATCTGCCACCCAGCCCAACTTCGATGACGCCGATATCAATATGTTGGTGTTTGAAATACTGAAACGCAACTGCGGTGGTGATCTCAAAAGTGGTCAGGCCGTGGATATCCTGAATGACCGGATAGAGTTCGTTGAGAACATCCACAAAATCTTGCCGGGGAATCGGGCAATTATCCACCTGAATGCGCTCGGTGTAATCGACCATGTGCGGGGATGAATAGAAGCCGGTATGATACCCTGCTTCTTTGAGAACAGACGACATCATAGCCGAGATGGAGCCTTTGCCCTTGGTACCCGCTACATGCACCGTTTTATACGTATCCTGTGGGTCACCCAACACACGCATAAAATGACGCATGCGATCAAGATTGAAGACCTCTTCTGAATAGCGCTGTTGTTTGGTAAAACTGAAATCGATCTGGGAATAAATAAAGTCAAGAGCCTGATCGTAAGTTTGGATAAATCGCTTCATAGAGTCAGAAGAACCTTTCAGCCATCAATCTTACTATTAATCCCATTCTAAGACTATAATTTTTCATCATGCAGATCGGTGTGTTAAGCTTTCAGATTTTGCTCAGTGATTCCAGATCACTTAAATCCAAACGCAGTGCCATCAAGCCCCTGCTTCATTATTTACAAAATCATTTCAATGTTTCGGCAGCGGAAATGGGATTTTACGAAAGCTGGGATCAGAGTCTGGTAGCTTGTGTTATAGTAGGAAATGAACGTCATTTCTTAGAAAGCACTTTACAAAGCCTCTTCAATGACATTGAAACACGCTTCAGGAATTTACAATTTCTGGACGTAAAAATTGAGTTTTGGTAGGACTAGAAATGGATCTATTTCTCAAAGATAAAATCATTTTGATCACCGGTTCCAGCTCAGGGCTGGGTTTTGCAACCGCTCAGCAACTGGTTCAAGAAGGCGCCATTATCATCATCAATGGACGCGATAAAAAACGCTTGACAGATGCCAAAGAAAAGCTGGATGCCATCCCCAACGCACAGGTGATAGCCATAGCGGGGGATGTCTCCGCTGTGGATTTCGCGGCGAAAGTGGTCAACGAGATCGAATACCATTTTGGCGGACTGGATATCCTGATCACCAATGCAGGTGGACCACCCGCCGGATCGCTGGACGATTTTTCGGATGAAGAATGGCAAAATGCCATCAATTCCACCTTTCTCAGCCATTTACGCCTGATCCGGGCTGCCAAACCCCTGCTGATGAAATCTACAACCCCCTGCATTCTGACCATCACATCTGCCGCGGTGAAACAACCCATGCCCAATATGATCCTCTCCAATTCCATCCGGGCAGCCACCGTCGGCTTGACCAAAACACTGGCAAACGAACTGGGACCTGCCGGAATCAGGGTGAATTCCATCCTTCCGGGATGGACTGACACCGAACGTGTGCAGCATTTGATGCAAACACGCGCAACGAAAAACAATACATCCATCGATGAGGAATACCATAAACAGGCATTCGAATCACCGTTAAAAAGGATCGGAAAGCCGGAGGAATTCGCCCGTGTGGCTACATTCCTGGTCTCTCCGGCAGCATCCTATATCAACGGAGTCATGCTGGTCGTAGATGGCGGATTGAACAAAGGACTTCTCTAAATTGAACGACCCCACCGTGAAATCTCCCCAGGAAATCATGCATTTCCTGGATACAGCCCTGTTCAATGTCGAAAAACCGGGGCGCTATGTCGGCGGTGAATTCAACCAGATCGTCAAGGATTGGAATTCGGTAAAACTGAAAGCGGCACTGGCATTCCCAGATATCTACGATATCGGTTTTTCCAATCTGGGACTGAATATCCTCTACGATCAGGTAAACCATGAAAACGAGTTTCTGGCGGAACGTTGTTTTTCGGTGTGGGAGGATATGGAACAAGCCATGCGCAAAGCGGGTATGCCGCTGTATACGCTCGAATCCAAGCATCCTGTAAAAGACTTTGATGTGGTGGGCATTTCCATTCCATACGAGACGCTTTACACCAACACTCTGAATCTGATCGATCTGGCCGGCATCCCGGTATTCAGCAAAGAGCGCAGTGATGCCGACCCGATCATCATCGCCGGAGGTCACTCTACCTTCAATCCCGCGCCCATGAGCCCTTTCATGGACGTATTCGTGATCGGGGATGGCGAAGATATCTTTCCAGAAATACTCCGGCGCATGATGGTATTTTCTGGGCGGGAAGAGCGTTTGCATAGCATCCACGATCTACCAGGAATCTATATTCCGGCCCTCTTTAATGTACAACGCCATTTCAACGTCGCAAAAAAGCAGGAGGAGGGCAATGCCACCATCGTCAAACACATCTCGACCAGATTGCCCATGCCTCCCCGGAGCCCCCTGGTCCCGAATATCGACACTACGCATAACCGCATTGCCGTTGAGGTGATGCGGGGATGCTCGCATGGCTGCCGCTTCTGCCAGGCGGGTTTCATCACCCGCCCGGTCCGTGAAAGACCGGTGGAAGAAATCATGGCTTCCTTAAGACAGGCTATCAAACAAACCGGTTACGATGAGATCTCGTTATTATCGCTGAGCATCTCGGATTATTCAGACATTCAGGCGCTCATCATGCAAATCAACCAGGAATTCAAAGGGTTGCACGTCAACCTATCGCTGCCCTCGTTGCGCATTGAATCCTTTTCGGAAGAGTTGATGCAGAGTCTCAATCAACGCAAAGGCAATTTCACCCTGGCACCGGAATCCGCCACCGAAAATATGCGCCGCACGATCAACAAACCCATATCCGACCAAGACCTGCTTGAAACAGCCGAATCGATCTTTCAAAAGGGCTGGACTTCCCTCAAGCTATATTTTTTGATCGGGCTACCCGGAGAAAGCCTGGAGGACATCCAGCATATCATCGATCTATGCAAGCGGGTAAAAGCGACCGGCAAGCGCCATGTGGGCGGGAGAGCGCGCATTTCCATCAGCATCAACACCTTCATCCCCAAATGCCATACCCCATTCCAGTGGGCGGCGATGGATTCCATCGAAAATGTGGCTGAAAAACACCGGATGTTAAGGGAAGGATTTCGCAACAGCGGCATGATCCTGAGTTTCCCCAGCATGGATTCCTCCCTGCTGGAAGGCTGGCTGTCACGCGGTGACGAGAGCGTGGCACAGGCGATCTACAGTGCCTGGAAAGCGGGCGCCAAATTCGATGCCTGGCAGGATAAATTGGATCTGGAAAGATGGCAATCGGCTTTTGCCGAACATGCCAGCGATCCATTTACGTTCAGCCATCGCGAGCGGGCTGAAAATGAAGTTCTGCCATGGGATTTCATCGATACCGGAGTCTCCAAACAATACCTCTTACGGGAATACCAACGCTCGAAACAAAATGAACTGACCAAAGACTGCCGTTTGAACTGCCAGGCTTGTGGAATCCAGACCACTTATGACCTTTTATGCCGTGATCTGGTAGGAGAGGATAGCCATGCCGACCTCTGAGCAGCGTTACCGCATCTATTACAGCAAGCATGGTTTCATCCGTTATACTTCCAACCTTGATCTACAGAAGATCTGGGAAAGAGCATTGCGGCGAGCCGGCATCACACTGGCTTATTCGCAGGGATTTCACCCACAAGCCAAGATCCAGCAAGCATCTCCGTTACCGTTAGGAATGGAAAGCGAAGAGGAGATGGTGGATATCTGGACCGACGGGGAGTATATCCATCCGGCCTGCAAAGATGCTCTAAATGCTTTTCTTCCGCAGGGACTGGTCATTCTTACCATTGAAGCGGTTGATCTGACTGAAAAAGCTCTACAACAGCGATTGCTGGCGTCCGACTACCGGATTTACAGCCTGGCGGATCCTAACCGCAAACCCCTGGAAGCTCTGTATGCGATCATCGACTCATCCGAAAGCATCCCATTCACCAAACACAATGGCAAGACCTACGATATCAGCCCACTAATCCTGACATGCGACCTGCGCGAAGAGAATAATGGAACTCCTTATCTGTTCCTTTCCTTATCCAATACACCGCAGGCGACCACCAGACCGGATCATATCCTGCAATTTTGCCAATATGATCCTGCGGATACCCTGATCATCCGCCAGAAGATCCACTTCAGCCGCCATGATTAAAGCCGTCATCCTACAGTGCCCCAACCAAGCCTGCGATTTTCGTTATCCGGCTGGGGAAGACGAATACAGCATCTACTGCCCGGTTTGCGGAGAAAAAATGCGCATCATGGAGTACGATATAGATAATGACTATGCGCAATTCACAAAAAATAAAAGCCTGCGCCTTGAATGTGCGGTGGATAATGTGCGTTCGTCTTACAACATCGGCGCCATGCTGCGTTCTGCCAATGCGTTGGCGCTGGATCATCTTTACTTATGCGGATATTCGCCCACTCCGCAGCAATCCAAGGTGCGAAAAACCAGTCTGGGAGCAGAAACCTCCCTGGACTGGAGCCACCAGCCCAATATTTTGACCTTAATCCAGCAAAAGAAAACGGATGGCTATCTCATCCTGGCGATCGAAGCCACCTCCAACGCCAGTTCTCTGATCGATTACAGACTTCCGGGCGGTACCAGCAGCGTGATGATGGTGGTCGGAAATGAGCTATTCGGGGTCGATCCCGCCGTCCGCGCCATCAGCGATGCCGTCCTGCAGATCCCGATCTTCGGTGAAAAGAAATCCCTGAACGTAGCCAACTCGTTTTCGATCGCTGCTTTTTATCTCTCGCAGTTAATCCAGCAAGAATCGTAAAATATCCTCGCTGATTTTGTGCTTTTCCGGCGAGCCTTCATCAAGATCGATCAATTTATATAAAATACGGGCAGCCTGACAGATGGCTTGCATCTCCCCCACCAGTTCTTTACGAACACCGACCAATGCTTTTACATATCTCTTTTCGCGCAGGATATCCAGCCCGGCTTGCCAGCCCTGATGGTCCAACAGTTCCAAAATTCCGATCTCGTCGAGAATGAAGATCTTACCCGCCGGGTCGCATGCCATTAATTGGGCATTTCCCCAGGCAATCGCCGGCATGTGCATTTTCCATTTTTTTTGCGGGAATTGCGGGTCCCAGCCCGGCTGATAATCGGCTAAGCGCATGGTTGCGCCTGAGGCAAGGTTCTCAACCTGAATGGCAATTCTGTGATTATCTTCATACAATCCAGGAGATATCAAGCCACATACAGGTAATTTTTTCCGGCGGAGAAGAGCAACCACATCCATGAGGGTGGTGGTCTTCCCCATGTTCTGAGAACCCGTAACAATACAAATCGCGGGCAAATCAACCTCCCGGCAGAATATAGGGTTTTTGCTTCACCATCTGAATTGTAATAGGAATATCGAAAGTTTTTTGCAGGGTTTCTTGATTTAAAACACGCCGGGTTTCTCCGAAGGCTATTTTGTGCCCCTGCCGCATCAATAACACCTGGTCGGCAATTTCCACCGCATCATTTGGCTCATGGGTAGTAAAGATCACGATCTTCTTGTTATCTTTCAACTTCTTTATGATCTTCAACAATTCAACTCTATTTTTCAAATCAAGATGATTGGCAGGTTCATCCATCAGAAACAGATCCGGTTCCTGTGCCAACATTCTGGCTATGCGCACTTTCTGCAATTCGCCACCGCTCACATCTTGCAGGTGTTTGCGTGCCATCGGGAGAATATCCAGTTGCTCCATGACCTCATGAACTTTATCCTGGTCGGCTTTTTCCGGCATGTGAAAGCGCTCGATCCATGGAAAACGCCCCATCAATATGTACTCCTGAATGGTAAATCCGAACGGCACTTTTTCGATCTGGGGTAAATATCCGATGCGATAGGGCGATCCATCGCCCCCATTTTCTCCCGAGAATAAAATCTGCCCCTGTTGGGGTAACAAGCGTTGTAAAAGCATCAGTAACAACGTCGTTTTGCCCGACCCGTTATTCCCCAACACTGCCACGATTTGATCTGCGCTGATGCGGACATCCACTCCCTGCAGAACCAAGCGTTCTTCATCCGCATAGCGGAATGACAGATCATGAATTTGAATGGTATCGATCATCGTATCAATCCTTGATCCGTATCTTGCCAAAACCGACCAGGATCACCATCAAGACCGCTCCGATCAAAGCCGTGAAAATACCCAGGGGTATCTCACCCGGGATCAGGGTCCTGGCAAGCGTGTCGCAGATCACCGCATACATAGCGCCAATCATGAGCGTAGCAGGGATAGCTTTTTGTCCGGTGGTACCGAAAATGGTACGGGTAATATTGGGGATGATCAGCCCGATCCAACCCACCAAGCCGGCATAGGATATCACACTGGCCGTCAATAAGACCGCCATGACCAAAACAAAATATGTTTCGCGTTTTTTTCCAGCGCCCAAAGAAAAAGCGACGTTCTCATCCAAGGCCAGGGCGTTGACGCGCCAGCGCATGGCATACAGGACGATAATGCCGATCACAATTTGGGGAATCACCGGCAAGAGCCTGCCCCAAGTGATCGAAGAGAGATCCCCCAGCAGCCAGAAAACGATGTTGGGAAGCTCCTGTAAAGGATCAGCCATATATTTGACGATGCCGATGCCGGAAGAAAAAATAGCCGAAATGGCAATCCCGGCGAAAATCTGGTTGATAATAGCATTCTCGGTCTTAATAAATTTCGATAAAAAGAATACCATCACGATCGATAATATTCCGAAAAACAAGGCACTGCCCTGTACCTGGGCAAAACTATAACCACCGGTGATGATGGCTAACGCCGCACCGAATCCGGCGGCCTGGTTGACACCCAGCACCCCTCCGTCTGCGATGGGATTGGAAAACACGGTTTGAAAAATATATCCTGAGAGTGCCAGGGAAGCTCCCAGCAAAGCCGCGGCGACCAGCCGGGGCAGCCGGATCTGCAAGATCAGGGTCCGGGCAAGCTCATCTTGCATGACCAGCCGCAGGGGCGTAAAAAAAGGGCGTGGGTATCTCCCCACAAAGAGAGAGATACCCATGACCAATATCAATCCGATGAAAAGGATGAAGACCTTTCTTTTCATCAAGCCTTAGAAACTTCCGTAGAGCAACGGTATTATATTTTGCTGGATAGTTGTTTCATCGATCCCATAGAATTGCTGGTAGAAATTTGATACGACATCCTCGAAATTCACATCTGCGAATGCGTCCGGATTGATCTTCATCGCCATCCAGTTATATCCCAGGATCCAGCGAGAATCCGGCTGATCCCAACTGATGAAATCACCCGGGAATCCGTACAACGTACCATTTTGGGTGGCGGCTAATTGCTGCCAAACTTCGTTTTCCATCAACTGCGAAACCGTTTCCTCTGAATTTCCAAAATAGTTCACAACAAAGATGATATCAGGATTCCAGTTGGCAATTTGCTCCATATTGACCGTCGCCCACCCACCGGTAGAAGCCGCATCCGTCCAAACCGGATTACCGCCCGCCATCTCGACCAAATTGGTCTGTAACCATGTGGCAGGAGGTACCTCGAATGAAATCTCACCGTTATCTTCGCTGTATTGCAGCAAGAGCACATCCGGTTTTTCTGTGGCGGTTTGGTCAATTTTGCTCTGAATATCCGCGGTCATCTGGTTATATAGACCAATCACTTCTGAGGCACGTTCCGGCTGACCGAGGACCAAACCGATATTGGTGATATCCGTCTCCAACTCGGGAATGCTCTCCATGCTCACATAGAGAGTTGGGATACCGAGGGTTTGCAGCCTCGCGCCCAGTTCTTCTGCCATGCTGGTTTTCAAGATGACCAGATCGGAATCCAGCGCTGCAATTTGCTCTGCCCCGGCGCCTTTTTCAAGGACGATCTTAGCGGCTGAGGATGGGGAAAATGATTCCAGGAAATTTTTGGTGGTCTGAGAACGATTCTCGATGCCGACGATCTTCGTCTCCGCAGCGGGGAAAAGGTACATCAGATCGATGATCATGGGGGTCTGTTTGCCGGTCACCACAATATTTGAGGGTAATTCCTGGAAAGCAACCTGATTTCCCATGGCATCCGTCAGTTCTATGGAAGCGCTATTCCCATTTTCACCGGCGGGTTGGCTGCAGGCACTCAGCCCCAACAGCAGTGCCGCGAGCATTAAGATATATGTGATTTTCTTCATTGTTACCTCTTTTTGATTATTTTTTCCATCTTTCCAACCAGGTGATAAAACTTTCTATCTGCAAGGTTCGAAAAGAATTCACGATTTTGTTGAATTCACTTTCTTCACGGGAGACTTTTCCGATATTGCGCAACCATGTTTTACATTCCCTGATCTGATCGTCGATCAACTGCGCATAAACGGTTTGATCATATTTTTTAGCAAAATACAGTTTTGAAAGCAATATTTGCCTGATCTCCCGACCATGTTGGACCGGTTCCTTCATCCAATCCAGAAACAGTTTCTTCCCGCCAGCGGTAATTTCGAAATATTTCTTAGGCGGATAACTATCCCTCTCGTCATGGAAAGCTGAAGGCTGTACATAGCCCTGCTTTTCAAGCACTTCCAACAATCCATAAATATTGGTGATCTTGATATGCCACACCGCCCCCACACCCATCGGATCACTCAAATTCTTGTGAATCTGATAGCCATGCAGCGGTGTTTGATATAGAAAACCCAAGATCAGAAAGTGAATGCTTCTTATATTCATATTGTGAATATTTATATATTTAATATAACGCATTTTATCATGAAATTTGACGCATGTTTCTTTCAAAGATACAATCATGGGTTATGAAAGGAAGTCCTTATGCCCCTTTATGAATATACCTGCCCGGATTGTGGCGCAAATTTTGACCAGTTACGATCATTTTCCCAGGCGGACGCGCCCATTGCCTGCCCTCACTGTGGTAAAGCCGAAGCCAAACGAAAACTCTCCCATTGTGTTTGTCACAATGAAAGTGGATCCGTCACCCACACCTCCCATCACTGCGGTTCCTGCAGTGGAGGTTCCTGCGCAAACTGCCATTAAAGAGAGGTAAAAAATGAAGGAATTCAAGAATAAAAACGTGTTGATCACCGGCGGTTCCAGCGGCATAGGGTTGGCGCTGGCAGAAAAACTGGTTGCCGAAGGAGCCAATGTCTGGGTCCTGGCGCGCCGCGAAAAACTGCTGGATGAGACGGTTGCACAGCTTGAAAAAGGAAAAGCTTCTCCTACACAAAAAATCGGCAGGATCCAAGCGGATGTCTCCAACTTTTCAGAACTGAAAACAGCCATCGAGAAAATCTTCACGGATAAATTGGCTCCCGACCTGCTCATCAATTGTGCCGGGCTGGTCCATCCGGGGGAATTTCTGGAGATCGAACCGGATGATTTCGCCTCCGACATCAACGTTGATTATCTGGGAACCGTCTATACGACCAAGGTGATGGCTCCATTGATGGTTAAAAATAAAAGCGGGCACATTGTAAACATCAGTTCCCTGGCGGGTGTGGTCCCCATCTACGGCTATTCTGCCTATGCACCGGCAAAATACGCCGTGAGGGCATTTTCCGAGATCCTCAAAACCGAATTAACCCCTTATAACATTCATGTTTCGGTCGTTTATCCCCCTGACACGGATACCCCCCAACTGGAATATGATAATGCGCACAAACCCAACGTCACCAAAGAAATCACACAGGGGGGTGGCTTGTTATCCGCTTCTGCGGTAGCCGATTGCATTATCAAGGGCATCAAGAAAGACAAATTCGCCATCGTCCCCGGATTGGAGGGGAAATTGCTCAAAGCGTTTTCTCCGATCGCCGGCAAAGCGCTGCACATTTTTGCGCTCAACAAAGTAAAACAACAATCATAATTATCGTTTCACCGAACCACGAAGTTATTCTTAACCTCCACAAATGCGGAGTGTTATACTGAATTGGTATTAATAAAAAACAATCTCTTGAGGGTATTATGAAAAAAGACTTTTTGGCTGTGGCAGATTTCACTCCCGAAGAACTAAACGACTTCATCAATCTAGCAATCGATCTAAAAAAAGAGTATTTCCAGCATGGCAACCAACCCTTGTTGAAAGGGAAGGTGCTGGCTTTGATCTTCAGCAAACCCAGTTTGCGAACCCGCATCAGTTTTGAAATGGGTATGCGCCATTTGGGTGGAGACGCCTTGTTCATTTCTCCCAACGAGATCGGTCTGGGAAAAAGAGAATCCATCGCCGATGTGGCACGTGTGTTATCAGGGTACGTGCAGGGTATCATGGCAAGGGTCTTTGAACACCAGCATGTGGTAGAACTGGCAAAATGGGCGGATATCCCGGTCATCAATGGGCTGAGCGATTACAACCATCCCTGCCAGGCGATGGCGGATATCCTCACCATCAAAGAAGAATTCGGTACCCTACCGGGATTAAACGTTACCTATGTCGGCGATGGCAACAACGTTGCCGTATCGCTGATGCATGTGTGCGCCAAATTAGGGGTCAATTTCAGCATTGCCAGTCCGGAAGACTATGATATGCCGGAAACAGCCATTACTGTTGCCCGCACTTTCGCCGCAGAATCCAAAGCCAGCCTCCATTTCTATCGGGACCCGCATGAAGCGGTCAAAAATGCCAATGTGATCTATACCGATACCTGGACGAGCATGGGGCAGGAAGAAGAGGCACAAAAAAGAGAAAGGGTATTCCCTCCCTACCAGGTCAACCAGGCACTATTAAAAGAAGCTCACGCCAACGCCATCGTGATGCATTGTCTCCCCGCCCATCGCGGGCAGGAGATCACCGACCAGGTCGCCGATGGAGCGCAATCCCGCCTATTCCCACAGGCACACAACCGCCTGCATGCGCAAAAAGCCATCGTTCTCCGATTGATGCAGGATCAATAGATCATGAAAACAAGCGACTATATCCACATTGAAGATCAGTATGGTGCCCACAACTACAAACCACTCGATGTCGTGATCGAGAAAGGTGAGGGGGTGTGGGTTTATGATGTCGATTGCAACCAATATCTGGATTGTCTGAGCGCCTATTCTGCCCTGAACCAGGGGCATGTCCACCCGGCGATCCTGAAAGCGTTTACCGAGCAAGCCCAAAAACTGACCCTCACTTCACGGGCTTTCCGCAATGATCAACTTCCCCTTTTCTACAAGGAATTATGCGACCTTTCGGGTTACGAAATGGCGATCGCCATGAATAGCGGTGCTGAAGGGGTGGAAACCGCCCTCAAGATCGCCAGAAAATGGGGATATGTTACCAAGAACATCCCCCGCCACCAGGCTGAGATCATCGTCGCAGACGGCAATTTCCACGGCAGGACCATCTCCATCATTTCGTTCTCCTCCGAGAAATTCTATAAAGATGATTTCGGTCCTTTCACCCCCGGATTCATCTCCGTTCCCTATGGGGATATCGAAGCGATCAAAGCAGCTATCACCCCCAACACTACCGCCATTATGCTTGAACCGATCCAGGGTGAGGGTGGGGTAATCATCCCTCCGCACGGTTATCTTAAAGCGATACGACGGATCTGCGATGAAATGAAGATCCTTTTCATTGCCGATGAGATCCAGACCGGTTTGGGCAGGACCGGGAAGTTATTCGCCTGCGATCATGAGGAAGTCCGTCCTGATATCATGATCCTGGGGAAAGCCCTGGGTGGTGGTTTTTACCCGGTATCCGCCGTTCTATCTGATAAGAATATTCTGGGACTCTTCCAACCCGGCGAGCATGGCTCTACTTTTGGCGGAAATCCTCTGGCGGCTGCGGTAGCCAGGGCATCCTTAAAAGTTCTTACGGATGAACATCTGATCGAAAATGCCGCAGAACTGGGTAATTATTTTCAGGATCAACTGGCAGAAATACCCAGTAAGCACGTCAAAGAGGTACGCGGAAAGGGGCTGTTGATCGGGGTCGAATTAACGCCCGAAGCCGGAGGAGCACGCCGTTTTTGCGAAAACCTGCAGAAGCAGGGTATCCTGGCTAAAGAAACTCACGATACCATCATCCGCTTTGCACCACCGTTAATCATCGATAAAACCACCATTGATTGGGCGCTTGAAAAGATTCGAAATGTATTATTATTAGACTGATATGGTATCTTTTTCAAACATCACCAGCAACCGGCGCACCAAGATCGTCGCGACCATCGGACCGACCTCCGAATCGGAGGAAATTCTCGAACAACTGATCAACTGCGCACTGGATGTTGCCAGGCTGAACTTTTCGCATGGCAGCCATGCAAGCCACGGTATCCAGATCAAACGCATTCGTGCCATTGCTGAAAAATTGGGGGAATCCATCCCCATTCTACAGGATCTGCAAGGTCCCAAGCTGCGAGTAGGTGATCTACCAGCGGATGCCATGCAATTGAAAGCCGGTGAGATCATCCGCTTTTACTGCTCCTCGACCAACTTGAAATTATACAAAGACGCCATCCCCACCATCCCATTGGATATTCCGGATGTTTTCTCTTCGCTTTCTGTGGGAAATCGCGTATTGCTGGATGACGGTAAACTGGAAATGCAAATCACCGAAGTAGGTGAAAGCGAAGCTCTGGCGAAGGTGATGCTGGGCGGATTGTTGAAATCAAATAAAGGGGTCAATTTACCCGGCATCAGTCTGCACATCCCCGGTTTTACCGAAAAGGATCGCGAAGACCTGGTTTTTGGGTTATCCCAGGATGTGGATGCCATCGCCATTTCTTTTGTGCGCGGACCCGAAGATGTCGAGCATGTGCGTGACGCGATCCGCGAGATCGACCCGACCAAGACCAACACCCCTATCATCGCTAAACTAGAGCTCCCCGAAGCCATAAAAAACCTGGCTGCCATCGTTGACTGTGCTGATGGCGTAATGGTCGCCCGTGGTGACCTGGCGGTGGAAACATCCGCTGCGGTAGTGCCCATCATTCAAAAAGAGATCATCCAAATGGCAAACCGCAAAGCCAAACTGGTCATCACCGCTACCCAGATGCTCGATTCGATGATCCACAACCCACGTCCAACCCGTGCCGAAGCATCCGACGTGGCAAACGCTATCTTTGACGGCAGTGATGCGGTGATGCTCTCAGGGGAAACTGCCAGCGGGGAATATCCGGTGGAAAGCGTCAAGATGATGGCTGCCATCATCGGTGAAGCAGAACTGAATTTCAATCGTTGGGGGAAACTGGTACATTCCAAACATGAAGATAATGAAGAC
This sequence comes from Chloroflexota bacterium, assembly GCA_012797815.1. Lineage (GTDB taxonomy): Bacteria > Chloroflexota > Anaerolineae > Anaerolineales > Anaerolineaceae > UBA4781. Next base: position 13,150 of record JAAZOK010000032.1, on the reverse strand, counting down.
GATGCCATGGCACTTTCACTGGCGGCGCGAGAACTGGCGACCGAGCGGGATGTTTCCGCGGTAGCAGTATTTACCCAGAGTGGCAGATCGGCTTTATTGCAATCCAAAGCGCGCCCTAACGTACCCATCCTGGCGTTCACGCCCGTGCAAAGCACCTACCAGCGCCTGGGCATGTATTGGGGCGTGATCCCCTTCCTGGTGCCTTTTTCCAACACGCTGGAAGACATGATCAATCACGTGGAAGAAACCATGTTTCAGTTCACCGACATCAAAAAAGGGCAAAAAGTGATCATCGTCTCCGGTTTCCCGATCGGAGCCATGCGTTCCACCAACCTGGCTTTACTGCATACCATCGGCAGCATTCCCGAAAAATAAAGCACTTACGTCAAATCTTGATTGATCTTTTCCAGCTCAGCCCGGGACGGTCTGAGGTTTTCGTCCGACAAACGATTCAGGGGGGTCTTTCCCAGATCATACATATCCAGCAAATTGACCGCATCCGGATCGACATAGATCAAGCCGGTGATCAACCATTTATTCTTGATGGCATCTCCCAGCAGGCGCATAGCTTCCTTCTTATTGGTCGGGTCGTAATCTTTCTCTACCTTCTTCAACACAATGGTTGACCCATCATGCAGAGCCACCTCACGTACTTCCCCGTGGCTGAAATCTTCGATGGTGATCTCATCCCTGGGAGGTACGAATTCCACCTCATGCAAGGGATCTTCGTGTCCTTTTCCCCATGAGTAGGAATGCAGGGCATTTTCCTGATTATTGAAGGTGACGCACGGGCTGATGATATCGATCACCGCGGTCCCCTCATGGCTGAGAGCTGCTTTGATGATCTCTTTCACCTGTTTGGGGTCTCCGGCAAAAGAACGCGCCACAAAGGTAGCATTGGCTGCCAGCGCTTCCAGGGCAATATCAACGGGTAAATAGATATTTTGCCCCTGTCTTTTCAAAGACAACCCATAATCTGCCGTTGCAGAGAATTGTCCTTTGGTCAAGCCATACACGCCATTATTTTCGACAATGTACACCAGGGGCACATTGCGCCGTACAAGATGTTTGAACTGACCCAGCCCGATATTCGCAGTATCCCCATCCCCACTGACACCCAGCCCTTTCAAGGAGGTATCTGCAAAAAGGGCACCGGTTGCCATGGAAGGCATGCGTCCATGCAGCCCATTGAAACCGAACGATTGATTCAAGAAATAAGTGGGGCTCTTGCTGGAGCAACCTATGCCGCTGAACTTAACAATTTTTTCAGGGCGAATGTTCAATTCAAAGCAAGCAGAAATGATCATGTTGGAAATACTGTTATGCCCACAGCCCTTGCATAAGGTGCTGGGTTCGCCAATGTAATCATTTCTGGTCAAGCCGGCTGCGTTCGTTTTTTCCAAACTCATCATTAATTCTCCTGACCGTTAAAGCAAGCGCATATTTTCCTGGCGGTGAGTGATAGCCCATCCAAACAAGCAATTTTTTTGATCTTCAGCGCATACTGGGGATAGTTCAACATCAAAATCTGAGCCATTTGTCCATCCCGATTAGCTTCTACCACATAAATCTGCTCGTGATCTTCCAGATATTTTTCAACTTGCGATTGGAATGGGAGGGAGCGAATACGCAGATAGTCTAATTTTTGTCCTGCCCGGGCAAGGAGGTCACAAGCTTCGATCACTCCGAAATGAGTGGAGCCATAACTGATGAAGCCGATATGGCTGTGATCATCCCGCTCCAGCACCGGTTCAGGGTCGATCTCCAGAGCATGCTTGAACTTTCTCTTTAACCGGCGGTGTTCCTGCTGCCATACCTGCGGGTCCTCGGAATAGTTAGCAAAGGCATCATGCCCCGTTCCGCGCGCAAAGTAGGGGGCAGCGGGATTGGTATCGCCAGGAATGGTGCGGTAGGGAATGCCATCCCCATCCACATCCTGATATCTGCCCCAACTACCACCGTTCTTTTTGATCAGTTCATTGATCTCATCCTCATGAATGAGCTTGCCACGCTGAATGGGTTGACCGGGATAAGTAAATTTGGGTGTCATCCAATTATTCATACCTAATTCCAGATCACTCAAGACCAGCACCGGCGACTGCATTTCCTCGGCAATATCCAGCGCCCTCCAGCCAAATTCAAAACATTCATGCACACTGCCCGGCAGCAGGATGACATACTCGGTATCTCCATGACCCAGAAAATAGGAAAAGCTCAAATCACCCTGCGAGGTACGGGTGGGCAAGCCGGTGCTGGGACCGACGCGCTGCACATCCCACACCACCACAGGGACTTCACTTTGATAGGCTAACCCCAAATATTCGGACATCAGGCACAGCCCCGGACCGGAAGTAGAGGTCATGGAACGTAACCCTGCCCATCCCGCCCCAATCGTCATGCCGATGGCAGCCAATTCATCTTCTGCCTGAATGACCACGCAGGTGGTTTTGCCATTCTCCGGATCACGCCGCAATGCAGGATGGTACTCATTGAGCGTCTCAGCCAATTCCGTAGCGGGAGTGATAGGATACCAGGCAGAGAACTGCAACCCGCCAAATAAGGCTCCCAATGCGGCGGCTTTATTCCCATCCGTCACTATATGGTCACCGACCGGTGCCCTTTGCTCCAGAATAAAAGGCGAATCCTGAATTTGCCGTTGCGTCACCCAATCATGTGCGATAGCGACGACTTTCATATTCGGCGCAACCGCTTTTTGCACATGCTTAAAATGGCTGTTCAAAGTATCTTCAACGAAGGGCAGATCGATACCGATCAGCGCGGCCAGAAATCCGACGTAGACCATATTCATCAAATATACGTGCAAATTTGACGGTGCCTGCGCCTCTTCCAGGATGCGGTCAACGGGCATTTCGATCACCTGATATTCTTTACCGATCTCCGCAGGCAAAGGCTGATCGCACAGGATCATGCCACCTTTTTTCAGCTTCGCAATATCCTCTTGAAGTACAGTTTTGTTCAGGTTGATGAGAATGTCAAATTCATCCACCCGACCGAGATAACCCTTTTCGCTGATCCTCAACGAGTACCAGGTCGGCAAGCCCTGTATATTGGAAGGGAAAATATTCCTGGCAGAAATAGGCACGCCCATTTTATAGATGGCTTTCATCACCGCATTATTGGCGGTAGCGCTCCCCGAACCGTTTACCGTACTGACCAAGATAGAAAATTCGTTAACTGTTTTTTGCATAAATACCCTCGCGTTCAGCGCTTATAAATCAATTTCATATGCTCACCAAGCAAAAATTGACCCTGATCAAAATCCTTCTCTTTGATGGCAGCCACAATCCGCTCATGATACTGCCAAACCGTATTTTGATACTTCAGATCGGTATAGAGGTTCATACCAACCGCCTCATAAAGCGTCCAGTAAGTGTTCAATATTCCGGTCACAAAAAGATTATCCAATCTTTTATAAATACTCAAATGTAATTCTTTATGTTCGGGATGTGGGATTTGTATGGGATTTCCCTGAAGTTTCGCGTTGGCATTTATGACATCCTGCTCAAGATCGCAAATATCCTGTGCGGTAAGCCGTTCGGCTGCATTGATGAACCAGGCTTGTTCCAGCCTGTCTCTGAATTCCGATAATTGGAAAAAATATTTCAAATCCATGGAAGCAGCGATAATGGCGTTCTGTTTCAATCCGGCTGAAAAATCCACCGGCTTGATGTGCACGCCATGCCGTGGTCGAGCATCCAATATTCCCAGGATCTTCAACGCTTCGATCTGTTCGCGCAGAGTGGGAACGCTCATTCCCAAATTTTCACTTAACTCCTGGATGGGAGGGAGATCATCTCTTCCGGCTTTTTTTCGTTTGATGATATATTCCAGCAGTTTTGCTTGATTTTCATTAAAATACTGATTGATCATCATTCATCTTATTAATCAGTTTAATATGTTCATTAAGCATAAGCCAAGTAGCCCGGAAGTCAATATAAAAATATGAGAATATGACTAAAGGAAGAAAATCTGATTATTTTCGTATGACAATGCGGTGAAATTCTTCAAAATAATGACCCTCTTCACCCCGTTCATGCATCTGCGCCACAAATTGCTGTGTATCTCCAACCTGGGAGCCATGCTGCAAGAGAGCGTTGATCTTCCGGTCCCAGGTTGCAGTGACATCCACGCGGATATTGGGATGGAATGGCAAAGAAAGCCACAATTCCTCGACGTGGTGCGGAGCATATCCTTCCTCCAGCAGGTCAGGGTAAAAATCTTCATTCTGTACTGCCGGGAAAATGGCATCCAGCGTCGCCTGTCCGGCAGCCCGGTGGTCGGGATGGTTGATTGATGTGCCGTGGATGAAATAATTGGTCGGATCACAAGACACCACAATATCAGGTCTTTGTTTCCGCATCACCTTCACCAATTCTTTACGCAGATCCAGCGTCGCCACAAGAAATCCATCCGGATTATCCATGAAAAACACCTGTTTCGTGCCGATCACGGCAGCGGCGTTTTTCTGCTCATTTTCCCGGATGTCTTTAATTTGTTCGGTATAGCTGAAGTTACCGTTGGTGCCCTTTTCTCCACGGGTCAGCAAACAATAATTGATATCATGCCCCTCCCCAGCCCATTTCGCCAGGGAAGCACCACAAAAAAATTCCGGATCATCAGGATGTGCCAGAATCACCAGAATTTTTTTCGTTCGATCCCAGAGGGACCTATGGCTGTTTATTGTTGCGATGTTGAGGTTTTTTTCCATGATTGGCATGATTGGTCGGATGGTTTTGTTTTTCTTTGGGGGATTGTCCTTCCTGAGAAAAGGTTATCATCTGGATATCCTCCAGAGGAAATTCTTTGACACCAATCTCAGGCAAACTCACCAGCACAGTTTTTCGTAAAGGATAGATATCGCGTACCCGCCCCTCCCCTTTGGGAGTCATGACCCGCTTGTTCTTCTTGGGCATGCCTTTGACGGCATCGCGATATTGGCAATATTCATAATTCAAACAGCAGCGCAGGCGTTCACACATTCCCGTGATATCGGTGGGCGTCAACGAAATGCCCTGGGTTTTTGCCATGCGGATAGAAATCGAATCGAAATCGGTTAGAAATTGGGCACAACAGCGTGTTTCCAATCCGCAAGCACCCATGCCACCGAAATATTTTGCCGCATCACGCGGTCCGATCTTGTGAAAATTGACCTTACTTTTGGGGAAATCCTTTTTCAGGGCATCCTGCAATTTTCTAAAATTGGCGATCTTATCATCCTCACTGGTGTAATGAAAAGTAACGTTGCTGCCATCGAAACTGATTTCGGTATAGATGAATTTCATGCCCTCCACATGCAATTCACGAATGCCTTTGGAAATACGCATGTTCGCGTCCTGCTCATTCTCACCGATCTCCATCCGGCGTTGCAGGTCATGTTCCGTAGCTCTGCGATCAATTTTCTTGATTTTTTTCAATTCCAGCGCATCGGTATTCTCAACAATTTCGGCGACTTCACCCAGTTGCCAGCCACGGGTAGTTTGTACCACCACAAAATCGCCATGCTTTAAGTCAGTGATCGAACCGGCATCGAAATAATAGCTTTTACTGATTTTGGAGAAACGAATTCCCACGATCAGTGGTTTATTCTCTAGTTTATTCTCTATTTGCAGAGATCCATTTTCTGTCATAAAACCATCCGTCATTCCTGCAATACCAGTTGTGAGATCTTGCCCGCCACACTGCAGGTGATCTCATCCAGTGCTTTGGCAGCCGGAGAGTCAGGAGCGGCAATCACAATTGGTTTACCAGCATCGCCACCCTCCCGAATCGCGGGGGCTAAGGGGATTTCTCCCAAGAATGGAACTCCGGCTCTCTGTGCCAGGGCTTTCCCGCCGCCACTGCCAAAGATATCCATCCGTGTTCCATCGTCTAATTCGAGATAACTCATATTCTCAATCACGCCCAGAATGGGAACATTCAACTTGTTGAACATCTCCAAGCCACGCGATGCATCTTCAACAGAAACCTTCTGTGGGAGTGTGACCACCAATCCACCGGTCAGGGTCAAATTTTGTGCCACGCTCAATTGCACATCGCCGGTGCCGGGTGGCAGATCGATGATCAGATAATCCAATTCTCCCCAATTCACATCTACCAGGAACTGCCGGATGGTAGAATGCAACAACGGACCACGCCAGATCAGCGGCTGACCTTCCTTCACCAAAAATCCGATGGAGATCACTTTCACACCATAGGCTTCTGCCGGAATGATCTTTTTGTCTTTAACCGGAGGGAGTGCATCGATCCCCATCATGGTAGGCACATTGGGACCGTAGATATCCGCGTCCAACAAGCCAACCTTCGCACCGGATTGCGCCAGGGATACCGCCAGATTGACCGCCACCGTCGTCTTCCCCACTCCGCCTTTGCCTGAAGAAACCGCAATGGAGTTCTTGATCGGCAGAACGATCTTATCATCAATCCTGGTATGTTGCCCGCTGACGTTGGCAGTGACGTTGATATCCACCTTGCTGACACCTTCCAAAGCCAGCACAGCTTCCTGGGCTGATTTTTGAAGGTAATTCTTTAAAGGACAAGCCGGTGTGGTTAAAACCAGCGTAAAGGATACTTCACCGCCCTGGATATGAATATCCCTGATCATATTCAAACTGACCAGGTCTTTTTTTAATTCCGGATCCATGACCCGGCTCAATGCAGATAATATATCTTTTTCAGTAATTTGTGCCATCGAAACCCTACTCAATAGAATAACGTAAATGCTATTGTAACATAATGATTTTTGAATTAATAAGACGATATTTTCAATAGTTTGATAAAATCATGAAGATTAATTTTATGATATTGGAGTAAAAGATGTCGAAGAAAGTTTTGATCGGTTATTCTACCTGGTCAGGAACCACCCACGAGGTTGCCGATGCAATCTCACAGGAACTACAAAAAGCAGGCTTTCAGACCCAGGTCTGCAACCTGAAAAAATTCACGCTTGAAGAAGAGTATGATGCCTATCTTTTAGGAACCTCCATCCATGCCAGTCGACCAGGAGGTCCATTCTTAAAATTTTTAAAAGACAACTACACGGAACTGAACAAGAAACCCAGCGCATTTTTTGTGGTGTGCGCCAATCTCTATCAGGATACGCCTGAAAACCGAAAGGAAACCATGGAATGGATGGACGAAGCGCTCAAGGATATTCCTGAAATTTCCGTTCTGGACACCGGTTTATTTGGTGGAGCCGTGTTAACCAGTGGTGAAGATTACGAGAAGCTGAACTTCGCGGTCAAGCTTGTGATCAAATCCATGAAGAAATCCGTCGATGAAAAACTGAGCGGGAACGATTTCCGTGACTGGGAAAAGATCAGAGCCTGGGCAAACGAAATCGCGAAAAAGATCAAGTAAGCAAAACTCCCCATACGGGGAGTTTTTTTTTATTCTACCGTCACCGATTTGGCTAAATTTCGGGGCTGATCCACATCCAACCCACGAATGGCAGCAATATGATATGCCAGCATTTGCAGCGGTATGGTTGCGAACACCGGGGTTAACATCCAGGGGGCTTCCGGTATCCACAAAACATCATCACCCAATTCTCCGGCGCGCTCATCCCCATCCGTTGCGACCAGAATCAGAATGCCGCCTCTGGCTTTGGCCTGTTCCACCTGGCTGAGCATTTTCTCATACCATTGATCCTTGGGCATAATCGCCAGAACGGGCATGTCCTGATCGATCAGGGCGATCGGACCATGTTTCATCTCCCCGGCCGGGTAGGCTTCGGCATGGATATAGGAGATCTCTTTTAATTTCAGTGCTCCTTCATAAGCGATCGGCATGTTAATGCCTCTGCCCAGATAGAGGATGTTGTGAATATCCTTGATCTTTTCTGCCACTTCGCGCACGGCATCTTCCCGTTTCAGGCATTTGCCTGCCAGGTCAGGAATAACACGCAGATCATAGATGGAACGATACCGTTCTTCCTCGCTGAGTGTTCCACGCAGATCTGCCAGGTAAATGGCAAAGAGATACAGGTCTACCAGCGGGGCGGTGAAAGCTTTGGTCGAAGCTACGCCAATTTCCGGACCTACCTGCATGGAAATATACCCATCCGCCACCCGCATGGCTTGTGAACCGATGGCATTGACAATGGAAAAAACCATGGCTTTTTTGTTGCGCGCTTCTTCCATGGCTGCCAGGGTATCTGCAGTCTCACCGGATTGACTGATCGTAAGCACACAGGTATTTTCATCCACCAGTGGATCACGGTAGCGAAATTCAGAGGCGATATCCACTTCGGTGGGTATCCTGGCGATCGTCTCGATCATCGTCTTCCCCACCAAGCCGGCATGATAGGCAGTGCCGCAAGCAGTGATGATGACCTTGTTGAATTTCCTGGCTTTTTCCGCATCCAGATTAAGATTCATGAGATTGATACGGTTATTTTCAAAATCCACTCTTCCCGTCAGCGTATCGATCAATGACCGGGCTTGTTCATGGATCTCTTTTTGCATAAAATGCCGGTAATTCCCTTTGACAGCCGCCACCGGATCCCAGGCAATGGTATCGATCTTGGCCGGCACGGCTTTGCCATCCAGGGTGGTGATTGTAGCATTTTCTCTCGTCACCACTGCCATCTGTTGCGATTCAAGAAAACTCATGCGGCGGGTATATTCCAGGATAGCGGGGATATCAGAAGCCACAAACATCTCCCCTTCCCCATATCCGATCACCACACCCCCTGCATTTCCGATACGAGCCGCGATGATCTTATCGGGCTCCTTGCTGGAAATAACCACGATACCGTGCGCGCCTTTAATGCGCTGCAAACTCAAACGCACTGCTTTTTCAAGGGATACCCCACTGCCCAGATTGCGTTCGATCAGGTGCACAATGGTCTCCGTATCCGTTTCAGAATTGAAATGAGCCCCTTCCGCTTCCAGTTCTTCTTTCAACTCCAGGTAGTTTTCGACAATGCCGTTATGAACGATCACCACATCCCCTGTTTCACCAATATGGGGATGTGCATTCTTCGCACTGGGCGCACCGTGGGTTGCCCAACGCGTATGCCCGATGCCGATCTTGCCACTCAAGGGTTGCTGTTCGACCAATTTCTCCAGATTGACCAGTTTTCCAACGTCACGTCGTAATTCGATGTTCCCCTCTTCGATCACAGCAATTCCAGCAGAATCGTACCCGCGATATTCCAACTTTTTCAACCCTCCCAAGATAATGGGGGTCGCATTTTTCTCACCGATGTAGCCCACAATACCGCACATGTATACCTCCATGGTAATCAAAAAGTATTTATGTATTAACCACACGCCGTGGTTAAATTGAATGTGTGGGAAAGGTCACAGATCGTATGTGATCCGGGAAGGCATCCGCCGAACTTTCGATTTTCCCGCATTGCATGCGGTTAGTTCTACCCTGCGGTAGAAAACCTTCATCCTCGTCATCCCAAAAAATGGGCTCAGGCGCTATTCCTTTCCTTGGTCTCGCATCTATCGAAACCAGAGCGTATTATAATGCATCTTCAGGATAAAAAAATACCTTGACAGGGGCTTTAAGCTTCCATAGAATAAGTAAAATTGCATGGTAGTGAGAAGAGTTCGAAATGATCGGCACCGAAGGGGCAAACCTTCTATTAGGGTGAAACTCTCAGGTAAATAAACTCACTTCCTTGAAACTCTGGAGAGCATGAAAAATGCACCGACGGGGCAAACCTTCTATAAAAAGGCGAATCTCTCAGGTAAAATAACAGAGATGTACAATTACTGTGTACTTCAATCAATGAATAGGAGAAAAAGATGTCGACCCCAAAAGATCTAAAGTTCTCGGAAACAGATGAATGGATCAAAGTAAAAGGCAACACTGCCCTCATTGGAATCTCTGATTTTGCCCAAAACCAACTTTCGGATATTGTATACATCGAATTCGAGCTGGATGTGGATGACGATTTTGATAAAGATGAAACCGTCGCCACGATCGAATCCGTCAAAGCAGCGGCCGATATTCACGCGCCCGTTTCCGGCACGGTGCTTGAGATCAATGAAGCTCTCATTGATAATCCTGAGAATCTCAATGAAGATCCTTACGGCAGCTGGTTATTCAAGATCTCACTCGATGATCCTTCAGAAGTGGATTCCCTGATGGACGGTGAAGCCTACGACAGGTTCTGCGAAGATCGAGGAAACTAATGTTCATCCCGCACACTGATGCGGAACGAAAAGAAATGTTGACAGCTCTCGGGTTGAAGAACCTGGATGAGCTGTTTTCTGACGTTCCTGATAAATATCGCTTTCCAGAATTGAACATGCCAAAGGGCATGACGGAAATGGAGGCGCGGGAGTTTATCGAGGGATTTGCAGATGCCAATGTCACCACCCATGATTACATCTGTTTTTTAGGGGCAGGCGCTTACGATCATTATATCCCCGCCGCAGTAGACAGCATTTTGCGACGTGGAGAATTTTTCACTGCCTATACCCCTTACCAACCTGAAATCTCACAGGGCACTCTGCAGGTTATCTTTGAATTTCAATCTCTGATCTGCAATCTGACTGCCCTGGATGTCGCCAACGCATCCCATTATGATGGCGCCACCGCCACGGCAGAAGCGTGCATCACTGCCTATGCGCATTTCCGCGAGAAAAGAAAAAAGATCATCCTCTCCGGAGCGCTTCATCCTCAATACCGAGAGGTGGTTCATACCTACCTGAGCGGTATCGAAGACATCGAGATCATCACCAGTGGAGAGGAACAACCACCACTGTCTGATCCCGCAAAAATCAATCCCCTAGTGGACGAAAACACCGCCATTGTGGTGCTGCAATACCCCGATTTCTTCGGTCGTATTGTCGACTTCACTCAGATCATCACCGACGCCCATCAAAAAGGGGCGCTGGTCTGCATGACAGTCAACCCTATCGCTTTGGGCATGTTGAAAACACCCGGAGAAATGGGAGCCGACATTGCCGTGGGTGAAGGACAGCCGCTGGGTATTCCCCTTTCCTACGGAGGACCCTACCTCGGTTTCCTGGCAGCCAGGAAAGAACTGGTCCGAAAACTCTCCGGTCGTCTGGTCGGTGAAACCGTCGATGAAAATGGAAAACGCGGCTATGTGCTAACCCTCACCGCCCGCGAGCAACATATTCGTCGAGAAAAGGCAACTTCGAATATTTGTACCAACCAGGGACTGATCGCACTGGCAGCTACCGTGTATATGAGTTTACTCGGCAAGAACGGTATGCAGCAGGTCAGCAATCTATGCTATCAAAATGCTCATTATGCGGCGAAGAAGATCGCAGGCATTGCGGGTTTCCAGGTGCTCACGCCCGAGCCATTCTTCCATGAGATGGTGGTGCAGTGCCCGACCTCTGTCGAGCATATCAACCATCACCTGTTGAACGAGGGTATTCTGGGCGGGTATCCGCTGGAAAATGAATATCCAGCCCTGCGAGATTGTATGCTTCTAGCCTTTACAGAAAAAACGACCAAGGGGACCATCGACCTGTTATGCGAAGTCCTGGAGGAGAGCAAGCATGAGTGAAGCAACCATCTACGAACTTTCCTCTCCAAAACGTACCGGATTTCAGTTTAAAGACGCCGATGTACCCCCAACGAAGATCCCAGAGAATTTATTGCGCAAAGAGCTTCCATTTCCCGAAGTATCTGAAGTGGATGTGATCCGCCATTTCACGCGTTTGTCACAACTCAACTATGCCATTGACATCGGTTTTTATCCGCTGGGGTCCTGCACCATGAAATACAACCCGCGCATCAACGAAGAAATCGCTCGTCTAGTGGGTTTTGCCATGACCCATCCGCTGCAACCCATCGAGACCGTACAGGGTAATCTGGCGATCATGGTTCAATTGCAGGAATGGTTGAAGGAGATCAGCGGTTTTGCGGGCATTACGCTGCAACCAGCCGCCGGAGCACACGGAGAATTCGTCGGTGGACTGATCATGCGCGCTTACCACCAAAGCCGCCATGACACGAAGCGCACCAAAATTCTGGTGCCGGATTCAGCCCATGGGACCAATCCTGCCACGTCCAGCATGAGCGGTTTTGAAGTGGTCAATCTCCCCTCCGACGAACGCGGGAATGTCGATCTGGATAAATTAAAAGAGATCTGTGATGATAGCGTTGCCGGATTGATGCTCACCAACCCCAATACGCTGGGGCTGTTTGAAGAACACCTGCTAGAGGTGATCTCCATCGTGCATGAGCATGGCGGGCTGGTCTACGGCGACGGCGCAAACCTGAATGCTTTACTGGGGATCGTGAAACCGGGCGATCTCGGTTTTGACATCATGCATTTCAACCTGCACAAAACCTTCTCCACTCCGCATGGCGGCGGCGGTCCGGGGTCGGGTCCGGTAGGCGTGGCAGCTCCCCTGGTCGATTTTCTACCTGCGCCGGTGATCGGAATTGTGGAAGAGGGAGACGAGGAACTACCACCGCTGTACGGATTCATCACCCCACCCCACAGCATCGGTCGCATCAAAGCTTTTTACGGGCATTTTGGGGTCATGGTAAGAGCCATCACCTACATTGCCATGCACGGCTGCGATGGGCTGCGCAAAATAGCCGAACACGCAGTGCTCAACGCAAACTACCTGAAACATCTGATCGAAGATGCTTACACCGTTCCGTATGATCGCCGCTGCATGCATGAATTCGTGGCAGAGGGATTCTGGGATGACGTGCCGGATATTCACGCCCTGGATATCGCCAAACGCTTGATGGACTATGGCGTTCACCCGCCCACCAACTACTTCCCGCTGATCGTAAAAGAAGCTCTGATGATCGAGCCGACCGAAACGGAATCCAAGCAGAGCATTGAACATTTTGCCGATGCACTGAATACCATCGCACAAGAAGCACACAATAATGCAGAACTGTTGCACAGTGCCCCGCACAACACTCCCATCGGCAGATTGGATGAAGTAAAAGCGGCTAAGGAGTTGGTGTTGTGTTGTTGGATAAGACCGGAGGATTAAAAATGAAGCCGCCCTTTCGGGCGGTTTTTTAGTTCAATTTATCCTCGATGAACTCTCTGGCTTTTTTCAATGCTTCTTCAATCCCGGATGCATCCTTGCCGCCGGCTTGTGCCAGATCGGGCTTTCCGCCCCCTCTGCCCCCGACCACGCCTGCCGCTGCATTGACCACATCC
>JAAZOK010000034.1 GCA_012797815.1 Chloroflexota bacterium | reverse complement strand
CCCAACGTCATCCTGAGCGCATGCGAAGGATCTCTCCTTATCCATTTCTCCCCAACCAACAAGTCGCAATGAACCTTCCTGGTAGGTCGGCATTCCATTGCCGCCGCTAACCTTCCCGAACGACAATCCCTTTTCCTATCCCAACGTCATCCTGAGCGCATGCGAAGGATCTCTCCTTATCCATTTCTCCCCAACCAACAAGTCGCAATGAACCTCTAGGTAAGGCGGCATTCCATTGCCGCCGCTAACCTTACTTCTCCTCCAACCTCATTCCTAAAAATGAGAATTTTCCTCCTTTTCCACGGGGAGTTGATTTGAGGGTGTGAATAGAACTCTCAAATCAACTCCAACACTCCTGATATCTCTACCGCCGTATACAACAATAGCCCCGCCAGCGCGATATTCACTGCTTTGCGCAAGACCGGCTTCTTGAGATAGCGGTGGATCACCGTTCCAAACAGCGTCCACACCGTTACCGAACACCAACCCAATCCCGCCAGGCAGACCGCTGAAAGCAGCAACCAATCCACTCTGCCACTCAATGGATGCAAAAAATTGCTGTAAAGGGTCATTCCATAAAAAATAGCTTTTACGTTCAAGAGTTGCATCAAAAATCCACGCCAGAAGGTCAGGGGGGGCTGACCGGTCAATTCAAAATCATAGGAACTGCGCAACGTCTCATACGCCAGCCAGCCGATATAGATAGCTCCCACAACGCGGAGAATGATCTCAAAAGATGGCAGCAGTTCGACCAGGGTCTGGGACAGGGTTCCACTCAACAACATCACCATGAAAAAACCGCTCACGATCCCCATCAAGAATGGCAGGGATTTGCGATAACCGTATAACATTCCCATCGATGCGCTGCTGATATTATTGGGTCCAGGCGTAAAGGTGGTAATTAAAACAAAAGGCAACATGCCAGCCCAGTTCAACATGGGTTTCCTCCCGGCATAAAATTAGGCGCAATTATACCCGCTCTGCCGTTGTTTGGGGGAAAATTCCTTGATTCTTAAAAATCAATGATCTTTTTCAATGAAACTTGAAATTTCACGGGGACTTCCACTATACTAAACCAGGATCTATTATCAGATCACTTCACTTTAAAGGTTCAATATGAAAAATCGACCCGCAGCATCCCTTTTGTTTATTCTGATTCCTGTTATATTACTGAGTGCCTGTGCCCAACCTGCTCCGGAGCCCACTCCCGTTCCCACCCTGGAACCCTCCCCGCAACCCACCGCCACCGCAGTGCGTGTGGAGAGCGATTATTATTCCTATACGGATGGTGTTTGGACCAGGTTTTATCAGGATGAACTCACTTTTCCCTTTATGTTGCCCGAAGACATGGAAGAAAGCAGTTCACAGCAATACCAAATGATCCAAACCGGCTACTTTTCTGCTTACGACCAGGCAACGCAGACTCTCAACATGCGTGCCCAGGTCGTCCTCGCCAGGATATTCCGCGAGGTACAGTTCCAGGTGGATGAGAATATCACCGTTTCTTGTTTACCCACCTCGATTGACGGCAATCCGATTGAAGATATCCATTATATGTATTCGGAGAAAGGCGTGGGATTTCCTCCCGGTCCCGGAAATCAAAAACTTTCCGATCTGCTCCCGTTAATGACCGCAGACACGTATATGGTGCTCATTTTGACCGACCCGGTGGATCCCGCCGCGCTCAATTCGGTGACACAGATCGCCGCCATCTGCCCCGAATAATATCAATCTCCCTTCCATCCTCTTTCTTTAAATTAATCGAGAGGACGCAAATGTAAACAAAAGAAGTCATCCTCAAGGATGACTTCTTTGATCATGAATCAGATGCCAGTTTATTCTTTTCTGATCCCTGCCGGTCCCAATTGTTCTTTGGTTGGACCGCTGTAATCCACCCCGATGCGCTCCGGTAAACTCACATCCGCTGCCACCTTGGAATAGGGACCTTCGCTCATCTTGTGGATGATGATGCGCTTGTCCCACCCTGCCTGGTACTTGCCATTCAGGGCATCTTTGATCCAATCCGCCAGGAATCCGTAGAAATCCGCCCCGCCGAAGGTCTCGCCGTGTCGCGGAGTATGGAACTCATCCTCCACCACCCATAATTCCTTCGGTCCGGATACGCGCTCATATACGTCCAGCACGGTATCCAGCGGTGCCAGCGGGTCATATTCCCCACTGATGATCAGGCACGGGCAGCTCACATCGCCTGCAATGCCTTCCAGGCTCATCTGGTTCGCCATCTCATCAAACTGCGCTTCATCTTCGATGCCCGCCATATACATGAACACCTGTTTGAAATGCGGGGTTTCTTCCTCGAAGATGGAGGTCATCGGACCGTAACAGGCTGCGGCGGTGGCAATGGCTTTCACCCGTTTATCGGCGGCTGCCATCTGCATACCCCAGTACGAGCCAAAGGAATAACCCGATACCGCGATCTTATCCATATCCACTTCCGGTCGCTGGCTCAGGAAATCGATGGCTGCCGTGCCAACCTGGCAATAGTTATCCGCAGTCACGTGGATCTTGCGGATGTTGCTGGTGCCTTTGCCCGGTCCATCCAGGGAAAGGAAGTTCATACCACGGATGATGAAAGGATGATGCAACGGGCTGATGGTGGATTCTTTGGTCATATCCATGCCCGGTGCGAACACCACCGTGGGGGCTTTCTTTCCGCCCGGTACTAGGTGCAGGAAACCCTGAATGTAATTATCCTCAAAAGGAATCTCCACTAATTCCACAGGGTTGGGGGCATAGGCTGCCGCTTTCAGATAACATTCCAGTTGCTTGCCGTGCAGATAGATCTTTTCCTTATTGTCATCTTCGTAAATAGCATGCTGTGCCAAACGGTATTTTTCACTTGCCAGGAAATACAGTTCAGCCGCCGTTTCCACATGT
>JAAZOK010000138.1 GCA_012797815.1 Chloroflexota bacterium | reverse complement strand
GGTTTTCCATAACCGCCATTCCCTGCTGGATTTGGGTGGAGAAATAGCACGTAGAAGTAGGCCGTTTCCCAACCCGCCACTAAGCTGCTCAATATGTCTTGTCATAAATCGACCGGGATTTCGTAGGACAGTTTTCCATAACTGCCACTCTTATTAAAAAATATAGAAGAAGCAGAGTGGTTGCCGCCCCGCACACAAAAGGGAACGCAGGGGTAGGGTGGGTTGGTACAACCCACCACAAGAATTCATGGGGAAAAATTTGCTTTCTTTTTCAGCTTTCACAACCAATGCCATCTTTATCTCTATCGAAACCATGTGGATCGGGGGGCAGTACCCGGAACCGGCGATAAGGAATATCATCACAATTTAAATCAGGTGGTGGAGAGGGAATACATACGTCCGGATAAGAAGGATCACAATTAGATGATGCAGCATTGAATGCAGTGGGAATAAGAACCATTGTAGGGGCGATGGTAGGAGTATTGGTAGGCATCACAGTGCTTGTTGGGAATAATGTGTTCGTGGGTATTAAAGTATTGGTAGGGACTGGAGTACTGGTTTCAAGAAGTGCCAGTTCGGCATAGATAGTTGCAGCTATTTCGGTGTGAAGATAAATTTCTGCATAAATAGTTGCGGCGATTTCTGTGTGATCCGGCATGATCGGCTCATCATTATTGCTTGTAGAACGAGAAGTACTGCATAGGTATATAAGAATGAAAAGAATAGATGAAATGATAATTATAAGAATCCGGTCTCTTTTATTATTCTTTATTGAAAAATAAATAGACTTAATAAGATTTACAAAATTACCCCAAATTTCATTCATACTTAAGTCCCTGAAAAATATATTTCTGGGTATGAATTTTGCTTAATCGATTATGAAGATTGTTGTGATGATGAGTGAGAATAAATGGGAACGATGTAGTCAATACCCCGGAAAAGTACTAATATCATTATAGAGTTTTGCCGTGGATAATCAAGCAGAAAGAATGGTCTCATAACTCGCCAGAAGAATTAGTGGGATTTAGAATGGCGGTTTTCCATAGCCGCCATTCCTTACTGATGCAATTGAAATACCACCAAATATTTGCCCAGGGGATAAAATTGTTTATCCCCGTATCATTTACCTATAGAAATTATTCGCCAATTACTAGTGGCTCTTGATTTTGGAGTTTATCGTTGTTTTCATCAATGATTGCAGCAAAAACAGTTAAACGATTTTCGATTAATACAATAAACCCGAACGAACAAATAGTGCAAAATTCTATATACTGAAAAGATAGGAGGAATTATGAAAATAAAAATTGGAAATAACGATGTTGGGGAAGGACACCCCGTTTATTTTATTGCTGAAATTGGCTCGAATCATGATGGGGATATGAATAGAGCGATTAAATTGATCCAACTAGCTGCAGAGTCTGGTGCAAATGCAGCAAAATTTCAAAATTTCAGGGCACCGTTAATTGTAAGTGATTATGGATTTAAAAAAATTGCTGGTACCAAATCCCATCAATCAAACTGGAAAAAAACGGTTTTCGAGACCTATAACGATGCATCTGTTCCTTTCGAGTGGGCTAATGAATTATGTGAGGTGTGTAATGAACACGGATTGGATTATTTTTCGGCACCTTATGATCTTGAAGCTGTAAATATGTTAGAAAGATATTTCCCGGCTGTAAAAATTGGGTCTGGAGATATCACATGGCTGGAAATCATAGAATTGATTGCGTCGAAAAACAAACCGGTATTGATGTCTACGGGAGCGTCTACTATTGGTGACGTTCAACGCGCGGTCGAAACTGTCTTGAGAATTAATAAGGCATTGATTTTAATGCAGTGCAATACAAACTATACCGGATCCGTGGAGAACTTCAAACATATCAATCTGAATGTTCTGAAAACCTATTCTACTCTTTACCCTGATGTTGTCCTTGGATTATCGGATCACACCCCCGGTCATTCCACTGCGTTAGGAGCAATTGCTCTTGGGGCAAAGGTTATCGAAAAGCATTTTACGGATGATAAGAGGCGAAAAGGACCAGATCATGCGTATGCTATGGATCCTGAAGATTTTCGGGAAATGGTTGATAGATCAAGAGAATTGGAATCTGCGCTCGGCTCGACTCAAAAATTCATAGCCGATAATGAGAAAGAAACCGCGATCGTCCAAAGGCGATGTCTTTGTGCCGCGCGGAAGATCACAAAGGGAGAAGTCATTACAAGAGAATTAATAGAAGTTTTGAGACCTGCCATTCCAGGCTCGATACCTCCCTATGAAATTGGAAATGTGTTGGGCCTCAAAACTGTCACAGACATTCAATATGGTGAGGCAATTACATATAAAATGTTGGTTTGATTTATATACCAAAAGTATTGAAAATATTGGGTTGGCGACCTCCAACCCTTCCTGAGATGCATGTATGTAAAGTGCGGTATCGCCGCACCCCTTTTTGTGCAGCAGGTTTATATCATATCTTTTTCATTCCCAAAGCTTATCTGCCGACCAGTAAGCAGGTTACCCTTACCCCTTACCACATGTCATCCCGAGCTTCGCGAGGGATCTCTCCATATCCCAAATCAATTCCCGAATAAATCGCATATATGCTATTCCTTATTTA
Source organism: Chloroflexota bacterium (assembly GCA_012797815.1). GTDB lineage: Bacteria > Chloroflexota > Anaerolineae > Anaerolineales > Anaerolineaceae > UBA4781. The sequence continues at coordinate 19 of JAAZOK010000138.1, read as the reverse complement.
TAGAGAATGCTTGGACGTC
>JAAZOK010000064.1 GCA_012797815.1 Chloroflexota bacterium | reverse complement strand
CTGCCGACCAGTAAGCAGGTTACCCTTACCCCTTACCACATGTCATCCCGAGCTTCGCGAGGGATCTCTCCATATCCCAAATCAATTCCCGAATAAATCGCATATATGCTATTCCTTATTTATAGAGAATGCTTGGACGTCACACGTTCTAACAAATATTGGTAGGATGCGGTCCTACCGCACCACTCAATATTAAAGATACAAAACGATCGGGATCTGGTAGAGCGGTTTTCCATAACCACCACCCCTTCGTTCCTCAGGAACGAAACTGTTTTCTTTCACTTGCACCTTCATTGCTGTCAACTTTTGTCAAGTTTTGTCAACTAAATCTCTTCCCCGCTGAACAGGATGTCACTGGTACCGCACTCCCGCGCCTGCCCGGCGGATTGTTAACCTGAAATATATGGTGGAAGAACCGCCGCCATCCGGGTTGTAGACTTCGCTGCAATCCGATGTCTGGAACATCTGCGCGAATTCCGGACCCCGATCAAATTCGCCATCCATGGCAGCGCAGATAATTCACAAAGTCCTATTAATATGATTTTGTAATTAATGGACTGCGAAAAGCAATATTAATTGCCTGTTTTTTTTGCGAATTCGATTTATATAATAACAAATATATACTAATGGGTGAAATTTAAACTAAAATGGTTTCATTAACCACTCGACAGCGGGATATTCTAAAAATTTTGTTGGATTCCTCCAAACCGGTTCGGACCCGTGATCTGGCAGAGGAGATCCAGCTAACGCCGCGCCAGGTCAATTACAGTATGAAGGGGATAAGAAGCTGGTTGAACAGCAAAGATGTAACATTAACCTCCATCCCGGGGGTGGGGGTTATGTTGGAATGTCCACCCGAACAACATCATGTCCTGGTTGAAGAATTAGCCAGCACGGATAGCATCCAGTTAGTGTTATCTCCACAACAGCGCCAGCAATTGATCAGCTTTTTGCTTTTGATAAAAACGGAACCCGTCCTTCTCACCCATATCGCTCTGATTCTCAAGGTATCTCGCTCGACTGTTTTGAGCGATCTGGAACAGATCGAAAATTGGTTTGATGAGTGGGAAATTTCCATTGAGCGAAAACAGAATTATGGCTTGTCCCTTACAGGCACTGAAAAACAACGACAGCAGGTGTTGTTGGCTTTGATATGGGGAAAATGTCCCTTTTGCCCATCCATCTTCGAGGTTTCTTATCAAAAAGGATTGACGTTTACCCTGGCTGAAGACACGCAAAATATCCCCATCATCAAAGAGGTCAATGATTTTGTATGTCTGTTTGATATGAAAAAGGTTTTCAACAAGGTCATCTTCATTGAAGATTATCTGGGTGGGCGTTTTACCGACGAGGCTGTCTTATATTTGGCGCTGGTGTTCTCTGTATTGCTTGCGCGCATCAAGATGAACCGGCATATCGAAATATCAGATCAGGAAGTTGAGAAATTCCGCAAAATGCAGGAATGGAAAGCTGCCGAAAAACTGGCCAGAAATCTTGACCGCAATGAAATCGATAACTGGCAACCCGGTGACATCGCTTACATGGTGATGCATATCCTTTCATCCCCCCTCTTAGAGAACTGGAACGGTGATTTGGATAGAGCAGGGAGATACAAGGAATTATTTGCCGAATTGCTCAATGCCATAAATGATTTATATAAATTTGAGGGATTGAAAGATGATCCCACACTACGCGACGGCATCATTAATTACCTGATCCCCATTTTTAATCAACATTCTTATCAGCTCTGGTTCCCCAAGGCGAATGTGGATATTTCAACGGTCAATGGCTACCAAGCGGAACTATCCCTGTCAGGTCAATTGCTGGATAGTGTGTTCAGATATACCTCGATCATCTTGGATGAAGAGGATAAACAGATGCTGGTCGCATTTATCAGAGCCGCATACATTCGTCTGCGGTCTTACCAGTTCAGCAATGTTTTACTGGTCTGTCCCAGCGGGATGGCTACGGCGCAGTTGCTGACTGCCCGTCTTAGAACCAGGTTTCCCCATTTGGGGAAGTTGACGGTGGTCTCTTTCCGTGAGCTGGATGATGAAAGAGTTGCCAACGCCGATCTGATCATCACCTTGATGCCATTATCGAAGGAGATCGCCAGGGGAAAACCCATTATTCAGGTTTCGCCGCAGCTTTCCCAAAGTGACATCGAAGCGATCACATCGTTTCTTGGTTAAACCGGGGTTATTTGTTGGCGTGCCGACAGCGCTGACGATAATGAAAGAGATTGAATCGGTCTCAAAATAAAATGAAACGGAGGAAAAAATGAAAGAAAAGATTCAAAGACTAGGAGGATTCATGGCTGGGATGATCATCCCGAATATGGGCGCATTCATTGCCTGGGGATTGATCACGGCGTTTTTCATCGCAACGGGTTGGTTGCCCAATGAAAAATTCGCTGAAAATGTAAGCCCCATGATCTCATACCTGCTGCCAATTCTGATCGGTTACACCGGTGGGAAGATGATTCATGGCACAAGAGGTGGCGTTGTCGGTGCCATTGCAACCATGGGTGTGATCGTAGCTTCTGATGTTCCCATGTTCCTGGGTGCTATGATCATGGGTCCGTTAGGCGGGTGGTTGATCAAATTGATTGATGATGTGCTCGAAGATAAAATTCCTGTCGGATTTGAGATGCTCATCAATAACTTCACTGCCGGCATCCTGGGGCTGCTGCTGGTCCTGCTGGGCAATGTGGTGATCGGTCCGGTCGTGGAAAGCGTCAGCAATTGGGCTGGTGGGGTAGTGGATGCGATGATCAACGCCAAATTGTTGCCACTGGCTGCACTCATCGTTGAGCCTGCGAAAGTATTATTCATGAACAACGCGTTGAACCACGGTGTGCTGGCTCCTCTGGGTGTTGCGGCGGTGGAAAATTCGGGGAAAGCGATCCATTTCTTGTTGGAAACAAATCCAGGGCCCGGCCTTGGGCTCCTTGTAGCCTATTACGTTGCTGGTAAAGGCAGGTTGAAAGAGTCAGCACCGGGCGCTATGATTATACACTTCCTTGGCGGAATTCACGAGATTTATTTCCCCTATGTTCTGGCTCACCCCATTATGATTTTGTCCGTCATCGCAGGCGGTTTTTGCGCAGATCTGTGGTTTACGCTTACCAACGCCGGCGTGGTGGCAACGCCCTCTCCGGGATCGATCTTTGCCTATCTGGCAGTGATCCCCAGAGGACAGCATTTCAACGTGTTGATGGGGGTCCTGATTGGCGCAGTCGCTGCCTTCCTGATTGGTTCACTCATCCTGCGTGTGAACCCGATCCATGAGGAAGAAACTGAAGAAGAATAAAAACTGGTAGGGAACAAATTCCCGAAGGTAATGAGAACGAGAAAAGGTTTCAACGCAGGAAGCCTTGGAACCTTTTCTCCATTAGAAATGAAGTGAAAGAATGGCTAATTCAATTAATACTGCAGAAGTAAAAAAGATCTATATTGCATGCGAGGCTGGCATGGGTTCGAGCCTCATGAGTGTCAATTCCCTGAAGAAGAGCTTCAAGAAAGCGAATATTGAAGGAGTGGAAATCGTTCATGTTGCCGCACGGGGTATCCCTGCGGATTCCAAATTGGTGATTGTGCATAAGGGTCTGGTGAAATTTGCATGCTCGAAAGCTCCGCAAGCCGTCGTTTTGTATTTTGAACAATTTTTTAACGATCCTATTTTTGAAAAAGTAATCTCTGCCTTTATTGAAAAGGGAGTAATTACCAGCAATGTGGAGTAAGGAAGATGAGTATCCTTTCAAAAGACAGCATACAGCTGAATGCGACTGCGCAGGATAAACAGGATGCCATCACCCAGTGCGGGATGCTGTTGGTAAATGCCGGACATGTAAAACCCGGTTATGTGGCTGGAATGTTAGCCAGGGAAGAGATCATGTCCACCTATCTGGAAAATGGGGTGGCTATTCCACACGGTCAATTCGATAATCGCGCCGACATTCTCAGTACGGGTATCTCTGTACTGCAAATTCCTGATGGAGTTGCCTGGGGACAAAATGAGAAAGTATTCCTGGTGATCGGGATTGCTGCTTTGCGAGATGAACATGTATCGTTGCTGGCTAATTTGGCAGAAGCGGTTGACGATGAAAAGATCGCAGAAAAAATGAGGACCACGACGGATGTAAATATGATCCTGGATTATCTGAATAAAGAAAATTAATTCACCGTCGAAAGGGAAAGAAAAGGATTCGACAAAAGGTTGTTTCATGGAAACTTTGATTATTGATCTGACCAATCCAACTGGTTTGCATGCACGTCCCGCGAAAAATTTTGTGAACGTTGTCCAACAATTTTCTTCGAATATTTCTGTGACGTATCAGGATAAGAAAGCCAATGGAAAAAGCTTGATCTCTCTCTTAAAATTGGGAGCTGAGAGCGGAGCTCAAATAAAGATTGAAATTGAAGGGGAAGACGAGCAGACTGCTTTCAATACACTGCAGGAAAGCCTTGCCGCCGGTCTTTTGGAGGAATAAGAAAGGATTGCTAAGAGAAATATTCATAATGGCTGAGGCGCTTGCCGTTAGCTTTTATGCATATCTCTCTTGTATAGAAATAAAAAGGAATGAATTGCGATGGCAGAATCGAAATTTCAGAAATATCGGCATGATCTGGAAATTCCCGGGTCTACATTGGCTTGGAATATGTATGCTGCGGGGATTGCAAATATCGGAAAAGCAGGGAAACCGGAGTCATTCGCGATTCCTTCCCCGGGGGATGACCAGCTGCTCGTGAGGGTGGATGCGGTCGGGCTCTGTTTTTCAGATGTGAAACTGATCAAATTGGGTGGCGATCACCCCAAATTATATGGTCGTGATTTATCGAAGGAACCCACCCGGGTTGGGCATGAGGTGGCTTTAACGGTGATCAAGGTGGGAAAGCATCTCGCCCACCAATATACCCCGGGGCAGCGATTGGCGGTGCAACCGGATATCTACGTGCATCAGCGCAATACCGCCTACGGATATACGATTCCGGGTGGTTTGATCCAGTACCATTTATTGGGACCGGAAGTGCTCGATGCTGATGATGGCGCTTACGTTATCCCTGTCGATGAGCAGATTGGCTATGCGGAAGCCGCTCTCACCGAACCCTGGGCTTGTGTGGATGCAGCGTATACCCAGCGCAGAAGGTTATTTCCCCAAGCAGGTGGGATCATGTGGATCATGGGGAACGGGGATGATCGAACCGGGTATACCTTCAGCCGGGGACTGGACGCTCCCCGCCTGATCTACCTGACCGCTGTTCCTGAGAAATTGAAAGAAATCGTGAAGAACAATGTCCCTGATGGAACTCAGGTGATTGAAACAGAAGACATTTTGCCGGGAAAATTTTCAGATTTTTCTGACCGGGTAACGGGTGGAAAAGGATTCGACGATATTATCCTGCTTTCTCCCACCTCGGGTAAATTGGTCGGGCAGATCGCGAAGTTGATCGCCTTCCGTGGTGTTTTGAACATCGTGGCAACCAGAGCACTGGATGGCGATTCGGAGATCGATGCCGGGCGCATTCACTATCATTACACTGCCTATGTGGGAACGCAGGAAACGGATATCGCTGCTGCCTATGGGGAAGAACGCAATCGTTGTGAATTGAAAAAGGGCGGCAGCGCGTTGTTCATCGGGGCGGGTGGACCGATGGGTCAGATGCACGTGCAGCGCGCAGTTGAGAAAAAGGATGGTCCGGCGATCATCATTGCCACGGAGGTCAACCAGGAACGAGCGCATGTGCTCGAACGTGTGATCACCCCGCTGGCGCAGCAGAACGGTAGAGTGTTCCGGATCTTCAATCCACACAACGCCGGCCAATCGTTGGAGGATTTCCTCTTGGAAATTACAGGGGAAAGAGGAGTGGACGACGCGGTGGTATGCGTGCCGGTCGCGGCACTGATGCAAGAAACCGCCCAAGTGGTCAAACCGGAGGGCATGCTGATGTTCTTTGCCGGCGTGCCCAATGGCACGTTTATTGAAGTAAATCTGAGCCCGGTCTTCCTCGGCAACCTGCAATTGACGGGCACCTCTGGATCAAAATTGGTCGATCAGGAAATGGTCTTGCGGAAAACCTCGCAGGGAGAGTTGAATCCCAATCGCTCGGTGGCAGCGATCGGTGGAATGAACGCCGCCAGAGATGGGATCGAGGCTTTGATGCAGGGCACTTTTGCCGGCAAGATCGTTATCTTTCCCCAGATCATCGAATTGCCGCTGATGAGCTTGCAGGAATTGAAAGCACGCTATCCCGAAATTGGTAGTAAATTAGGGGAAAATGATCTGTGGACCGTGGAAGCCGAACAGGCTTTGATCAACAGGTTCTGGGCAGGAAGCAAAAATGACGGATAAGAAAACAACAACCATCAGCCTGAAGAAACGCAATAACAATATCTTCATTGGAGCACTCCTGGGGCTGTATTACGGGATTTTCTATCGACCTGCCGAACCGACCGAATTCAGCCTGGTGGTTGGAATTGCTGTTTTCGCTGCGCTGGTGACGGTTATCATCCGTACCTGGAAAAAGAGACTCCCATTTAAGATCATTGGAAAAGAATTTCTCATAACCTTTGCAACTTATTTGATCTTTTTGCTGGCGTTGGCGGTGCGTAAATATGCCTACGACCTTTATGGAAAACCGCTGGTGATCGTGGTGACCACTGCTGGTGGAGCCGTCGTGGGATGGCTGTTTTCGCACAAAATGCCTGCCACCGGGGATTTGTCGCAGTGATCTACACCGTAACGTTGAACCCTGCACTGGATAAGGAATATCGGGTCGCAAAACTGGCGCACGATCAGGTTCTGAGAGCCTCTTCTGTAAAGTTGGATTATGGTGGCAAGGGATTCAATATCGCCAGGCTGCTGGCAACTTTGGGTTCTGATTGTATAGCGCTCGGTCTTATCGGAGGACAAACCGGAGATGTTTTGTCTGAGGGATTGAGAGCGATGGGAATAAAGACGGATTTTGTTCGGGTACATGGCGAAACCCGTACGAATATCAGCATTGTTGGTGAAAGTGATGGCACCTATATCAAAGTAAACGAACTGGGTCCTGAAGTTTCGAATATCGAGACGGATATCCTGCTGCAAAAAATGGATAAGTTAGTTCAACCGGGAGATTGGTGGATATTGGCAGGTAGTTTGCCGGTGGGTATGCGTGCGGATAGCTATGCCCGTATGATCAGACTTATCAATCAGGCTGGAGCGAGAGCGGTACTTGATACCAGTGGCGAAGCGTTAAAACTTGGTTGTTATGCACAGCCTTTTCTGATCAAGCCTAATTATGATGAATTGACCCAGATCCTGGATATCGAAGAAAGGGATTCAACCGGCTTCGGGAAAGCGATTGCCAGGCTCCATGAAATAGGGGTGAAGAACATCGTTCTGTCGGCAGGGAAGGAAGCGACAATTTGCAGTGACGGGCTCAAACGCTGGGTTGGTATTCCCCCTGAGATCGAAGAGAGGAATCCGATCGGGGCAGGGGATGCCATGCTGGCAGCCGTCGTTTATAGCTTGAGTGAAAATGCATCCATGCCGGATGCTTTTAAATGGGGCATTGCGGCTGGATCTGCGGCTGCATGTCTGCCTGGAACTACCATGCCAGATCGAGATCAGATAGCACAATTGCTGGATAAAGTAATCATTAGTGAGGAGTGAAATGCCATACGAAAAAGAATCGGAGCAGGTGGTCGATTATCCGCTGGAAGATGTTTTTAAGGCTGCTGTTTTCTGCATCAAACACATGGGGGGAAAAGTGATAAAACAGGATCAGGAAAAAGGGATTCTGCATGCCCAGATGGATAAAAAGCTGTTTGGAAATTATCTGGGAGACCGCAGCAAGCTGGAGGTCCAGTTCACGGAGCAAGAAAAAGGACAGACCGCCATCCATATTTTCGCCTACCCGTTGGATGCCATCGGGCAGAAACTGATGTTCGGCGCCCGCAAAGGAGTGGTGGATACGATTATCAAGACCTTTTATGAAGACGTGATGAAATATCTACAGAAAAATTTCCCGTCATAAAGTGAATAACTAGATTTAGAGAAAACAAGCAAATTAAGAATAGTGAATAATAAAAAATCTATTAGCTTAAAATCAATAAAAAAATATTTAAATTACCTTAGCAGAAACTTTTCCTAAGAATTGAGTAAGTTCACCCTCAAAAATTCTTGAGCAATCTGGTGCACCTGATAATTTATGAGCTAGCTCATGCAAAACAGTTCCAGCGAATAAAATTTCACCTGCTAATTGAGTTCTTTTTATTATTATGGCATTTAGGGAAGGATCCCAAATTCCACGTGTATCATCATTTGTTAACCGCATTGTCTCAGAAATAAGAAGTTTAGGCACTTGCCATTTTGGAAGGTCAACCAAATTAACTAATTTTGGGTAAGAGTTGTAAATTAATATTTCTTTTTTATCAAGTTCATTATAGTTAATAAATTTATACTCAAAACTATTATTTATTTCACTAACAAAAACATCTGAAGTTCTGATCTCAGGTCCCCCTGAGTTCATTTGTGATTCTAGTTTATCTTTTTCCTTACCTGAAATGGTGATTACTTCATATCTATCTCTTTTAGCCCAATCGATAATTTCTGGATGATGAATTATTTCTTCTTCAGTTAAAAATACAGCTTGTCGTGAATTATGCAACAGGTTAAGAGCTTTTTGACTTATTTCAATCCAAGAAAATTCGTCAAATAAATTTCCAGAATATCTGTTGCGCGCTTGTTCAATTAGATCTGATCGCACCTTATCGTTTTCTGAAGATAACAAGATATCTTTAATTCTACTTGAATAGGTTGTTCTTCCTACATTCAATCGTTCGCGATTTAATTTCTTTTTAATTGACTGTGTGATGTTTGTAATATTATATGTGAACATAAAATTTGGCTCATCTGCTGCAAAAACCCCATTAATATATACTTTTCCGCCGTCAGATTTTCTATTATAGATTTCTCCATATAATGTTGAGTCTAATAAAATTTCGTCGTTAAATTTAAGAAAAAAGGACTTTGCCAAATCCATTTTTTCATTTGAAATCCCTTCAAAAATAAAATCTGTACCTTCAATATCTATTGGGTTATCGTTAAATTCAACATGAAGTGTGAAGATATTAGAGAAACCAGATTTCAGTGATTTTTTTAATTGAAAAGAACCGAACTTAGATTGTATTATAACTAGAACTCCGCGTCTATTAAAAGTAGCAAGTGCATCCTTTAAACCTACCCCAAATTTACCAATCAAATTAAGCTTTGAATTCAATTTTTCTGGATTTTCGTTCAATGTGAAGTGTTCAATCTGTATACCTCTACCGAAATCTCGAATATGCCACTTGCCAGCCAAATCCTTTTTTATCTCTATTTCTTGAGAACCTGTAATCTGTTGTTCATCTAGTGCATTTGAAATGATTTCACGCAAACCGTGTTCGATGTCCCAATTCTCTAGAACTTCTTCGATGTTTAAGTCAAATAGCTTAATGGTCATTGTTACCCTCCTGATAATTTCCTATTTTAAAATTATATATTGATATTTAGAAACTCGAGAATTTATTTAAGTTGATCACTTTCAGGGTAGTAGTATAAAATAATGACTAATAGAGTATTTTAAAAATGTGTTCAAAATTATTAACTATAGGCTATGGTTTAAACAATTCTCCAATAGATCTTCTATATTTAGGAAATTAACCCGGTTTTTGTTGTATTGTGGATTTTTCCTGAAGGAAAAAGTATTAAAACAAGAATGGGCGGAATAGGGCTCGAACCTACGACCTCATCTGTGTAAGAGATGCGCTCTGACCAACTGAGCTACCCGCCCGGGTGGATGCATTTTACCATGACCCATCTCATCTTGCGAGGGGTTTTGGCAAAGTCGCATTCCACGCAAAACCCAGATATAATTAGGGCGAGATCTTATGCGCATCGTACGCTATCAAATCGCCGGTAAAGAGCCACAGTTTGGCTGGGAAGCTGAAGGGAAAGTAGGACCTCTCAGCGCATCCCCGCTGGGTCTTTACCGGCGCCTTGAACTGGAACACGAATTGGAAAAAGTTCGTTTGTTACCGCCCATCCAGCCCGGCAAGATCATCGCCATCGGGCGCAATTATCCCTTGCATGCCAAAGAACAATCCGTTGAGATTCCTGAGATCCCCATCATCTTTTTAAAACCGCTCAGCACGGTGATCGGACCGGGCGAAGCTATCCAGCTACCGCCTCAATCACAACGTGTGGAGCATGAAGTGGAGCTGGCAGTTGTGATCGGGAAAGGCGGGCGCTGGATTCGAGCCCAGCAAGCCCTGCAGCACGTGCTCGGGTACACCATCGCCAATGATGTCACCGCGCGCGATCTGCAGCAGCGCGACAATCAGTGGACGCGTGCCAAGGGTTTTGATACTTTTTGCCCGTTAGGTCCTGCCATTGAAACGGAACTGGATATTTCTGATGTGCTGCTCACCTGCCGCATCAATGGCGAGATGCGCCAGATGTCTTCCACGAAGGAAATGGTCTTCAGCGTTCCCCAGTTGATTGCCTTCATCTCCTCCATTATGACACTTGACTCCGGGGATATCATTCTGACTGGCACTCCGTCCGGGGTAAGCGAACTGAGAGACGGCGATACCCTCGAATCGGAGATCGAAGGTATCGGTATTTTACGGAATTCGGTCACATCCCAGTCCAGCATCCCTCCACCATAGAGATAGTGCCTAAGGTGGGGTGGCTGCGTAATTCCCCAACCCCAAATGCTATAATTTAGATTCCCATAGAAATAATTATTTTGTTCAATTAAAAAAGGAGAAAAGAACATGTCAGGTCACTCAAAGTGGTCTACCATCAAAAGAAAGAAAGGGGCAGCCGATGCCAAGCGCGGACAATTATTCACCCGTCTGGCGCGTGAGATCGTCATCGCCGTGCGTGAAGGCGGTGGTGACCCGGAAACGAACTTTCGCCTGCGTCTGACCGTCGATCGCGCGCGCGGCTTGAACATGCCCAAAGAAAATATCGATCGCGCTATCAAACGTGGCACCGGGGAAGATAAAGATGGCGCTCAGATCGAACAGATCACCTATGAAGGATATGCCCCGCATGGCATTGCTCTCATGATCGACTGCCTGACCGAAAACCGCAATCGCACCGTTTCAGAATTGCGGCATGCGCTCACGCATGCCGGTGGCAGCATGGGTGAGGTTGGTTCGGTTTCCTGGCAATTTGATCGCATTGCTTATTTTGGTATCGAAGGTAAGGGTGTCGATTTTGATAAGCTGTTTGAACTGGCGCTGGAAGGGGGCGCTGAAGATATTGACCAGGACGAAGAGGGTTACATCGAGATCACCGCTCCGGTGGATGCCTTCAAGACCATCAGTGATTTGCTGAAGGATGCCAAGATCGAGATCGATGAAGCTGAACTGCGCATGGTGCCCAAACAGGAGATCGGGTTGGATGGCGAGAAGACTGTCAAGATCATGCGGTTGATCGAAAATATTGAAGATCTGGATGATGTCCAGAATGTCTATTCCAATTTGGAGGTCAGCGAAGAAGCTCTGGCTGCCATGGAAGAAGAATAATCCATGTTGGTGATCGGGCTCGATCCCGGTACGGCGATCACCGGATACGGGATCATCGCCGAACTGCCGGATAAAAGTTTGCAAATGGTGGAATGCGGAGCGATCCGCACCCCCGCGAAAATGGCAGCGCATGAACGCTTGAAGGTCTTACATGAACATTTGGTTGCCATCCTTCAAACTCATCGACCTGATTGTGCCGCAGTAGAAAAATTATATTTTCAGCGCAATGTGCGCACTGCCCTGCAAGTAGGGCAGGCGCGCGGCGTGATCATGTTATCGCTCTCTCAGGCAGCTATCCCAGTCTATGAATACAATCCCATGGATGTGAAGCTGGCGGTTACCGGATATGGTCTGGCGGAAAAAGTGCAGATCCAGCAGATGGTCAAAGCCCTGCTCGCTTTGCCCCAGGTGCCCAAACCGGATGATGTCGCTGATGCGCTGGCGGTTGCCATCTGCCATGCGCACAGTGCCAAACTGAATAATCTATGATTACCAGCACTTCCAATCCCCATATCAAGGAGATACGTAAACTATCCCAGAGGAAATACCGGCGGGAAAGCGGGCTTTTCTATGTGGAAGGCTTGCGCCCTATCACCAGCGCGCTGAACCATGCTGCACAGGTGACGGAGTTGATCTACTGCCCGGAGTTGCTGGAAAGCGAATTCGGCTGGGAACTGCTGCAGCGTGCGCAACAACAGGGCATTGCCACCCTGGAAGTGAGCCGACCTGTATTCGAGAGCATCAGCCTGAAAGAAGGACCGCAGGGACTTGCAGCATTGGTCAGACAAACCGTGCAGGATCTGAGTGCCCATACGGAGGTGCAGGGGTTGTGGGTGGCATTGGAAGGGGTGCAGGATCCCGGCAATCTGGGATCGGTGTTGCGCACGCTGGATGCAATAGGTGGCAGTGGGATGGTACTGGTGGGAGATGGCACCGATGCTACCCATCCGACCAGTGTGCGTGCCAGCATGGGCGCTATTTTCACCATTCCTGTTTTTCAAACCTCACTGGATAACTTCATAACGTGGAAAAAGGACCATCCTGTCGGATTGATCGGAGCAGTTTGTGGGGATGTTCCGGACTATCGCAGTTATAATTATGAAAGAGATATGCTGCTCTTTATGGGCAGCGAACAGAAAGGGCTGCCGCCGCAGGCACAAGACGTTTGCACGGGCTTGGTTACGATTCCTATGATCGGATCGGTCGATTCGCTCAACCTGGCTAATGCTACTTCGGTGCTGCTGTACGAGATATTTGACCAACTGCATCCCTTAAGGAAGAAATGATCGCGTCGATTAAAGGCACCATTACCTACAAAAACGATAATTTCCTGATAGTCGAAACCGGTGGGATCGGGTTCAAGGTATTTTGTACCAAACAGACCGCCGCACAGGCTCGGGAAGGGGAGTCGATCTTTTTGCATACGCAGCACATCGTGCGCGAAGATGGTATGTTCCTGTATGGCTTTGAAAAATTGGAAGAACGTGACCTGTTTGCACAGGTTATCAGTGTCAGCGGGATCGGTCCTAAGTTGGGGTTGGCGATGCTATCTGCGCTATCGGCAGAAGCCATCCAGCGGGCTGTGATGCAGGAACAGGATGAAGTGTTCAGCCGTGTCCCGGGCATTGGAGAAAAGACTGCCAAAAAGATCGTGTTGCTCTTGAAAGATAAGATCACACCCCTGCTGCAGGAAGCCGGCTTGGAAGCCATCCCGGATATCGATAGTGATCTCCTGCAAGCACTGGTAGGGTTGGGTTATTCGCTCAACGAAGCCCAAAAAGCGGTGGCTTCCATCCCGCGGGATGCACCACAGGAACTGGAAGATCGTCTTCGTATTGCCCTGCAATATTTCACCGCGTAGAAAGGCAATATGTTAGAATTTATAGTTTGAGATTGCGTTAAGGATGACTGCATGGCAAATTTCAGTAGAGGATTAGGAATTGACCTGGGTACCACCAATACCGTTTTCACCGAAAACGAGCAGATCTTGATGCATGAACCTACTGCAGTGGCGGTGCTGGTGGACGAATGGAAGATGATCGAGGTGGGGCAGGCTGCCAAGGATATGACGGGCAGGGTGCCGGAATCCATTGAGGTTTATTTCCCCATCCAAAACGGTGTGATCGCCGAGTATGAGATCACCGAAAACTTTTTGAAATACCAGATCCGCAAGATTGTCGGATCGATGCTGCTTTTCCGCCCCAGTTTGATGATCAATGTGCCCTATGGCATCACCAGCGTGGAACGGCGTGCGGTGCACGAAGCCGGGTTGGGCGCCGGCGGACGGGAAGTTTCGCTCATCGAAGCGCCACTGGCTGCTGCATTGGGAATGGGATTGCCTATCGCACCCCCGTCGGGGAATATGGTCATCTGCCTGGGTGGGGGTACCACGCAGGTGGGCGTGCTGGCGATGAATAGCATCATTGCCGCCGAACTGGAACGGGGTGGCGGCAATAAGCTGGATTTGGATATCATCGATCATGTACGTCGCACCTATGGCGTCATCCTATCCCGTTTTGCAGCGGAAATAGTGAAAATGCGCATCGGAGCAGCCATTGAAGGGCTGGAAGAAGGCGAAATGGAAGTACAGGGACAGGACCAGGTAACGGGATTGCCACGTTCTGTGACCTTGCGCACCGGTGATATCGTCGACGCGGCACAGGAAAGCCTGCAATCGACCGTGAAACTGGTGCGCCGCACCCTCGAAAAGACACCTCCCGAACTGATCTCGGATATCATGGATCGCGGTGTGGCGTTGTGCGGTGGCGGTACCCAACTGCGCGGCATAGAACGCTACCTCACCAAAGAATTGGGCATTCCTGCGTATCTGGTGGATAATCCCACCACCTGCACGGCAGAAGGAGCCGCGCGGGCGCTGGGTATGATGGATGAGTTGAAGCGCTCTCTCCCTTAAAGTAAAAAACCGGCTATAAGCCGGTTTTTTTTGACTGGAATTCTTTGGGATTATCTGCGCCGGCTGCTGCGCCCGCTTAACAACAGAACGTAATACAGCACGGTCGACACGGCTTGTGCTGCCGCAGCGACATAGGTCCAGGCAGCTGCATCCAGTACCCGGTTGACGCCTTCCATTTCACCGCTGTAAAGGATGCCCTGGCTCACCAGGATGGATTTGGCGCGCTTGGAAGCGTCCAGTTCCACCGGTAGGGTCAGGATGGAGAACAGTGCAATGGCTACGAACATCAACAGCCCGATATAGGCTAAGTTGTTGTAAGAAAAGAAATAGCCGATGAAGAACAGGATCGGTCCTAACCAGCTTCCGATCTGCACGGTGGGGATCATCAAGGAACGGATCTTGAGTGGACCGTAAGCTTCTTTATGCTGGATGGCATGTCCGGCTTCGTGAGCTGCTACTCCGGCAGAAGCGATGCTGTTCTCGCCGTAGACACCGGCACTCAGGTTTAGGGTCTTATTACGCGGGTCGTAGTTGTCGCTCAACGTGCCACGGGTCTCTTTGATAGCCACCTCCGAAAGCCCGTTGTTATCCAGGATACGGCGCGCTACATCACTACCGCTCATGCCATTGCTGGTGCGTACCTGTGAGTATTTGTTAAACGAAGAACGTACCTTGGATTGCGCCCACAGACCAAGGAGCAGGGCAGGCAATGAGATCAATAGATATAAACCATAACTACCAAAATACATAGATTTGATCCTCCATGTTCATTTTTCTCTATTTATTACACCTGTATTATACGTAGATTTCCTGTTTTGATTGTAAAACCTGTATTAATAATTCCGGTTGGGCATAGGATGAACTTCATGTTGACTTTTTGGATCGTATTTTGTATAGTGGATATGGCTGGTGGTTTTACCAGATTGGTGGAGGAAGGTTTGGAACTTGATCCGCTTGAAGTACAGAGCTTGAAATCTGCCTGCGTTGGAAAATTACAGGAAGCTATTCTATCCGGAAAATTTGCCATCGGGGATAAATTGCCGTCCGAACGCGACCTGGCGAAGATGCTGGGCGTCAGTCGTCCGGTGCTGCATGAAGCACTGGTGGCACTCAATGCCCAGGGTTTGGTGCACATCGAAGCACGCCGCGGCGTTTTTGTAAGGGATTATCGTCGCGAGAGTTCCATGGCATTGCTACAGACTTTATTAAAATACGAACAGGGTGACTTCAATCCGGATCTGTTTCGTAGTTTGATCGCGGGTAGATTGCTGATCGAACGCGAAACCGCTCGCCTGGCAGCGTTACAGTGTGATACGCATCAAAAAGAACGCTTCCATTCACTTTTAGAAGAGGGACGGCAGGCTGTTGGTGATTCGACGCAGGCGCTCTGCGATTATGATTACCGTTTTCACCTGGAGATCGCATTGGCATCCGGCAATCAGATGTATCCGATGATCCTCAATTCGCTGAAAGGGGTGCACAGCAACCTGGCTGGCAAGTTTTACCGTCACATGATGACGGCAGGGGATGTACAGCAGGTGCTTGCATATCATCGCAGCCTGGTAGATGCCATTTGCCGTGCAGAGGCAGATCAGGCAGAACAGATCATGGAGACCTTATTACGGCATGGTGAAGAGACCATGATCCGTATTGTGTATACTCAATAAGTGCAAGGACGGAGGAAAAAATGTCCACACAAACCAGATCTACGATAAAACAGCCCCGCAACCTTTCACCGCGCATTCAAGGATTGCGGGATTTTTATTTTCAGGGTGTAGAGCGTCCCTGGAACAATGAATATACATCCTGGACAACCGGGACATCCTGGGATTTCCAATATGAGGAAGCCAGTTTTCACATCGTCCCGGAAACCTATAGTTTTTTCCAGACCTTCCGTTCTTCTTTTCAACAGACGGCTCATAAAGTGGATCTGCATCCTGATTTCTGGCGATGGTCTCTCCCCGAACGCAAAGCTTGGTTTTTGAAGGAAGTCATGGTGAAATATCTGCCGCAGGAGATCCTCCCGGGTGATTTGATCGCCGGCGGGCGTTTCAATGTCATGACTTCTACTTGTTTGAACGAAAAGGAAGCGCGCCAGTATAGCAAGAACGTGTATGGAAAAAATGGTGCGCGGCAGGCGTTGCTATGGTTTCATAATCATGGTTACGGCAATTCAGGCGCTACCAGTGGACATCTCATCCCGGATTACGAGCATGTCCTCAAGGTGGGCTGGAAGGGTATTTCGGACGAGATCGAAGCATTTTATCAAGCCCTGTCGGAACAGGATAGAAAAGGAGCCAGGGGCGCGCAATTGCGCGCCATGCGCACCGCTGCTACCATGCCGCGCGATCTGGCAACTGCTTACGCACGTAAATGTTTGGAACTGGCAACGAAAGAAGAAGATCAAACGCGTAAAAAAGAACTGCAGCAGATGGCTGCTATCTTGGACAAAGTGCCATGGCAACCTGCTGAAACTTTTTGGGAAGCATTGCAGTCCCTGTGGTTGACGCATATGTTGGTGATGAGCGATGAAAATTACCCGGGTCCGGGGGTCTCTTTCGGCAGACTTGACCAGATCCTCCTTCCATACTGGGAAAATTCCATTAAAGCAGGCATGGATCGTGAATTTTGTAAAGAGATCATGAAATGTTTCTGGGTGCATGCCAACACCGCTTACGATGGCATGATCCGTACCGGCGGCAACCAGGGTATCACGGCTGGCTACGGGCAGCTCTTTACCATCTCCGGGATGGGGAAAGATGGAAGCGATCTGACCAATGCTTTGACCTATGTTATCCTGGAAGTGATCGATGAGATGTCTCCTATTCTGGAGCCCAAACCCAATGTACGTTTACATCGTCATTCCCCTGATAAATTGCTGGATAAGGTGGTGGATATGATCGCGGATAGCCAGGGTGCGCCTTTCTTGCTCAATTTCGACGAGCGTTCTAT
>JAAZOK010000036.1 GCA_012797815.1 Chloroflexota bacterium | reverse complement strand
CAACTTTATCCACTGCCCCCAGTCCATTTTCAACGACCATGAGCGGGACCCGGTAGCGGTCATGCAGTTCATTCAAGAAGGTACGAAGTCCTACCGGATCGATGGTCCAGCCCCACTCGGAAGCTTTGAGATGAGGATTCTGAACTCCGAACAGCATGTTGCCCGCCTGTTTGTGCAGTTCCGGATCGGTGGATACACAGCCGGAAGCATAGTAGCTGAATGAGTAGAAATCGACCTTACCTCTTTTGATTACCTCAAAGTCATCTTTAGGAATTTCGAGTGTGATGCCCTTCTCGCTGAAATATCTGCGCGAAAAAGTGGGGTATTCCCCTCGTACCATCACGTCCCCGCACAGATAATTTCCAAGCCGCATGCTTTGTTGTGTTGCGAGGATATCGGCGGGATTGGGGGAATAGGGATATTGGACCATGCCGGCAACCATGCAACCGACCTTATTCTGGGAATCGATAGCGTGCGCCAGTTGCACCACTTTGGCGCTGGCAACGAATTGATGGTGCAGGGCTTGAAAACGCATCTGCTGTGCTTGGGGAGATTCCTCCGTGAGTGCAGCGCCAAAGAACGGCGTATCGGATTCGGGCATGATCCCGCCAGCGATAAGCCCGCCGAACTGTGTGGTGAGTACGTTGATCTCGTTGAAGGTCAACCAGTACTTAACGAGACCTGTATACTCCGTCAGAACTGTTGTACAGTAATTTACAAAAAAATCGATGGTCTTGCGGTTCGCCCAGCCGTTATAGGTTTCAACAAGATGATACGGCATCTCATAATGGGAGAGGGTTACCAGGGGTTCAATGCCGTATTTTCTGCAGGTTTCGAAAACTTTCCTATAATGTTCGATGCCTGCCTGATTGGGCTGTTCGTCATCCCCGTTCGGGAAGATGCGCGTCCAGGCGATGGACATGCGGAATAGCTTGAAGCCCATCTCGGCGAACAAAGCAATGTCCTCCTCATAGCGATGATAGTGATCGATTGCCTCATGCGATGGGTAACGGTAACCGGTATGCAATTCGCGGGTGAAAATACGGGGATCCTTCCGCGAGCCGGAAGTTAACAAATCTGCCGTGCTGATGCCCTTGCCGTCCTCATCCCATGCCCCCTCACACTGGTTAGCGGCGGTAGCGCCGCCCCACAAAAAATTTTCAGGAAAACGGTTATCCATTGTTGATCCTTGCATTTGAATGATTCATTGCAGCCACCCAAGAAGGCGGCTGCAATTTTATTATAGAGTTTGCACTCAGGCGGTCTTTTCTGCTTCGGCAGCGGCTTCTTTTTCAACTAACTGTTTGTCATAGACCTTGAAGAAGGGGTAGTAAACGATCAATCCCACTACAATGCCCACAATAGGGATGAACAGGTTTTGCCATGCCATGGATCCCAGAAATTCGCCGACGAACAATGGCATCAGCGACAAGATGATAACGTAGGCAGGTTTTAGGAATCCGATCGCATACCCAAGCCACAAGATCAACATGGTAATGAGAGGAGTCAGAATATAGGGAATGGCCATGATTGGGTTGTACATGATGGGGAAACCGAAAGTAACCGGTTCGTTAATGTTAAAAATGCCGGGGATGATGGCTGCCTTACTGACTGCTTTCAATTGCTTGGATTTGGCAGATTTCAATCCAAGCAGCACCAACCCCAAGGTGTTGCCGGTTCCTCCCGCACATGCCAGCGCTCCAAAAAGCAGTGTCGGATAGAATTGCGGAGGATTGCCGGCGGCGACGGCAGCGGCGTTGGCGGCGGTGTTCTGCATCATTACAGCCATGATTGCAATGAACACTACCATCGATCCATGGATGCCAAATGTCCACAACAAACATGCAAACAGGATGGTAATAAACATACCTGGTACCGTGTTAACTGCAGAGAGCGGGATGGAAAGGATATAGGTAATCAGCAAGGGGAGGGTCATTTGCCCCTGTGTGAGCAGGTTCAGGGCAGTGCCAACACCATACCAAATGAGGATGTTGAACAACAGCGGCAGCATCGCGGAAAATGCCTCGCTGAGAAATGCAGGCACCACATCCGGCATTTTGATGACAATGTTTTTCTTTTCACAGAAATGGGTGAGATTAACCGTCAGGATGCCAATGATGATCGCAACGAACAGACCGGCTGCACCGAGATTCGAGGTGTCGAGAACGGTCATGGTTGTTGCCCCATCTGCCAGCGTTATAGTCGTCGCGGGTGCTGCGACGATCAGGAAACAGATAAGAGCTACGAAACCGTTTTGCATGGGTTTCATGGCTAACGATTTGGCGTAGTTATAACCAATCATGAATACCACAAACACCGATAAGATCCCCATGGTCATGTTGTATGGTGCATATAGGATATGATAGATTGTGCTTTCGGTGGTATACCAGCCGAAGAGCGTCGGGATGGTTGCGACGATCTGGAAGATAGCACCAACCAGGATAATCGCCATAGTACCCATCATGGATTTGGAAATTGATGAAAAGGCTTTGTTGCTCCCCAACTTCTCACCAAATTTCTGCAAGCCTTTCATAAATTTATTTTCAAATAACTTGTTCATGAAATCACCTCTTTGAAATATTATTTTTTTGGAGAATAGGGTCTATCTGTTGGAAAATGTTTTCTACGTTCCCTACCGCGTAGTCGTAGGGTGCAATCACTGCCACCGGTTTCTTAGAAGATTCCTCAATCTCCGTTTGTTTATATGAGATTTGGGGACCGAGCAGGATCAAATCGAATTGGGCGGAGTAATCGTCGTAATCGTTTACTCCTTTGGCTGCAACCTCCAGCTCAAATCGATTGTCTTCGGCGTATTTCTTCATTTTCTTCATCAAAATGCTCGTCGAAGCACCACCCGCACATACCAATAAAATTTTCATTCTTTTTCACCTCCTTTCTGTATCTTTGCGAAGTTCGATAATCTCGGAAATTAGCTCTTTGGCTAATTCCGCACACATCAAATGGTCCTGGGCATGAGAAATTAGAACATCACTTTGATCGAATTCCCCATTGGCGTACATGGTTAACAAAGTGCTATGTGCTTTGTGCGCTTCACGTGCATATTTGTCAGAGGTTTCCAGCAATTCCATTGCTTTTGCGAAATTCCCGCGCTTTGCTTCGGTGAGCGCTTCGAAGGCTTTACTGCGTGCCGCCCCAGCGTTGGCAATGATTTTCATTGCGATTTCTTCCATTTTTTTATCCAATGCCATGGTAATGAATATGCTCCTTCTATAATTTATTGATGATCATGATGATGTTCGCTAGTTCATCATCGGGGATGATGATGTCAAATGCCCGCTCCAGGGGTTTTATGATGCGTAAAAGTTGCTTATAGCAATCCCCATAGGTTTGGAGGATTTGTTCCTTATGGATGTTTCTGGGAAGTACCTCCTTGGCAAGGATGCGATTGATACCGCAGGCTACATGCATCAAGAGACCGATTTCTGTATCGATTGACATATGCAACACTTCTTTATCGATCTGTTCAATGACGAGAGGTAACATGCGCTGCAATTTCTTGACATCCACAAATTCAAGCTGTTCGCCCAGGTAGCGAAACACCTCGTTGAAATCAATGCGACTCTTTTCGCGATTTTTGAATCTCAAAATCTCCGGTAAAGCTGTTGGATCAGCTCCAAGAACATCGCTGATAGGGATGAAAGGGATTCCTAATAACTGGGGGTCATTAATGCCCACAATACAATGAATGATCGAGGTCGTTTGTATCGACTGCAGTTGATCACGGAGCTGTTCCTGATCTAGCATGGGGAGCGATAAGATTTCCATTTCGTGAACTTCCCCATATTTCTCGATGTATTTTTTCAGTTCCTGCGCTCCTCCTTCACCGGTCGTGCATAAGGTGACGATCACCCGTTTGAATGATCTGGTATAGCCGTGCAGATTTTGCATGAGATTCTGATATAAAGAGTCCACATCATTGGCTACCGTTGCCCGTCTTGCCAGTTCGATGCCTACCAGTGTGATGGGGAATTCTACAGTGCGGATTTCGATCCCTGTTTCCAACGATATGGATTCGAAGAAATCCTTCAGGAACTCCATATCATATAGTGCGACAACTCCCTTGCCGCGATCGATCTTTTTGATGTAATTGGATAATGCTTCATACGTTTCCGATGGATGATGTTCAAATGGGATTTCAAAGAAATAGGTATTGTCGCTCTGGATAAGCTGCTTGACCATACCAGCCAGCGAAGATGCAACGTCGCTGCCGAGCAAGGCAAAGAGGATCACCGGGCTTTTTATCTCATCTAATGGAGAATCCATAAAGCATAAAAACATGGTGATAAAAATGGCTTCCTCGGAGGGGAGTGTTATGGAGAAAGTCTCTTCGATCTCTGAGACGAATTGGAGGGATAGAAGATATATGGCTTTGTACTGCTGTGATATGCGGGATATCTGATCTTCCGGAAGTGGCTGCCGGGTTTTATTGCCCTTAACGATGCTATCAATATGCAGGCATAGTGCGTAAAATA
This sequence comes from Chloroflexota bacterium, assembly GCA_012797815.1. Lineage (GTDB taxonomy): Bacteria > Chloroflexota > Anaerolineae > Anaerolineales > Anaerolineaceae > UBA4781. The sequence continues at coordinate 6,460 of JAAZOK010000036.1, read as the reverse complement.
CAGAGGATGAAAAATTAATGTTCAATTGTTTGTTAACGCCATCGAGAAATGTCTCGACCAGGGGGATGGTGCGTTCGTCCACCAGTTTGATAAGTTGTTCTTTGTTGACCACCTGGCTGGAGACATCCTTTTTATATTGACGGAAGATCTCTTTAAATTCTGCGCTCAGCAGGAGATTGGCATCTTCCCGCGATAAACCACGTCCCAACAGTTCATCGGTTTTGCGATCGATAATGCCATAAAAGCTTGAAGACTTCACTTTTTCACGATCAATTGCGCTCATTTTCATGGTTGAACCGGAAAAGGTATAGTTGTGATTGGATGGGATGATGCGTTCCACCTCCTCGCGGCGATCAAGATAATTAAGAAAACCCTTGCGCACATAGGGCTCAAAATCATACAGGTAGAGATTGATGTTCCCGCTCTTTGAATCATGTTCCCGAAGATATGCCATAGCACAACCGCGTTTGATATCTCCCTTGAGTTGTTTGATGTTCAAGATGCAATCATAGAGCAAGAGACAACGCAGTAACTCAGAATTGATGGTCAGTGTCTTTTTGGCACGGGCTGCTTCGATATTGAAAAAATTCTGAATGAGCGTCAGGCGTTCATCCAGGGGGCGTTCTGACAACGGCGGTAACTCGACCACGATGGGTAGCACTTTGGCGTAATCTTCATACGCTGCCATGTTGGAGGTATTGCTGGCAATGATCAAAATAGGATGGGTCTTCTTGATCGGCTCCCCATTGTGCTGCTGGGTTTGCTCGAGCATGGAACAGAATTGGCTGCGGGTGCCCGTATCCAGCATGTGAGCATTATCGATGTGTAAAACGCTGTTCTGTGTTTCGGCAAAAATGCCGCTTTTTCCATCCTTGCCAAACAATTCATGCAGCAGGTTGGTTTCGTTCCCCAAATAATCCTTGCAATCAAAAACGATATAGGGTGCATCCTGAGGGAGAACGCCTGCTGCAATGGCATAACGGTGCATGAGCATGGCGAGAAAACTCTTGCCGGTCCCCTGCTCACCGATCAGCAAAGTGTTCAGACTCCTCTCGGGATAGATGATGGCGGCTTTGGCGAGTTGAATTTGACGCTCCAGGCTGCCCGTTGCCCCCGTAATGTTCTCGAAACACCGGTCTTTCTTGATATCAAGCTGGCTTTTGGCTTTATATAGCACAGGTCGCCCATCCGTTTTCACCACACGTCCCTCTGAAACAAGTTTGTTCAATGCGGTGCTAACATTGGTGCGCTGGATGCCAAGTGTTTCTGCCAGATATTGGGTGGTCACTCCATTATCCTCATGGGCGGAAGCGTATAGTTTCAAAAAATCATATATTTTTTCTTTGTTGGTCTTCATTTGAAATCACCTCCAAAGCGACTATACACTATCTATACTCTATTCATTCTATGAAATTTGCGATCATGGTTCAAACGCCGGATTGTTTACCTGAGGGAGATCGCGAACATACACTAACAGGCTCTTTTTTTGACAATTTCCCTGTGTGATCCTTTTATGACCTCGGAAGGCTTTTAAATGAAAATAAAAAGATGTTCAGTGTATCAATTTAGGGCACCTCATGCATCTAGTGTATAACTTTGATGAATCCATTCACGAAATTTCGTTTTTCTCTGTTTTTTACCGGTGAAGTACGGGGCAGGACGATCCATTTCTTTTGAAAACGTCCCTTTTTCGTTTGACAAAATAATATTCTAGCACTAGAATATTATGGAGATAGAAAATAAAATGGATACCATGCTTACCAATTCAGAACTCGTCATTATAGGATTGGTCGCCGAAGCACCGAAATACGGCTACCAGATCGAACAGAATATCGTTCAACGGGGGATGCGTGAGTGGACGGAGATCGGTTTTTCTTCGATCTACTACCTTCTGAACAAGTTGGAGGAAGGCGCATTTCTTGACAGTCAGAGACGGGTCGAGGGAGAGCGCCCGGCGCGCAAGATCTATACCCTGACCGAACAGGGCTGGCAGGCATATCGGGAAGCAGTGCGTGCCCGCTTGACCAGCCCGCGACCCCGCACAGAGGATTTTGACCTGGGGTTGGCGAACATGCTGGTATTGGAACATGCAGAGGTGGTACAGGCATTGCGTTCTTACCAAAGCGGGTTGCAAGAGAAATTGGTGCAGGTTAAAGGGAAATATGAGTCAGATGGCGGGGCGCAACTGGCTGTGCCGGCACGGGAACTGTTCCAGCATGCGATCGCGCTCATGTCCGCGGAACTGGAATGGATTGCAGGGTTGATCGAAAGGCTTGCCGAATAGATAGAAGACCAGAAGATGTATTGGAGGTAATGAAAAGATGGAAAAAATAGAATGGAAGAAAACATACAAAGACTTGTTCTTTCCTCCGAAGGATCCGGTTCTGATCGAAGTGCCCCCCATGCATTATTTGATGATCGATGGGCATGGCGATCCCAATACAGCACAAACATATAAAGATGCGATCGAAGCGTTATTCTCCCTTTCTTATTCCATTAAGTTTTCCGTTAAGCAGGAATTGGAAATAGATTACAGGGTTTTTCCATCCGAAGGACTGTGGTGGGTGGAGGATATGGCACAGTTCACAACGGAAGATAAATCAAGCTGGGATTGGACCATGATGATCGCACAGCCTGAACAGGTCGATGGAGAGCGGGTCGAACGTGCCAGAGCAGAGGTGTTAAAAAAGAAAAAAGAACTGGAGGCGTTACGGCAGGTGCGCTTTGAAGCCTTCCATGAAGGGCTTTCGGTACAGCTCATGCATATTGGACCATATTCGGCGGAAGGACCCCATATTGCACGCATGCATGCCTTCATCCACGAAAATGGGTATGAACCCAGTGGAAAGCACCACGAGATCTACTTATCCGATGTGCGCCGCACTGCGCCGGAAAAACTGAAAACGGTCTTGCGCCAGCCGGTGCGCGGGTTGTGAGGTGCGTGTCAAAACCAGGGTTTAATTATCAGGTATACTATCCAGATTCATAAAAACAATCCTTCTTGGGAGAAAAGAATGACGACAGCAAACAAGACTTCTGCAAATAAAGCATCCGTTCTCGATTGGATCATCCGGCTAGTCAAGGGAGTGATGGTCGGTATCGGCTTCATCGTTCCGGGCTTATCGGGCGGTGTGCTGGCGGTGGTGTTTGGCATCTACGAACCCTTAATGAAGTTCTTGGGGAATCTGAGGGTAAAATTCCTGAAGAATTTGCTTTTTTTCATCCCGGTGGGTATCGGTGGTATTCTGGGTGTGGTAGCTTTTTCGGCGGTGGTTGATTTCGCCTTTGCGAACTATGCCGCACAGTTCACCTGGCTGTTCATCGGGTTTATCGCCGGCACTTTCCCCTCTCTATTTAAGACCGCAGGCAAAGAGGGCAGGAAAGTACAGCATTGGGTGCTGCTGGCTGCTATGGCGGTGGGCACGCTTTTCTTCATGCGCTGGGTGGAAACTATCAAAAATGTAAATCTGGCACCTTCTTTTCTGAATTGGATGATGAGCGGTGCTCTGATCGGTCTGGGCGTGGTGGTGCCCGGCATGAGCCCTTCCAATTTCCTGATCTATCTGGGGTTGTATCAGGAAATGGCAAGCGGTATTTCTCATTTGAATTTGAGTGTGATCATCCCGCTCACGTTGGGTTTGATCGTGTGTGTGTTCACCTTTGCCAAACTGGTTTCATGGTTGTTCAAGAAATCTTATGCGGTGATGTATCATCTGATCCTGGGGATCGTGGTGGGCTCTACCCTGGCGATCATTCCGGGTGGGGTGAGCGGCTGGACGATCGCGGTTTGTGCCGCCCTGTTTGTATTTGGCGCTGCCTGCTCTTATGGCTTGGCGAAACTGGATGAGAAATATCCACACGAGAGCATTGTCTAGGGAAAGTTCAAAATGGCTTGTTTTGACAGGGAAAGCATCTACCACGATGCTTTTTCTTTTTAAGACAACGGTACAATAAAGTTTCAAGATAATGGAAGGTGAATGCGATATGCCGATCAGTGATTCGATCCGTTATTTCAATAAACGCTTTACCAATAAAATAACCGGTAAGTTGGCGGGGAAAAAACATAGCCCCTTTGCACTCATACAGCATGCCGGAAGAAAAAGCGGCAGGCATTATGCTACTCCCATCATTGCCTTGAAACGGGGGAATGATTTCCTTTTTGCGCTCACTTATGGTCCACAGGTGGACTGGTACCAGAATATTCTGGCAAGCGGTAGCGCCAGCATCGCGTATCGAGAGGAAAAATATGCGCTCGAAACCCCGACTGAATTGGATAGCGTTGCGGGACGGAAAACATTCCCGCAACCACTACGGTTCTTCCTTTTCTTGCTAAAAGTGACTCATTTCTTCAAAATGCACATTCGCTATTAAAGCCGTCTATGGAGGTTCTTCCTTATCTTTCGGTTGCGGGTGCGTTAGAATAGGAACCATCTATCGATTCAAGAAGAAGGTGCCCTTATGCACGAAGACTCCATTGTTTATGAAACCAAAGAACGTGTAAGCAGTTTTGAATGCGATTTTCAACGGCGCTGGAAACCCGCCTCGATATTTCAGCATCTCACCGAAGCAGCAACCGTGCATGCCGGTCAATTGGGTTTTGGCTTTGAAACCATGCTGGCTCGCAACCTGTTCTGGGTGCATGCACGCATGAAGATCAAGTTCCTATCGTTTCCGCAGGCAGAAGATGAGATCATCATCCGTACCTGGCCCAAGACCATCCAACAGAAGTTGTTCTATATTAGAGATTTTGAAATGCTGGATCATAGCGGATTGCCGCTGGCGCTGGCAACTTCCGCCTGGCTGGTGATCGATGCCACCAAACGGCGTATGATCCCGCCTCGTTCTCTCGATTTCAACTTACCAAGCTTCCCTGAGAAAGCCGGCTTGGATGAGCCACTGGACAAACTGGGCCTGGATGGTGGCGAAGAACGGTTATGTGTGCGGGCAGGCTATTCGGTGGTGGATATGCTGGGACACGTCAATAACAGTCGCTATGTGGAATGGATCAGCGACGTATTCCCCATGGAGATGTATAAAAACAATACCCTGGATTGGATGCAGATCAACTATGACCATGAAGTCCGACCCGGTGAAGAAGTCGCTTTACTGGTGAAAGAAAGGGCGGAAAAGGACGCCACCTGGCAGGTGGTGGGGAATAATCGCAGTAATGATACATTGGCATTTGAAGCGTTGTTGCACTGGAGAAAATGAGGGTGTTTCCGTAAAAAAATCAAAAGTATTGATCAAAACGTGGCAAAACAAGAGAAGGGTCCGGTCACTCGAATTCGAATGGTTGGATTCAAAAATTTTGGCGTTTGATGAAAAAACATTTAAAGAATTCCTGAAATACATTCTATCCGATGAAAGCAATCTTATTTAAAAAGGGAAAAGTTCACCTATCATTTTGAGGTTGAATGGATATTAATATTAAGATGAAATTTATTAATTCCCCGGAAACTTCATGGAAGAGAAACAAGCGGTCATTCTTTTAAAAAAAGGCGACATGGATGGATTACAGTATCTGGTTGAGAAATACCAGGTTAAAGCTGTTCAGGCAGCCTATTTAATTCTCGGCGATAGAAATTTGGCAGAGGACATTGTCCAATCATCTTTTATTCTCATTGCAGAAAAGATATATCAATTTGATATTGAACGTCCTTTTGGTCCCTGGTTTTACCGAATCGTGGTGAATGCATCGATAAAAACAGCTATGCGCGAGCAAAAACTGGTCTCCATCCATTCTGCAGACGAAGAGAAAAGGATCCCCTACGGGTTGGCTGACCCGGTTCGAACTCTCGAGGAAATAGTAGAGAATACAGAAACTCGCCGGGAGGTATGGCGGGCAATTTGTGATCTGACCTTGAAACAGCGAACAGTTTTGGTGTTGCGCTATTACTTGGGAATGACGAACAAGGAAATCTCCCTTGCGCTTGGAGAACCATTGAGCTCAGTCCGCTGGGCGATCCATGCCGGTTATGAAAAATTACGCCACCTTCTTTCTCCGATCGATCCGTCTCGCACAGGGCAGGAAGATATTTCTCATGAAAAATCCGAGGAGGATTGGAAATAATGGAGGATAAAGCTATCACTTCGATCTTAAAATTTCTGGCTGATGAAGCGATTCCACCGGATAGTGTTAACTTATGGCACAATATCCAACAGCGATGCAATTTTTCTGAGAAACGGCGACTTCCCCTTGTTTCGCGATTGGGTCTTTTTAGATTTCTTTCATCGACGATTTTTCGCAAATCGAAACTGGTGTTGGTTCTTATGCTGGCGTTGATCATCTCCGGTATATTTCTCTTCACCCACGCGCATTCTGTCAATGCACAGGAAATCCTGCAACGGGCACAATCTGCAATGGTTGATTTGCATGCGAATGGGATATCCTCGTTTGAGATGATTTCCGAAACAATCAGTAGCGCAACAGTGCCAAATGGAATAGTCGCACCGCCGGTTT
>JAAZOK010000006.1 GCA_012797815.1 Chloroflexota bacterium | reverse complement strand
TTGGACCGGAAGGCGGTGACCGCGGAGGAGAGGTGATCGCCCAGGGTACTCCCGAACAGGTGTGTGAAAATCAACGTTCTTATACCGGGCAGGTGCTCAAGGAATATATCCAGGATTTTTATAAGGACAAAGAAAAGTAAAAAATATTAAGCCATCAATATTTATTGAAATCAGAAATGAACTGGATCGGTATTGAATGTAAATTTGAATAACCTTAATCAAAAGGTAAAGCTTATATAAAATTCATATGTATAATACAAATATGGGTGGTAATAATCTTTCGAAAAATGTATTTGAGCTGACCGATTGCAGAGGAGTAAGGATCTCTTGTACTGAAGAAACATGGTATTAAAAAATATTAGGCTCGCGCCCTTTTATGAAAGACTGGTTACCGTTAGTTAAGAAAACGCTGGAAAACCCCCATTTCATATGTATCGATGAGGATAAAAAAGGACGAGAGGTGTATTATCTTTTTCATCAATATAAAGCTAACAAGTATATAAAAGTTATAATAAAATTAGGATCAAATAATAAGGGATACCTTATTTCTGCTTTCCCAACCGATAACGGAAAGGATGGCGAAAAAATAATATGGACAAGATCAAACAATTAATAAATACTGATCAATTAAATACATCCTATTTATCTACCTTGGGACCCCAATCCAAACTGTTTTTTCATTTCGATGAATCATCAGACATCCTGATGCTTTTGTTTGTACCTCCGGAAAAAGAAACAATTGTACATTATCTAGATCGCTATGTCGCAATTTTATATACTCCAGAAAATAATGAAATTGTAGGTATACAGATAGAAGATTTCCAGAGTGATTTTGTACCAATGTATTCAGATTTGCAAAAAGCATGGTGCTTAAGTAATTTTGTGGTGGATGACGAAAATATTTGGGATTTAACAATTGAGATCGAAGAGCGAAAGCACGTTGTTGCATTGGAAGTAATTAAAGCAAAGCAATCTATTATTGGAAAGCCAGCAGAAGAATTCGAAAGAGTTCTTGAATACGCTTGATAATTAAAAGTTGAATAGCGATATTTCCGATTTAATAAATTCATGATATTCGTTTGTTAAAGTTTTCAACGCAGTGCCCCATACAATATCTCAAGGAAGCGCGCCCGGCTGACCTCCATAGCAACATTGATCTTGTGTTCTCTCCCGTAATACTGCTTTTTATCGATGATGGTCATGCCGCGTCCCAACCCATCTCCGGTGATGACCTCCACGGCGTGTGCTTCGCTGCGACAGCAACCGGGGTCGATGGCAACTGCCATGGTGAGCGGGTCGGGCAGGTCGAAACCATCGAAATCATATAGCCCCTGGATGTATCTGTTGAGCGTGCCCTGGATGTTCACGGCAAATGTCGCACGTTCCGTGCCGATCGCCAGCATGTCCTGGATATCAACCTGGTCGAAAAAGGCGTAGCGCACGTTGGCATCGATGCCGACCATGGTGATGGGCATGCCGGAGTCGAATACGATGCGGGCAGCCTCCGGATCAGCCCAGATGTTGAATTCGGCGATCGGGCTGACATTGCCGATATGATTGCCGGAACCCCCCATCATATAACACTGCTTTATCTCGTTTGCAATGGATGGATCACGCAGCAGTGCCACTGCGATATTGCTGAGCGGTCCCAGTGTGACCAGTTCTATTTCACCGGCATGGCGGTGGATGAGATCGATCAGCACGTCCACGGCGTGCCCATCATCCGCTTCTCTTCCGCTCAACGGAAGCCCGATGTCTCCCAGCCCATCTTTTCCGTGCACATCTTGCGCCGTTTCCAGTTTGCGCAGCAGGGGCTTGGCAAGTCCGGCATATACCGGGATGGATTCTGCCTGGCATAGTTCGCGTGTATATAGCGCGTTTTGCACCGCCATCTCCAGCGGTACATTGCCGGCGACCACCGTCACCGCCAGGATATCCAGGTCTTTTTGCATGAAAGCCATGATCAGAGCTACCGCATCGTCTGAAGCGGTATCGCTATCGATGATGAATTTGCGCATCTTTCCTCCAGAAAAGAATTGATTCTATTATCCAGCATTAACTTGAAAAATGCCAGAAATACCGCCGCCGGATTTGAAATGGCAGATAAATTCCTTGAATTTCCTATACAATTGAGGGCATGTTTCTATCGAACAGATCAGGAGGTCCTTTTTACCATGCCGGTTGAGACCTTTATCAAAAATGCACCCAAGGTGGAGTTGCATGTCCATCTCGAAGGAGCCATCCCTGCGCATACCTTATTGAAGTTAGCGCATAAGAATAATATCGCGTTGCCGGTCAGCACTTTGGAAGAGATAAGGGAATGGTACCGCTTCCGCGATTTTCCGGATTTCAATGAAAAATATATCCTGATCTCCAACTGCATCCGGAACAGTGATGATATCTACCTGATCGGTAAGGAATTCCTGGAAGGGCAGGCTGCCCAGCACATTGTTTATAGCGAGGTGACCTATACTGCCTATACCCATACCAAGCAGTGGCGTATCCCCATGCTGGAGCAGATCAGCGCTCTGATGGAAGCCAGCCGCTGGGCGGAACAGCATCTGGGGGTGGGCATGCGCCTTATCATCGATATCGCACGCGAAACGGCTCCGCATGAGGGGTTGTGGGTGGCAGAAGCTGCGGTGGAAGGCATGCCGCAGGGTGTGGTGGCACTGGGTCTGGGGGGTTACGAGGTCGGTTACCCGCCCGGGAGATTCGTGGAAGCCTTCGCACTTGCCAGGGAAGCCGGGCTGCCGCGCATATTGCACGCCGGAGAGACCGCCGGGGCGGAAAGCATCCGCGAAGCGCTGGAGGTGGGCGATCCGCTGCGCATCGGTCATGGCGTGCGCTGTTTGGAGGATGCCGGTCTGGTGGCGGAATTACGCGCGCGACAAATTCCGCTGGAGATTTGCCCCAGCAGTAATGTCTGTCTGGGGGTGGTGCCGGATATGCATCACCATCCCCTGCCGCGCTTATTGCAGGAGGGGTTGTTCATCACCATTAATTCAGATGACCCGGCGCTGTTTTCCACCAGTCTTATCCGGGAATATACCCGTATCCGGCAAGCCTTTGATTACGATATCGGCGACTTACAAAAGTTGATGGTCAATGGCATCCAAGCCAGTTTCCTCTCACCAATGCAGAAATCATCCTTGCTACAGGAAATGGATACACTAATAACCAGGGAGAATTAGATGGAACTGAACGAAAAAGATCGATTGTTGATATCGCATGCCGTACACATCATCCAGACACGCTATCGGCAGGGCCACCATCATATTGGCGCAGCCTTGCTTTCAAAGTCCGGTGAAATTTATCAGGCAGTGCATGTTGAAGCATACATCGGGCGTATTACCTTGTGTGCCGAAGCGGTGGCGATCGGGATGGCAGCCAGCGCCGGTGATCTGCCCATTGATACCATCGTAGCGGTGGGAGTGGATGGCGAGGTGGTGTCACCCTGCGGTATGTGCCGCGAGTTGATCGCGGATTACGGTCCCCGGGCATGGGTTATCGTGCCGGGTGCGCGTGGTGCGGAAAAAGTGCCGGTTGCGGAATTGCTGCCCAACAAGTACACCCGGCAATAAAAAAGAGGTAATGAGTTTTTCATTACCTCTTAGGTCTTCTGTGTTTGAATGATTACAGAATTTCGACTTCTTCGGCTTGCGCACCTTTTTGGCCTTGGGTGACAACGAATTGTACACGCTGACCTTCTTCAAGATTGCGAAAACCATTTCCTACGATGGCACTGTAATGGACGAATACATCTTCGCCTGATTCGCGTTCGATGAATCCGTAACCCTTGGAACCATTGAACCACTTGACGGTGCCCTGTTCTTTTTCGGACATGATTTGGAACTCCTTTCTTTAAATATTTATTGCTTGGGTTATGCTGGATTTCCAAATCAAAAGAAGATCTTTCTATTTAGAACCTTACAATAACTTACACACGTTTAATCCTATCATAAATTTCATAAAAAATAAGGTGACTTAAGCAGGGTGTTGTGTGTGTATTTTCTTCTTGCGAACGGTGATCTTCGTAAGTTGAGGCACGATCCGTCGTCTGTCGCATTCACCACCCTCAGGCGGAGATGATTTCATCCTTGAGATGAATCACGCTGGTGCATAAGTAGGCTATAGTATGAAGGTAAAATGATATGAAGGGTATCATTGCATGAAATTTATTAAGAGCATCTTCTCGGGTATCAAATGGAAGCTAACCATCACTTATACGCTGGCAACGCTGTTGGTGCTTTTTCTGGTGGAAGTGCTCATTGCCGTCAGCGCTAACCGTTATGCCTATACCTCCATCAATTTTGTTTACAGTTCAGCACAATCGCTGAGTTATTCGAAATACGCCTTGGCTGGTGCTCTTGTGGATCCCATTGATCAGGATTATCTGGACGCCTGGATTCAAGAGAAAGAATCTGCTTTCCTGATGGTTTCTGATCATCAAAAAGCACCCAAGGATTCGCCTTCCGGCGATGTGAGCAGCAATCCGTCGGATAACCTGGATAAGAAACTATCCCCCGGGCGGGATTCCAATACTCTTATTGACCTCACTCCCAAGACGGTTGCTTTTAGCGCTTCCAAGAGCACTCTTACGATCGTGAATGCGGATGGCATTGTGGCAGCTACCAATCACCCGGATACGTTTCCGGTTGGTTCATCGATTTTCTCTGCCATCAATGAAGATGAATCTGCCATGTTGGCTGCTAGCATGGCTGCCACTATCCCCGCCCCTCAGTTCTCGATCATGGAAGAAGAGATCACCACTCTCGTCCTGCCCATTCGCAACGAGGATGAATATTATGGAGCGGTTATCGCCCAGTATTATGCTCCTACCTTTTTTGAGCAATTGAAAGCTGCCGTGGTCGGATTTTTGCCGGAACTGCCGGTCTTCATCCTGATTTCCTCTGGCATCGGCATCCTGTTTGGGTTTTTGATCGCCAGCAGTTTTACCAGACGGATTGACCAGATGGAAGCTACTACCTTGCAGTGGGGGGAGGGTGATTTCTCGAAGAAGGCGGAAATCCAAGGCAATGACGAGATCAGCACTCTGGCGGTCAGCCTGAATCGCATGTCTGAGCAATTCCAGAAATTGATCGAAAAAGAACAGATGCTGGCTACCATCGAGGAGCGCAATCGTCTGGCGCGCGACCTGCACGATAGTGTCAAGCAGCAAATCTTCGCCATTTCTATGAATCTGGGAGCGGTCCGATCGTTGCTTAATTCGGATCTGCAAAAAGCCATCCTGCAGGTAGACGTGTCCTCTAAACTGGCGCAGCAAGCCCTTGATGAATTGACCACCCTCATCAACACTCTGCGACCGGTGCAGTTGGGCGACCAGTCGCTGCAGGATGCCTTGAAAGAATATTTGAAGATCTGGCAGAAACAAAGCGGGGTGTCGGTGGTATTTCGTATCGACGGTTGCAAAGCAGTTATCGCCCAGGAAGCCGAACAATCGCTCTTCCGCGTGATACAGGAATCGCTTTCCAATATCAGCCGCCACAGCCGGGCGACCGCAGCCAGCATCTTTTTGACTTTTTACGAAGACCATCTGACCCTGCAGATCAGCGACAATGGCATCGGTTTTGATAAAAAGACCATCAAACATGGGCTTGGATTGCAATCCATGGAAGAACGGGTGAAGGAATTGGGGGGCACCTTGAAAATGAATTCGACCGCAAGCGGAACCACCATTACTATTATGGTCCCGCGCGCGGGATGGGAGAAGCAGAATGGCGACAAATGAAAAGATCAGCGTGATGTTGGTGGATGACCATGCCATCGTTCGCAGCGGTATCCGTGCCTATCTGGAAGTGCTGCCCGATATCCAGATCACTGCTGAGGCGGAATCGGGTGCCGAAGCGGTGCGTCTGGCGGAACAAATTGCGCCGGATGTGGTGCTGATGGATCTCAAAATGCCGGAAATGGACGGGGTGGAAGCCACCTGGCGTGTCAGACAGGTCAGCCCGCGCTCGCAGATTATCATCCTGACCTCTTACCATGAGGATTCCCATATCTTCCCGGCTATCAAAGCCGGGGCGCTTTCCTACATCTTGAAAAATATCGGACCTGAAGAACTCGCCGGTGCTATCCGTTCGGCTGCCAAAGGAGAAGCGACCCTTTCCCCCAAAGTGGCTTCGCGCTTGATCGGGGAATGGCGCGATGATCGCAGTGAGGGTATGCAGGATTATTTATTGTTGACCGATCGCGAGCAGGAAGTCCTGGCGTTGATCGCAGAGGGAATGTCCAATGCCGAGATTGCTGAAAAATTGGTGATCAGTGAAAAGACCGTGAAAAGCCACGTCAGTAATATTCTCAGCAAACTTCATCTGGCTGACCGTACCCAGGCGGCGGTCTTTGCCTGGCGTGAGGGCATTATCAAGAATGAAAAGGAATAGCGCTAAAAGCACATCTAGCGATTCATGCTCCTGGCAAATAGCGGGATGATGGGGTTCCAGGCGATGCTCTTCTGGTTGGCGCGTGCTTCGCTGATGAGCATCAAACGCTGGATCTCCTCTGAAAGTCGTTGCGTGTATTGTTGTACCATGGCACGATCGTTCACGTCTCCCTTGAAATACAGGGGTTCTCCCACCGTGATGTAATACTTTCCATGTAAGATCCAGCGCGATTCATCCAACCGGTATTGTTTGTGAAAATAATGTCTCTTGATACTGTGTTGGTGTAAATAGATACCCACTGGCACGATCGGGCAATCCGATTTCAGGGCGATGCGCGTTACCCCGGTATGCATTCTTGCCAGCGAGGTCACATCCGGGCTCAGCCGTCCTTCCGGGAAGATTGCCACTGGGATGCCGGTGCTGAGCAGATTGGCAGTTTGGGCAATGATGATATCACCTTCACCTCCCTCCTTATCAACGGGAATGGTGCCGGCTTTTTCGATCAGTTTGCCCACCAGAGGTAGTTTGAGAATGCGTTTGTTCACCAGGATGATCAGTGGCTCCTGTGTGACCAGACTCATCAAGAAGGGATCGGTGGTGGTAGGGTGATTGGGGGCGAAGATCTTGGCGCCTCCTGGAAGGGGCTGTTCAAAACGGACGTTGAACTCCAGAAATGTCCTGGCAAAAGCCATCATGATCATTCTTTCAACGCCCAGCAGAAATCGGTTAATTTTATGCATTGTGTGATCCTTTTCAAAGCAAATAATCCACCGTATTCTATGGAAAATCGACCGGGAGATGAAGTCCGTCAGGTCAGAATAATGGTTAGTAAATATCCGGGCGGAGCATGACCTTTGTTTCATCTGATATGACCAAAGCAACCATTTATGAACCGATTTCAGCATATAATCAATAGCGATGAAGAATAAAAGAATGCTCACCAGTCGTTTCCCTTATGGGCTATCCTTGTTTGCGGTGGTCACTCTTGGCGCTGTTCACGCGCTGGATTATTTCTTATTTAACGGGAATCTGACTGCGGCTGAACCACATTGGAAAAAATGGGTGCTGTTCTCGGGTTATTTCATTCTGGCGCTGTTTGATCTGTTTGATATGATCTTCATGTCCAGAAAGCGCCAGTTCATGTCAACCCTGTTCTTCATCCTGCGCGTGATCCTGATCAGTTTCATGCAAAATCTGGATATGACCAATTTCTCGCGCATTCTCTTCGGGTTGGTCCCTTATCATGCCTATCTGACCTTTGGATTGGTGGTCAGTTTGTTATCCAGCGTGGTGGTCTTATATTATTTTTATACCTATAATGCCTTCATCCCTACCCGTACTACACTGCCGTCTTTGGCAAGCGTCTTGTTCTTCCAGCTGGCAGCTATTTTCGCCGAGCGGGATAAGAAAGCCACTTTCCAAAATCAGGAGATCATCGAGGAACTCTCCCGTTCCAATATTGAACTGCGCACGTATATTGAAGACCTGTCGCGTTTGTCTATCATGGAAGAACGGGTGCAGCTTTCCAATGACCTGCATGATTCCATCGGGCATTACCTGGTGGCGATCAATATCCAGCTTGAAAAAGCCATGGCGTACCGTTCCATCTCCACCGAGACGATGGATGAAGCCATCCTGAATGCCAAATATTCGGTCGAGCAAGCCTTGCGTGAAGTGCGTCGTTTTGTGGATGGACTGCATGATGAAAAAGACGTTTATAGCATCAAGGAAAAAGCCGAAGAATTGATCAAGAATTTTAAGAACGATTTCAAACAGGTTGATTTCAATTATCAGGGCAATGAGTTCGGTTATGCCCGCATCATCCGGCGCAACCTTTTCTATATCCTGCAGGAATCCCTGACCAATGTTCAAAAACATGCCCATGCCGAAAATGTGCATATCGATCTGAATTTCAAAGCACGTGAAGTGACCCTTTCGGTGAAAGATGATGGGGTCGGTTTCAAGCTTCCCAAAGCGGCGGATCAAACCGGACATTATGGGCTGGAAAGCATCCGCCAGCGTGTGGAACTGTTGAACGGAACCGTCAATATTCAAAGTGATCGAAAAAAAGGCACCAGCATCGATATCCGCATTCCCAAAAAACAAGATGAGTTGTGAGAGAAAATATGAGCGATAAGATCAAAGTATTGATAGTGGATGACCAGCAATTGGTGCGTGATGGCATCAAAGCTTTGCTGGAGATCAAGGATGATTTTTCCATTATTGGCACAGCCGCCGATGGGCAACAGGCGCTGGAGTTGCTGCAGAAAACACCCGCCGATGTGGTCCTGATGGATATTCGTATGCCCGGTTTGGGTGGGATTGATGCCACGCGCCAGATTCGCCAGTCCAACAAAGATATCCGTATCATCATGCTCACCACTTTCAATAACGATGACTATATCGTGAAAGCCATCAAAGCCGGTGCCAATGGTTATCTGCTCAAGGATATTCCCAAAGACGATCTGGCGGAAGCGATCCGCCTGGCATATCGGGGGGTATCGCAGTTTTCTTCTGACACCATCGGGATGCTGGTGGAACGCAATTTATTGCGCGATAATAATGGTTCCTCCGAACCGGATGAAGAGATCGACCTGTTGAACGAAAAGGAATACGAGATCCTGTGCATGATCGCCGAAGGATATTCCAATCGTGAGATCGCCGAGGAATTGTTCTTCACCGAAGGTACGGTCAAGAACTATGTCTCCAAGATCCTCAATACCCTGCACCTGCGCGATCGCGTGCAGGCCGCTATTTACGCGGTGCAGCATCACCTGGAACGCAAGAAATAACAAGGAATAAAAAGGAATAAAAAGAAAGGCAGTCATCCTGCGGATGGCTGCCTTTACAAGAGTCCCGAACGTCCCGAGATCGATCGGGCGGCGATAGGACGCTCGAGTTCCTGCCGACCTAGCGGGCTCAGGATTCAGGATTGTTCCTGTTCTCCTCGTAGTAGATTTTCAACTCTGCGGTATCGTTCAGGAAATTGATCTTGTTGATATCCACATAATGGATAAATAGCCCGGTGCGTTCTTCCAGGTCTGCCACCAGTTCCCGGTATTTGTTGGCGTTGATCAGGTCGATCTTCTCATAGGTGATCGACTTGGAAGCCATAAAATGGAATCCCCACCCTTTTTCCAGAAAGATCAGTACCAGCGAGACCATCAGGGTGGTCAAACCCACTTCCAGATAGGCACTTTGGCTGAGCATCACAAAATTGATCATCGGTAGCGCGATCAGGATGAACAGGTAGGTCATCTCGCGCGAGGGCATCGGATCGGTGCGGTAGCGCAGGATGGAGAAGATGGCGAACAGTCCGAACCCCACACCCATGCTCAGTTCGATGCTTGCCAAAAAATTGAGCAGGATGAAGATGATGGTATTGAAGCCCAGGAAGGTCAATACGAATTTTTGTGAACGCCGCTGGGGGTAATAGATGCAGCGTACGATCACAAAGGCTGTCAAAAAATTGACGCTGAAATTAAGCACGTACTGGGTCAAGGTTGACATTGACAAAGGTCCTTTTGGTGTTGGCGTTGAACTGCAAAAAGGTCTGTTTGAAACGGTTCCTTTTTACGGTCGGGTTCAGAGTGGCGATGCCGGTGCAGTATTTGCTGAACGCCACCGGTTGGTAGCCTTTTTCTTTCATACTTTGCATGATGATCGAATCTCTGGAAAAATTGATTTGCTTCAGTTCCACCACCGCCAGATGCGGTAACTGCAACATGCTTGTGTGGTCATGGAAGGCAATGCCGAGGTCGATGGTCATACGTTCGCAGGTAGCATTGCTGATCAGGGTGATGCGCTGGAATCTGTTCCACAACATCGCTTTCAGGCGCTGACCGCTATTCACACCGTGTTCACGTAGAAAATCGAACATCCTCGGGGTCATCACCGGGCTGACTTCCGTGATTTCCATACGTTGTTTGCTGGTGCGCAACAGATTTTCTTTCCTTTTGACTTCCAAAAAGGTTTGACCGTTGCTGAGGTAAGTGCGCATGCGCACTTTCAGGCGTGGTCGTTTCCCGTTGTGATGATCGTGGTAGAAAGAAAGTTCCGGGGTGTCAAAATACAGCGTACGATAGGTGTTGATGCGCTGATCTTCCACTTCCAGCACTCGACTGGTGGGAACTAATCTTCCGAGAAGGGCGGGCAGATCGACCAGCCTGATCAGGTACTTGGTATCCACACGGTCCTGCAGGGTGTAGGCTTGCATTTCATCCAGCGCAACTGTCCGGAAATTGGGCAGGATGTGCTTTATTTCCGAGAACGGCTTTGCCTGGATGGCTGGTGTAAAGATAGGTGTGATGTTCTCTTGCATGGTCAGCATGATGGAACCTCCATTCATGTCCTTATCATAAAAGGGATGGGATAGAAAAGTATCCACCGCGAGGTGGAAATAGTTTCATCCTGCGGGGGTATTCACTGATTCTGTTTTTATGGAGGATGATCGGATCAGATCAGAGATCCGCCAGCCCGATTTCATGCAGAGTCTGCTGCAGGGGTGCTCCCGAAGCGCCGTCCCAACCAAAAGCCTGCCAGTGCTGTTCGCGCATCGCCTCCATGGGCACGCTGCGGTTCTTCAACGGTCCTTCAGAAAGGGCGGGGTTGCCCAGCGCGCGCGGGTTCAAAGCGGTCTCCGGCGGTTTGATGCCTTCGCGCATGTTGAACATCTGCCGTAACGTCTGGATGCGCTTGCCGATCAACAGATAATCATCCACGCTTTTCTGCCAGCCGGTGGCGGCGTTCAGATATTCGAATAATTGCCAGTTCGGCAGCCCGCTGATCAGGGCGAACAGGCAGCCTCCTGCGCCATCCAGCACCATTTTCAAGCAGCTGCTCAGCATGGAAATGCGCGCGTTCTCCTCGCTGGCTTTGAATTCTCGTTTGCGGGGGTACACCAGCGGTTGGCGGGGAGCCGAAGCGGTTATTTTCCATAACTGTGCCATGTTGTAATACAAGCCTGACCCGATGGTATGCCTGCCGGGCGTGGGATCGGCGCTGTAAGGCAATCCTGACTGCGGGTCCAGCCGTCCATCGTGCATACCCGGTTCCTGCCCGCCTGCGTGTACTGCAAATTGTTCCGAGCCTTTGCCGATCCGTTGCGCAGCCATTTGGACGCCGTCCGCCAACAGTGCGCCGAAACCCTCACGGGCGATCATCTGTTTCACCAGTTGCATGATCCCGGCGGCGTTTCCCCAATGCAGTGCCAGCCCGCCCGTATCTTCATCGTTCAGGATGCCATGTTCGTAACACTCCAGTGCAAAAGCGATCGTCCCGCCTGCGGAAATGCTGTCCATCCCGGCCCGGTTGAGCAGGTCGTTGATCTGGAAGATGGCATCCAGATCGCTGTTCAATAGCAGCGCTCCCAGTGCGTTGATCGATTCATATTCGGGTTTGTGTGCTTCTTTGATCTCTCCGCTGGTGGCATCTTTGAACTGGCAGATGCCGCCGCAGCCGATCGCGCACCCATAGCAACTGAATTTCCGTACTTCCCTGCGGTTGATCAGGTCGGGATTCATGCGCCGGTAGGCATGCGCTCCATAATCTTTCACCGATCCCTTCCAGTTCATGATGGGATCATCCCCGCATAACATGCCCAATGAGTTGCTCACATTGGTGCCCCATTTCTTCAGCAGAGAGGCATACAGCATGCCGTCGATACGTTTGGTGAGCCTGCCCCCCATCAATACCCTGCCCAGCAGCGGGAACATCCCGCCTGAAACCAGATGCTGCAATTTTTGTTTGCGTAAACTCATGGTGTAGTGCTTGCTGAGTTCCTTCATGCGTTCCGGTTTGGCGGCTTTGATGGGTTGGCTGCCGCACAGCACTACGGCTTTGAGTTGCTTGGAACCCATCACCGCTCCCACACCCGAGCGTGCCGCGATGCGCCCGCCCGCGTTACAGATGCCGGAGATCAGGGATAGCCCTTCGCCTGCCTGCCCGATCACTGCTACCGCCGCCTTCTTGCCTTTTTGATTGTGTTCCGCCAGCAGCATCTCTTCGCTTTCGATGGCATCTTTTCCCCATAGGTGGCGCGCGTCGCGGATGGAAACATGCTCATTTTCCACCAGCACATATACCGGGTGATCTGCCTTCCCGCGGACGAAGATGGCATCGAAACCGCAGCGTTTGATGGCAGGGGAAAAGGTGCCGCCGCAGTTGGCATCTCCCCAACCGCCGGTCAGGGGTGATTTGCATACCACCAGCCAGCGTCCGGTCATCAGACTGCCGGTGCCCGTCAGCAACCCACTCACAAAACCCAATATATTATCCGCTCCGAGCGGATCACAACCGGCGGGCATGTTTTTGTATAGATAATGCACACCCAATCCCAAACCCGCCAGGAATTGCTCGTATACCGTGTCCGGGATGGGCTCGCTGTGTGCTTGCCCGCTGCTCAGATCGATATGAAGGATTTTCCCCATAGATGCGTTCATGCGGTTTCCTTATCCTGTAGATTTATTTGCGGATTATTATAGCCTCAAGCGAAAAGCTGGATCCCATTGCTTTGCAGCGTGGCAAGCTTCCCGGAGGGCAGTACGCTTTGTGCATAACCGCACTCCATGAAGAGCCTTTCGCAATCCGCCAGTCCGCAACCGCGCGAGCGTTCGGTTTGTGCTTCTGTGTCGCGTGGGTTGGCGCCTGCTTCGGCATAGATGCAGTTTGCCCCTGATAGCAATCCCAGTTCGTTGGGTTCGTGTACCGCCATGCTTTTCAATTCCTTGCATTCCAACCCTGCCAGAAACACGACACTCACGATCTGTGCCAGGCGCAGTTCGCTGATCTGTCCATGACGTGATAGTGGGCTTTTGGGCAGGGCAACCCGCCGCATGGCTGCATTTTGAAAACAACCGATGGCGTAAACCTCGAAGATCTGGTCTACGATTTCCTGCGGGCTGTGTTCAGGACCGATCGGCTCGCAGCAGGTATACCAGTCCATACCGGCCTTGCGGATGTTCTCGATGGTCTGCAGGCGCTCCTCTGCATCGAGGGTGTTATCGATGCCTTCCCGTAACCGCCGCACGTGGTAGGCACCGTTGACCCCCGCTGCATGCAGCTCGTTGGCTTGTTGGGGATCAAAGTCCCCGATATTGACCACCACGTCCACCTCTGCGGGCAGGTGTTTCTTCAGTGCGCTGGTTACCTGTAGCAGGTTCTCGAAATCAAAATCGTGCATGGTCATTAGAAACAGCGAGTGCAGGTTTCCGTGGGCGCTGAGGTTTTTGCCGTGAAGCAGGATGTCCTCCACGCTCATCTTGTGGACGGGTAGGTCGGTGTAATCCCGCGCGAAACTGCAGAATTTACAATTGGCACGGCATGGGGCAATTTCGATCCCGATCTGTGCCAGCAGCATACCGGCGTGACCGAACTTTGCGCGGCTGAGTTGGTCAGCCGTGGCGCGCAGCAGCGCGCTTTCATACGATTGTTCCGGTAATTGCAGTAAGGAGATGCATTCTTCGCGCGTGGGGGCTTTGCCCGCCTGCGCCTGCTCAAGGATGGATTGGATGGTGGTATGGATGGTCATAATGATTTTCCTGTAGTGAATCGACTTTTCGTTATTATAACCAACCCTGGGCAAATTCTTATAAAACATTAATAATTCCCTTGACACACTTTTGAAATTAGTATATGCTAATAAAAATAATTAACATAGTATAGGAGGTTTGCATGATTAGTTTGGACAACGTGACTCCTGGCTCTACCTGTATCATTCGATCCGTGGGTGGGGGAGGCGCTTTGCGCACCCGTATGATGGATATGGGATTGCTGAAAGGCACCGAGATCAAAGTGGTGCGTCTGGCTCCCCTGGGAGATCCGATTGAATTTGAAGTGAAAGGCTATAACCTCTCCCTGCGTAAAAAAGAAGCGCGCCTGGTGGAGGTTGAGGTACTTGCCGATGCCACTTAGTCTCGCACCTGCCGGGCAGCTCCTCAGGCTGGTTTCCATTCAGGGTGGCTTGGGAGTGCAGAAACGCCTGACCGCGTTGGGGCTCACACCCGGCACGGAGGTGATGGTCATTTCGCAGAGTTGCGATGGTCCCATCATTTTGGCGGTTAAAGATTCGCGCCTGGCGCTTGGCAGGGGGTTGCTCCATCATATCCAGGTGGAACCGCAGGATGGGCTGGTCGGGGATGCTGGCATTTCGAATGGTGTAGGAGGTCCGCAGCACCGTGCTCATCGTCGTATGCACGGGCGTTTTGGACACCATCATTAAAAAGATATTTATTGATAACAAATAACATACTTCATTGGAGAAAATAATGGAAAGGGATTATACGATCGCACTGGCTGGCAATCCGAATTGCGGAAAGTCAACCGTGTTCAATCAGCTTACCGGTACCAAACAGCATGTGGGCAACTGGCCCGGCAAAACGGTTGAAAAAAAAGAAGGGACATTTCAGTTTAAAGGGCACAAGATCAGGGTGGTGGATCTGCCCGGCACCTATAGCTTGACTGCTTATTCCCTGGAAGAGGTGATTGCCCGGGATTACATCGTCAAAGAAAAACCCGATCTGGTGGTGTCCATCGTCGATGCTGCCAACATTGAGCGCAATCTTTACTTGACCATGCAATTGATCGAGCTGGGGGTGCCGGTGTTGCTGGCGCTTAACATGATGGATGTGGTTGACGAACGGGAGGTCCGTATCGATATGCAGAAAATTGCTTCCTCTCTGGATGTGCCGGTCGTTCAGATGGTAGCGCGCGATGGAAAAGGGCTGGATGAACTGCGCGAGACCATCTCGGAGCTTGCCCGGAACAGCGCTCCTTATCAAAAGAAGGTGCCTGCTCAGTTCAGCAAAGAGCTGGAGATGGAGATCAAGAAGCTGCAGGGCAAGATCGCACAGTTGCCGGCTTTGCAGGGCGCTTTTGATTCTCGTTGGTTAGCCATCAAATTGCTGGAAGGCGATAAGGAAGTGCTGCACGATTTCGAGCAAAACCCGGTGTATGCTCCTTTACTGGAAGAAGTTCGTGCTTTCACCGGCTCCTATGCCGAAAAAGCCGAACTGGATATCGACACGGAGATCGCCGATGCCTATTACACCGCTATCCATGAGATCACCTGTGCGGCGGTGGAGAAGCCGTCCAAGCAAAAAACAAGTCTTTCGGATAAGGTCGACCGCATAGTCACCCATCGTATCTTTGGCATTCCCATCTTCCTGGGGTTGATGTGGGTGGTCTTTAAATTGACCAGCGATGTTTCTGCTCCTTTCCTGGATTGGGTGGATGGGGTGATCGGCGGACCTATCACCAATTGGGTGGTCTCCATCCTCTCCCTGCTGGGGTTGAGCGGTACCTGGGTTGAGTCAATGGCTGTGGATGGTGTCATTGCCGGTGTGGGGGGGGTGCTGGTGTTTGTGCCGGTCTTGATGATGCTCTACCTGGCGCTGGCGGTGCTGGAAGATTCGGGCTATATGGCGCGTGCCGCTTTCGTCATGGATCGCTTGATGAACGGGCTGGGGCTGCATGGCAAGAGTTTCCTGCCCATGATCGTCGGCTTTGGCTGCACCGTACCCGCCATTTATGCCACGCGCACACTGGATAACGAAAAGGATCGCATTCTTACCAGCCTGTTGGTGCCTTTCATGAGCTGTGGGGCGCGCCTGCCGGTGTATGTGTTATTTGCTTCGGTTTTCTTCCCCGAAAACACCGGACTGGTGA
>JAAZOK010000050.1 GCA_012797815.1 Chloroflexota bacterium | reverse complement strand
CCACATGAATTTATTCTGGTTCCAGGCAAGAGACTTTTTATTTGAGAATACGGGTGACAATAGATTATTTAATGCTTCATTCGCATCTTCTAGCGTATGAAATCGGAGCATAACTTCAGATGATAGTTTGTTAAAAGATTTTTGATAAGAATTATCGATTCCTGTGATTGTGGCTGGAATAGGGTGGGAGTTCCGGTGCTCAAATCTGGGCTTCGGCTATTTTATACAGTTCATTATAGGTTGAATTCATAATTATATGTATGGAATATAAAGTATTTCTTTATTTTCCATACATATTATAACTATAACTATAAATTTTAAACAAAACAGTTCCTTATTTTATCTCTATGTTTCGCACAGCACTTTCGCTTGTTCATACTGAGAACTAGTTATACAGGGGTTAACTATCTTTATTGACTGATAAATATGTAGAAAAAAGAGCAAGCGTCAGAAAAGTAGATAGTTCGATATGGCACAGCCAGCACGCGTAAAGATGATTTTGCAGACGGGTTCTTCAATGGCTTATTTTGGTAATCCGGCTTTGTGTTTTACCAATTTCAGTTTTTCTATGATCCTTGCCTGCTCTTCCTTGCTGAGTAAGCCGAAAACCTTGATATGTCGCGCTGTTTTTCCGCTACCCTCGAATAAAGCGATTTCTTCCTTCTCAAGACCGACGATGGAAACACCCAGGTTTACCTGTTTCTTTAACGCTGCCAGATAGAATCTTCCTCCATCATAAACAGGTACACCCCACAAGAAATCTTCCGAAATCCCCGGGAAGGTCGTGAGGATAAGCTCTCTGAGCTGTTCTAAGATCTGTTTATGTTCTACCGATTGTTTTTCGAAATATTCGTTTACTTTTTTGTGCATGTTAATTCCAATTCAGCTTCTTTATGAAATTTTTGTTTGCTATACTATGTTTTTTTAAACATTCCAGATCTGAATGGTCCGCTAACCCAATCAAACCCGTACAAAAAAGGAAATAGATCTGTAAACATATAGAAAGCATTGTTTTCAAAATTGCATTGAACTAACTCCGAATAATTTTGTCCTGCAATTGTTGGCCATGAAATTATGAATCCACTTCTGTTTTCATTTTCAATTACAGTTGGTTTGATTAATTTTTGATGTGTTGTCTTGTCACGCAAAGATTTTAATAAATCACCCCAAATTAGATTACTCCGATCTTCTTTTTCATGTAAGACTTTATTTTTGATGTAATTCAATACCATTTTTGCTTTTTCATCTTCAGGATTGTTTTCAATATAACCATTAAAGATTTTCCAAAATTCTTTTGTTGACATGGTTAATATATATTTTCCAGTGATAAAGAAAAGAAGATATTTGAAGTAATAATCCAAAAATGAGCGCCAGCTGTATAGGGATTGATCTAGTAATATTGAAAGTAAAAATTCAATTGAATTGGACCTAGAAGTTATTTGTTCATTAACTAATTGCGAAATATCATCATTGGTGTTTTTAAGAAAATCATGTACTCCCCATAGTTGCTCTAATATATATGATCCGATATAGAACTTATGAAGAGCTTCATCCAATAATTCGCACACGGTATCTTGGAATTTTCCGTCGGTATTTTCGTTTTGATTAATAAAGAATTGCTGTTGAGCCTCTAATACTTTTTGATATAAATTTTGAGATGAATCTTGGGTTCTTAATAATGCATTATATAATCCATAAAATATTGAAGTGTTTTCTCTATAAAAGGCTCCCATGTTTCATTCCCTATTCTATTATCAATTATAAATTGTACATAGATTCAATAAAGATTAATTCAATTGTTGAAATCACACAAATAAGGAATAATATAAATTGAAGATCAAGTAGGGGAAATTTTCAGTCGGGGTGGGCGGACTTGAACCGCCGACCTCTGCGTCCCAAACGCAGCGCGCTTCCAGCTGCGCTACACCCCGGCGCTTGAAGTATAATCGGTTAACGCGGAAGCCGTCAAGGAGTGTCCATTTGCATGCGCAACCATCCATTTAACCGAACCAGCCAGCATTTCTTCTTCTTCCTGATGCCGGTTTTCCTATTAATGGCTTGCGCTGCCCCCGCCCAAACGGTTGCACAGACTGTTACCCCCCTGCCTGCTTCCACTCCCACGCTGCAACTGGCTACCCCGACTGCGGATGAGACCGGTGCACAGCGCCTGTGTGAGGAGAGCGGCACCATCCGGTCTTTCAACCTCTCCTCTGATCTGCTCAACGATACCCTTCCCTTTAACATCTACTTTCCGCCCTGCTATGATCCGCACACCCCTATGCCTTACCCGGTCATCTACTTATTGCACGGGCAGGAGCAGGATGCTTCCCTGTGGCAGGAGCTTGGCATTCAAGCGGCTGCCGATAGTCTCATTCTTAATCACGACCGCCAGCCCTTCCTGATCGTCATGCCCACCGAACGCTATTATTTTCGCTCCGCGGAGAACAACCGCTACCCCGATGCGATTTTGGAGGAGCTGCTGCCGTGGGTCGAGACCAATCTGCCGGCTTGTGCGCAGAAAGAATGCCGTGCCATTGGGGGCATTTCGCGCGGCGCTGCCTGGGCAGTTCGTCTGGCGCTCCAAAACCGGGATGTGTTCGGCGCGCTGGGCGCGCACAGCATGCCGCTTTTCAACGGGGATCCGGCATCTTTGCCCGACTGGCTGGAGGCCATCCCGCGCGCGGACCTGCCGCGCATATATGCCGACGTGGGCAGCACTGACCCCGCCGTCAAAGATGCCTCCGCTTTCGAACAAACCCTCAATGCGCTGGGCATCCCGCATGAATGGCATCTCAACACCGGGCGCCATAATGGAGATTATTGGTCGGAACACATCTACGAATATCTATTGTGGTATACCTCTGCCTGGATGAAGGAGTGACGAACTGCATGAAGCGAACAAGGGTAGTTGAAATCATCATTTTATTTCTCACACTGGCTTTCCCCCTGACGGCGTGCAATGCGGAAAGTGTTCAAGCCACCGCTACCCCGCAGCCCAGCGCAACCCTCACGGCTACCCCTGAGCTGCCCACCGCCACACCCACCCCGGCTGGCTGCCAGGAGACACAGGGGCATTTCGAATACCAGGAGATCCAGACCACCCTCATGACGCACCCGCTTTCTATGCGCGTCTATCTGCCGGTCTGTTACGATCCCGATGGGGAGTATGAATACCCGGTGCTGTATTTTCTGCACGGGCAGAGTTTTACAGATGATCAGTGGGATCGCCTGGGGGCGGATGAAACCCTCGATCGCCTGATCCTGGCGGGGGAGGTGGCGCCTTTCATCATCGTCATGCCCAGGGAATCGGATTACATGTCCAACCAGTGGGATTCCAAATACGGTCCGGCGCTGGCGGAGGAACTGACGGTCTGGATCGATGCGCACTACCGTACCTGTACCGATCGCGCATGCCGCGCGATCGGTGGTCTTTCGCGGGGAGCAGCATGGGCTATGCGCACCGGGTTGATCTACTGGGAGACCTTCGGCACCATCGGAACTCATTCTCTGGCACCCTTCCGCGGGGATTTCAATGAAGCGCCCTTCTGGTTCAAGAAGATTCCCGAAGAGCAGCTCCCGCGCATCTGGATCGATATCGGTGTGCTGGATGTCAACCTGGATGCCGCCAATACTTTTGAGATGCGCCTCACCAAGTATCGCATCCCGCACGAATGGCACATCTATCCGGGCACCCATAATGAAGATTACTGGCAGGCGCACGTGGAGGATTACCTGCGCTGGTATGCGGAGAGTTGGAAAGAAAGGCTGAAATCATGATCGCGAACATCGGTTATATTTTGCTGGTGCTGGGAGTGGTGTGCAGTGCCCTGGCGGCGCTGTTATGCCTGCTGGCTGTGTTGAAGAAAGAGCGGTCCTTTGTATTGGAGACACGCATCTTGTCGGGCATCACCGCTCTGGCGCTCGGCGCGGCTTTCATTCTGATCCTGGTGTTGCTGGTGGGCGGGCATTTCGATTACGAGATCGTCTACGACCATACCAGTCTGCAAATGAACACATTGCAAAAGATCACCGCGGCGTGGGGCAACAAGAACGGTTCGCTGCTGTTTTGGAGCCTGTTACTCGCGCTGACGGTTGCCATCAGTGCCTGGGGCAAGTGGCGGGGCAGCAAGCAAGCCTATTTTCACGAGGTCATGCTGCTCTTGAACCTCTTTACGCTCTTCTTTGTGGCACTGGTCACCTTCCAGACCAACCCCTTCGCCCGCCTGTGGCAGCTTGCCAATGGCGATATAGTGGCTTCCCTCTTTGCCCCGGCAGGCGCCCTGCCCTTTTCCCCGCCGGATGGACAGGGTCTCAATCCTCTGCTCAAACATGTGGGCATGGTCATCCATCCCCCGCTGCTTTATCTGGGTTTTATTATGTTCTTTGTGCCTTTTGCTTTTGCCATCGTCTCCCTGTGGCGCAGGGATTATTCCTCCACCTGGTTGAGCAGCACCCGCACCTGGATCATCCTGGCGTGGGTCTTTCTCACCGCCGGCATCCTGCTGGGCTGCTGGTGGGCATATGAGATCCTGGGTTGGGGCGGTTACTGGAGCTGGGATCCGGTGGAGATCGCCGGGCTGATGCCCTGGTTGAGCGGGCTGGCGCTGCTGCACTGTCTGGAAGTTTACACTGCCAGTGAGCGGGTCCGGCGCTGGGCTTACGTGCAGGTGATCGGCACCATGCTGCTCATCATCTTCGGTATCTACCTTTCCCGCACCGGAGCGGTTTCGTCGGTGCATGCTTATTCTCAGAGCAATATCGGTCCCCCATTCATGGGTTTCTTCATCTTTCTGTTGCTGCTTTCCATTGGCTCACTGTGCGCGCGCTGGAGGGAACTCAAGCCACAGGCGCCCCGCCAGCCTTTCCTCACACGGGAAGGGCTGACCCTTACCCTGCAGGCGGGGCTGACCTTGCTGGTTCTCATCTGCCTGGCGGGCGTGACCCTGCCGCTCACCTCACGCGCGGTCAGCGGGCAAGCCACCGAACCGTCGCAAATCTTTTATGAATGGAATTTTGCACCGGTTTTGATCGTTATCTTTGTCATCACCGCGCTGGGCTTTTTACCCAATAAAAAGAACCTGCGCACGCTCTTGGTTCTGATTGGATTCGTGCTTACCGTGCTGGTCGGGATCCTCTATGGCAAACTGAACGTCCCGGCTTTGTTCGGGCTGTGGACGGTCTTCTTCACCCTGACGGCGCTGCTGCTGGCGGCGGGCTACCGCCTGCGCCGCTCGACCTCCGGCGGAGGAAGCTGGTTGGCACGCCTGGCCAGTCTGCTGCTGCATATCGGCTTTGCGCTGCTGGCGTTGGGGGTGGTGGGCAGTCGTACGTTACCTGACTCCAGCGTGGTTTCTTTGGATGTCGGTCAGAGCACCACGGTCGGCAAATGGCAGGTCAGCAAAGGCGTTTCCGAGGTAGAAGCCGCTGCGGATGCGCAGGTTTTGTACGCCGAGCAATACACCTTCCAACGCGCAGGCGGGAGCGCACTCGCCCTGCACCCGCAGGTGTTGTGGTATGCCGATACCCGCAGCAGCGTATCTTCACCCGCCATCCATTCCGATGTGGCAGGGGATACCTATGCGGCTATTCTGGAATGGGACGGTAATGCCGCCGGGGAGACCATCGTGCTGCTGTCTTATTTCCCCTTCATGATGTGGTTATGGATCGGCGGCATTTTAGTGATGGTGGGCGCGCTTGGCTATCTGTTTGCCGCATCTCCGGCTCTCAAGCCCCTGCGGGCTGATGACCTGCCTCAAAAATCCTAAAATCCTGTATATAAACTGTGCATCATTTCTTCACAGGTTCTTCACATCCGGGGCTTATCCTGTTGAGTGAATAAAACCTGAGAGGTGAAAGATGAAAAAAGGACTGGTTATCGCACTGATCGTAGGCGTGGTGTTCCTGACTGCCTGTGGTGCATTATTTACCTATTCATACGTGACCCGTGGCGTATTTCGTGACGGCTTGAATCTTTTCGGTACCCGGGAGCGGGTCTGGGATGGTGCGCGGGTCGATGATCCCTACGCCATGCCGCGCGGCATGATGCGCGGTGGCGGACGCGGCTATGCCGCCGATGAGGATTTCTATTTACAGCGCTGGGCGTATATG
>JAAZOK010000156.1 GCA_012797815.1 Chloroflexota bacterium | reverse complement strand
TTTCGAGGGAGCAATGCGACCGAGAAATCTCACCATTTCGCGGTCGATTCGTGAACAAGTCACAAAGTAATATCTTGTAGATAATTGTACAAAAAGCGATGCTACGATTAACCCTGGAATCGATCCGGCTAAGGTGAGATCCCTCGACTGCGCTCGGGATGACGTATAGAAAGAAGGACCGCGGCTAATCCCGGAATCGACCTGGTTATGGTGAGATCCCTCATTGCGCTCGGGATGACGTATAGAAAGAGGGACCGCGGCTAACCCTGGAATCGATCCGGCTAAGGTGAGATCCCTCATCCCATTCGGGGTGACATATAGAAAGAAGGTAGACGGTGGCAATGGAATGCCGCCCCACAAGAAGAAAGGAGTTCCGGAACGAAGCTCGCCTGTTCTAATTCTCTATTTTCTTGAAAAGCAAAATAGCGGCTGTGAAAAAGGCAAGCGCATACAACAGCAACAGTCCTACCGGCTCAATCACTGACGCCAGACCCAATTTACGCACGATGATATTTTGAAAACCTTGCATGGCTTGTGCACCGGGCGTATAACGAGCGATATTGTAGAATCCCGCACTGGTTCCCTCCAACGGGAACCAGGCACCGCCCATAGCAGTAAAAAGGAACATAGCGATCAACGAGAATAAAACGACCTGATCCTCATTTTTCGCCACCACCCCGATCAACATCCCCATGCCACTCACCCACAGCGCAAACGCGATGATGACAAGCAAGATGGCGACCGGTTCCCGTAAATAATCCACTCCGAACAGGAATTTTCCAGCCAACACCAGGATAATTTGTTGTACTACAAAGATGACAATCATGGATAAAGCGTGTCCGATAATAATGGATGCGCGGCTGGTGGCAGTGGTCAGCATACGTTGCAGGGTTCTGGTCTTGCGCTCCTGCACCAGAATGACGGCAATGCCCATCAAGCCGGAAATAGCTAACTGTACCAGCATACCGGGAGAGGATTGGTCATAGGATGATTCCAGTTCAGAGAGATCGGTGGAGGGTGCTGCGGCTTTCTCCACAGCCACCCGCAGTGCTTTGTTTTCCCACAACTGCTGTGCTTGTTTTTCCACCCGTTCATACGCAAGTTGATAATCCGCCGCACTGGTATACGGAACAAGCGCATCCACTGCCTGCAACACATTGTTCACCGAACTGTTAATCAACTGTGCTTCTTTGAGAATTGTTTCGATGGTATAGAGCAAAGCCTGCCCACCATCAGTGGTTTGATCCACATACAACATCAGCTTTTCAGAATCTTCAGAAAAAAAGAAATCAGTGGGGATAACCAGCACACCGGCGAAGGACTCATCCTGCAGCAGGTCTTGTGGTCGTTGCAACCCCTCTTGAGTTATTTTTTCAACCCGAAGCTCGGCGGAATCAAAAAGATGGGGAAGCATGGTTTCCACACGCGTCCAGTCGCCTTCTGCACTGACTGCCGCCAGCACAGGAACTTCGACCTGTTCATCTGCGTTGTTGATTCCGCCGAACAGGATGCCAAAGAAAGCCGTGAACATCAGCGGGAGCACCAGTAAAAACAAACCCGCCATGGGGTAGCGCAAAACCTGGGTAATGTCCTTCCATGCAATGTAAATGATGCGTTTCATGCTTGACTCCTAATCCCTGGCAAAACGCCGCTGAAAACGGAAAATAGCAATGCCGAAGAAAATAATCCCTGCGCTCAATAAAACCAGAACCGGGAGGATGATCTGCGATGGAGCAGCTCCTGCTACCACCGCCTGCCACATTTGCAGCGCCCAGCCCTGCGGGACGATTTTCTGCAATATTTCCATAAACGACGGGATGTTCTCAATTCCGGTGGTAAACAGCCCGCCTACCATCCCGGTAAAGGTCATCACTCCACCCAGCACGATGCCGGTCTGGCGCGAATCACGCAGCAGTGACATCAAGAACAATCCAAACCCGGCGGCTGCGATGATCATAACCGCACCTGCCAGGCTCACCGCAGCCCAATTGCCCCAATCGATCTTGAAAATGAGCGCTGAACTGACCAACAGCACCATCACCTGCACCAGCAAGGTGATAAAAACACCCAGAAACTTTCCTGCCAGAATGGTGTGGATGGGTGTGGGAGAGACAAATTTACGCGCCAGGGTGCCATTCTCCTCTTCTGAAAGGATCGATTCCGAAGCAAACGCACCCGTATAAAAGGAGAAGAAGATCATCATGCCCACCATAATGGTGGCGATGATGTGCTGTTGTTGAGAATCCTGCCCTTCTTCAGCCGATCCCTGTGGATCCACAATGGTAAGATAAGGGCTTTCGGAAGCGGATTGGGAATTCAGGCGATCGGTCAGATCGGCATAAAAAGTTTCATCAGCCCGTCCGCCCTGCCGCTGCAGTTCTTCCACAGCCAGTGACATACTGATCTTGGAAGCGGAAAAAGAATCTGCGATCGTGGTGACAATGTAATCCAGAATTTGCGTCACAATGCTTGTGGCGGGATCACTGATGATGCGCAGTTGGGCGGAGGAATCCTCTTCCGTTACGGCACTGCTGAAATCTGCCGGGATGATCAAGGCAGCACTGAACCGTTGATCCAGAATGCCCTGCAGAGCGCTGGCTTCATCCGGCATTTCTGTCAAATGGATGAGATCTCGCAGCTCTTCTGACGCAAATATATCCTGTACTACTGCACCCAGATTAGGACTTTCCTGCGGTGGCACATCCTGATTGACAAAAGCCATTTCTATTGAAAAAGATGGATTGCTTTCCTCCCCTCCAAATGCGATCGAAAAGAGAAATGCCAACAACAGGGGAGCAGCAATGGAGATTCCGATGAAGAACATACTGCGCAGTGATCGCAGCAGATCTTTCACAGCAATTACAATTGTTTTTTTCATGCCGGTCCCCTAATCGCGCAATGCCTTGCCGGTCAGATGTAGAAAGACCGTCTCCAAGTTCGGTTCATGGATGGCGACCGAAGCAATGCGCGCGGTATTGCGATTGGCGATCTTGAAGAGCTCCGGCAATACCTGATTGCTATCATCCACCAGGAGGGTCACTTTTCCATCTTCTTCCATAACCTGAGATACACCCTCCAGCTCCTTCCACGCTTGCAGTACCTTCCCACCATCCTGACTAAGGATCAGTTCGACCCGATCCTTTTCCTCAATCAGTTTCACCAGCTCGGCATGGGTACCGCACGCTACGATCTTTCCTTGATCCATAATAGCGATATGATCAGAGAGTTCCTGGGCTTCTTCCATATAATGGGTGGTGTAAAGCACCGTCATCCCTTTTTTATTCAACTCCAACACGTTATCCAAAATATGACGCCGACTCTGTGGATCGATCCCCACAGTAGGTTCATCCATGATGACCAGGCGCGGTAAATGCAGCAGTGCGATGCCGATATTGACCCGTCGTTTCATACCACCTGAATATTTGGCGACTTTTTGACGCTGGCGCTCCTGCAATCCGATCAATTCAAGTATCTCTTCCACACGCTGCTTGAGCTGCGCACCTTTCAACCCATACAGCCGACCC
Source organism: Chloroflexota bacterium (assembly GCA_012797815.1). Classification (GTDB taxonomy): domain Bacteria; phylum Chloroflexota; class Anaerolineae; order Anaerolineales; family Anaerolineaceae; genus UBA4781. The sequence goes on along the minus strand of JAAZOK010000156.1, from coordinate 68,627 downwards.
CAGAAAAGCAGATTTTCTCTGGCAGTCAGGTCCTCATAAAGGGCAATCTCCTGCGGGACAACCCCCATGAGGGCTTTTGCTTTGAGTGCATTTTGTGAAATGGAATTATCGAAAATATAAGCATCCCCCGCGTCCGGGGCAAACAAACCCGTCAATAGATGGATGGTAGTGGTTTTTCCTGCACCGTTCGGTCCCAAAAGGCTGAAAATCTCCCCTTCTTTAATGGAAAAGTCGACACCATCCACCGCCTTGATGTTCTTATAATATTTCTTCAGTCCCTCTGCCCGTAATGCGATATTTTCGGTCATAGCTTCCTCCATTGCAGTTCTATCGATTAAGACCCTTCCTTTATGATATACGCAAGAAATTGCTCCAAGTTTTCCCCTATTGGAGATCTCGATTGAACATACATTTCATTTGCCACCCATCATTATAGAATTCAACACATACTAAAACGGGCAGATATTTAGACGATCATCAATGCGTATATAAAAGCAGACACTATCATCAGATAATGTCTGCTTGATTGGTTGAATAAAAGAATTTCTGTGAACTAAGTGCCTTAATGCTGCTTTCCCCCTGAACCACCCGCACCTTCCCCGTTGCCATTTCCATTATCAGAACCCGAATTCTGGGCAGTGGAAACGGTGATCCACTGGCTGAGCAATACAGTACCGTTATCCGCATCAATCACCTCGATCAGGGCATTCTCATCAAACGGCACCGGACCTTCACAGGTTACAGAACCGTTGGAACTTGAACAGGCGTATGCTACCCCATTCACCCGGACATAGATATTCCCGGATGGCTGTCCATTGATAACGAAACGCAAAGATAACCGGTCATCTGCCGAGAGATTATAGGTCTGCAAACTGGCAGACATTTGGGACTGGTTTTGATTTTGCGGCTCACCTGATTGCCCGCCATTTTGCTGGTTTCCGGTAGTTGAAACTTCTGTACTTTCAGTTTCTTCCAGATCTTCAACGCCAGTACCATCCTTCAATTGCAATTGGTCCTGTGTTTCGGTACGATCCTGGGTTTGAAGCTGGATCTGTAATCTTTCGCCGACTTCTTCATTGATATTCAACATGCGTTGTGCTTGTTCTTCCAGGCGGCTCTGTACCTGGGCTTCCAGAGCATCACCAGCAATCGGATCCTCTGGTTGTCGCTGGCTCATCAGATTGGTCAGTTGTTCAAGCTGGTTTTGATACGTATTCAGGGCGAGGTCAAGCGCTTCCTCATTCCCATCCTCCACCAACGCATCCATTTCTTCAAGCCGTTCATCCATGAATGAAAGCAACAGGTCCGCATCACTCTCATCATTACTAAAGAAAAGTTGCATATCCTCTGATGCGATCTTCACCGGGTACAAGATATCTCCTGGTAAAGCATCATTAGAGGCATACACGGCACCGGTCCCTCCAGCCAAAGCCAGCAAAGTTACTGCAATGAACATCCACGACATCGCAAACCTCCTTCCAGGTTGTTCAGATATTTGTCTATTAAAACGATGATTCTGTGTGGATGTTACATTTTCTTGTTCTTTTGTGATTCGCTGTAATAACTTGAAGCGGGTCGCTGCTTTAACCGCCTGGTCTGGTTCATACTGTGCTGAAATAGCAGTGATCTGTTCTCCAAGTTTCAATTGGTCTTCATGTATTTCATTCTTCTGTTTGCGTCTACTCATCTTGATCCTCCGCGAAAAAGCCCTTCATCTTTTCCAGGGCGCGCATCTGAATCACCCGCACATTTCCCTCTGAAAGTTTGAGCATCCTGGCAGTTTCACGATGACTCATTTCGCTAACATATCGGCAAATAAGCACATCCCTTGACCTTTCATCTAATCTCAGAAGAGCCTGCTTTAACTGCATGACCTGCTGTTGCTCGATCAACGTTTGTTCCGACGAATCCGTTGTTGAGGGCAGATCATTGATATCGTCCAGAGATACTTTTTCTTTCTGGCTGCGATAGTGATCTACCAACAGATTATGTGCAATACGGTATAACCAGGCTTTGAATGTTCCTTTGGACGGATCAAATTTTTTAATGTTCCGCCATGCCTGTAAAAAGACCGTCCCGCTGAGATCATCCGCATCAGAAGCCTGCGTTAAATGAAAGAAGAAATAGCGATTGATCGGCTCATAGAACTGGTCGAATAATTGTGTGAATGCCTGCCTATCACCGCTGATCGCACGCTGCACAATGCGGGCTTCATTATCCATGGCAGCATCGGAAATCATCATTGAATTCATCTTTTAAAACGAATATATTTTGTAATTGTTACATAAATTGTAAATTATCTTTGGATAAATCATGAGGAGAGGGTTTGGGCAAAACCCAAACCCTCTCCTGTTATTCAGCATTGATCGTTTTGGCTTCAACCATTGCAGGTATCGCGTCATTGCTCACGATTGTCTTATATCCATTCTGTTTAGCTTCAAATTTCTTGCCGGCTTTAAAGTGCAATGTGAGAAATCCAACCACATCCAGCAATCCAATACCGCCTGCAACGAACCATAGTAAACGCGGATCGAAATTATCCATGATAAATCCTGCGCCCAAAGGTCCGACGGAAACCGGAATAACCCATGCCATAGCATTGATCGCCATATAGCGACCGCGCATTTCCTCTGGTGCAAAATGAGCTACCAGTGATTGAGCGACCGGGGCAATGATCATTTCACCGATGGTGATGATCACCATTGCGAACAGATACATACCATAGTTATCCACATACCCATACATACTAAACCCAATCACATACAGGATATTCCCAATTGCCATGGTAAGCATCGGCTTCCAATTTGCAACCAGCCGGCTAAATAACACTTGAAAAAGCACCACCATACCGGCATTGAGACTCAAAATATATCCAAACTGCTGGGTAGTGATCCCGCCAAAATTGACCAGGAAAACCGAGAGAGTGCTGTTCATATTGAAGTACATCAGGGTCTCCAGCATCACTACCACCACAAAGGCAATGAAAAGCTTATCCTTCAACACCACACGATAGCCCTGAAAAGTCTCTCGCAAACTTTCTTCCTGATGGTGTTCTGACTTTTGCGGTTTTGTTTCCGGGAGGAACAGGAACACGATGGCTGCCACCAACAAACTGATGAAGAAATCGATGATGAATAGCAGATTGAACGATCGCGCTGCCATCAAGCCACCGATCGCCGGACCGATGGTGATTGCCAGATTGGATACGATTCGCATCACCCCATAGGCGTCTGTACGAATGTCCGCCGGGACAAGATCAGCTATCATCGCCTGGCGCGCAGGTCCGGCAATATCCTCAAAGATACCGATGATCCCGATCACGACGTAGAAAACCACGATGTCTTTGATAAAGACCATCAACAGAGCGCTGCTGGCACTGGCGATCAGACCGAAGATCAAGTTGGTCTTTCGTCCAAATTTATCCGCCAGGGCTCCACCCAGCGTATTACCCAATAAGCCCGCTCCCAATCCCCAGATCAGGAACATGGTACCCACTTCGGTCATGCCCACATTGAATCTTTGAGTCATGAACAATGAGAGGAAGGGAAAGATCAATGACCCGCCCAGCATATCAATGAAGGATGCAGCGACCAACACCCAAAAGTTCTTATCGAATTTTCGATATGTCTTTTCAAAATTCTTTAACAATGTATTTCTCCTAAAAATAAATCCTTAAATGACATCAACCTGAAACGGCGTTCTTCTTAAAATTTCTGATCCCTTTCATATTCAAACATGTTCTTCCTCCTACTCCTGAAAACTTCACAAATAATAACGACCATACACCTATCCCTTGCCCCCCCATGGCATGGCGCAAAAAAACCACAGGGGTCAAGCACACCTGTGGCTGTGTTATTCTCTTTGTTTTACAAATGGGTTATTAAGAATTGAACACAGGAGGTGTGTCTTCTTGCTGGCAATTGATTCCAAACTCGTTCATGCTTATTTCTACCTCCTGTCCTGTTTATTTGTGATAGACATGATTCTATCGGTGAATTACTTTGGTGTCAAGTAATTTTCTGGTCACCTGTCCTAATCCGATACTGTAATATTTGATAGATGCTCGAATCGTGTTATGCTATACCGAATTAATGTTAAATTCAAGACAAGGTATTCTCATGACAGAACTCAATATCAGCCAACCGGTAATAACATCAAAGAAGAACAGCCCCTTATGGCAGACTGCCATTTTATCCTCTACCCATCTATTGAACGATTTTTACACCGGCATTCTTTCTCCGATCCTGCCTATTTTGATCCTCAATTTTGGACTTTCCAAATTTCAAGCAGGACTTTTAAGCGCCTTCTTGCAATGGCCTTCCGTAACACAACCGATCTTCGGTCGTCTGGCTGACAAGACCAACCTGCAAAAATATATCTTTTTCTTCCCGCTCATTACCGGTATTTTCATAAGTTTGATCGGAATTGCACCAGGTCCTGAACTTCTCTCCATTTCGTTATTGCTAGCAGGATTGAGTTCAGCCTGCTTTCACGCAGTTGCACCCCCCATTGCCGGCAAAGTATCCGGCAAACATTCCGGAAAAGGATTGAGTTTATGGATGGTAGGCGGTGAGACCGGATGGATGTTAAGCCCGCTATTGATCATTGCATTCATCAACGTATTTTCGATGAAAGCCATGCCCTATTTGATCATTCCGGCAGCCATAGCCTCTTTCATTTTATATTTCCGGCTGAACAAGATCGATGCGGTACGCAACCACGTAAAAGTCAGCCATGGCTCGGTTAAGTCATCTTTGAAGAACATCGCACCCATGCTGTTTCCCATCATCCTGGTAGCAACCTCAAGAGCGGCGCTCCAATCCACAACCAATGTTTACGTGCCAACTTATCTGACAGAAAACGGGATCAACCTGTGGTTAGCAGGTACCGCGTTGACCCTGGTGATGGGCGGCGGAGTGCTTGGAACGGTTGTGGGGGGCATCTATAAAGACAAGATAGGAGGAAAACCGGTATTATTTACCTCTTTACTTGGATCTGCTATATTTCTTTTCGCATTCATTTATTCGGAAAATATTCTCCAAATCGCCAGTTTGTTCTTCAGCGGATTTTTCTCCGGTATGTACCTTCCTACGGCACTTTCCATGATACAGGGATATTCGCCGCAAGACCGTTCCTTCGCAAACGGCACTTACCTGGCCATCCTTTTCACCATGGGTGCCGTTTCAAATATCATAATGGGTTTTCTATATGACCAATTCGGCGGTAAATTCGCATTCCTTTTGAGCGGAATTCTCAGTCTGGTGGGTTTGTTCTTCATTTTTCTCATCCCAAACGAGAAAATTGATTCAAAGAATGAAATTAAGGAGGATTAGAGTGACTGAATTAATATATCAACTGGACAGTTACTGCAAGGATTTCGACGCTCACGTTTTAGCCGTTAATCCTGAGTTCAATGCCATCCAACTGGATCGAACGTGCATCTACCCCGGTGGCGGTGGGCAACCTTTTGACAAAGGTTCATTAAGTACGGATGGAACAGATCTGCATTTCATGCGAGCCAGGACCATCCATGGCGAACACTGGCATGTATTGGAAAGCTCACAAAACCTGCCTGAAATTGGCAGCAGTGTACATGGCAGTATCGACTGGGAATATCGTCATCAGTTAATGCGCACGCATACCGCCATGCACATCCTATGTGGAGTGATCTTTCGGGATTACGGTGCCCAGGTGACCGGCGGGGACATGCAGGCTCTGGAAGCGCGTATGGACTTCGAATTTGAAACTCTAAGCAAGGAACTGATCGGGGTTATTGAAGAGGCAGTCAACAAGGAAGTACAGCAAGCGCACCCGATCAGGGTAAAGATCCTGCCACGGGAAGAAGCATTTCAAATTCCCGACCTGATCCGCACTAAGATCAACCTGCTACCCGAACACATCTCCGAGATCCGCACGGTGGAGATCGTTGGGCTCGATCTGCAAGCGGATGGTGGTACGCATGTGGCAAATTCCAGTGAAGTGGGGCATATTCGCATCAGCGATTACAAGAGCAAAGGGAAGATCAACAAACGTATTTATGTAAGTATTGAAGACTAATTCCCTATCGGTTCTTATATAAATCCTCATAAGACCAACACACAGGTTTGTTATGAGGATTTTTTATTTAAATTCAGATTACTTTGGTTAATAATTTGAAAGGATCATGGTGAGAGAAGTCACAGGTTAACTACCAGACCATATCTTTTTCAAATAAGATGGGTTTATAGTGTAAATATGATTTACGAGGTAGAACATGTTAAGAATAGCCATGGATACCGCAGGAGATTTGAGTTCGGGATGGAAAAAGGAGTACGATATTGATCTGATCCCCATCAATATCATCCACGATGGGGTATCGTACTTGCAAGGCATCGATCTGCAATATGATGATTTTTACAACATGGTAGAGAAAGATGGTGCCATTCCGTCCACATCCCAACCGACCCCTTACCAGTTCGTTGAATTCTATAAAAGTATCGCCAAACCAGGGGATGATATCCTATCCATCCATGTGACGGACAAACTTTCAGGTACCATGAATTCCGCCCGCCAGGCAGCGGATGAGCTGAAAGGCACCTATAATATCATCCCATTCGATTCCGCTTCAGGAACGATCTGTATGGGAATGATGTGTCGAGAAGCTCGCAATATGGAACGCAATCATTACTCGCTCTCGGAGATCATCGCGCGACTGGAGACCATCCGGGAAAATATGAAACTGATCTTCACTCTGGAAACCATGAAATTCGCCAAACTCAGCGGTCGGGTGAAATCACTGCAAGCCACGTTGGCTTCTGTTCTGGATATCAAGCCCATCATTGAACTTCAAGACGGTATCATCGAAATCAAGGACAAGGTCCGTTCCCGCAATGCTTCCCTGGCGAGGATAATCAAAAGGCTGAAAGAGAAAGTCGGAGACGTACCGGTTCAAATCGCTGTGGTGCACGCCCATGATCCCGGTACCGCTGATTCCATTCTAGAGCAGATCAAAAGCACCTTTAATTGTGTGGATGTGGCTCTGGCAGAAATCTCCATATCTCTGGCTGCTCATTTTGGACCCGGAACGATCGGGATTGCTGCTTACCCAGTGTAAATTATTTGTAAACTTTTTTCATCATGTTGGAGAAAAGCGTATAATTTATTATTATTCGAGTTAGTGGCAATCATTTTGAACTTCTGAAGTCTTCATTCCCAAGTGGTCATCATTATTTTAATAAATATACAGACAAAGGTGTAAATAATGTTAAGAATCGTAATGGACACAACCGGAGACCTTGGCGAAGGCTGGCAGGAAAAATACGATATTGATCTGATCCCTATCAATATCATCCATCATGGAACATCCTACAAGCAGGGAATCGATATCAAGTATGATGATTTCTACCAGATCGTAGAAGAAGAAGGAATCATCCCCACGACTTCTCAACCCACACCATACCAGTTCGTTGAATTCTATAAAAAGATTGCCAAACCCGGTGATGATATCTTATCGATCCATATCACCGAAAAATTGTCCGGGACGATGGCGTCGGCGCTGCAAGCCGCTGAAATGCTAAAAGGCGAATACAATATCCATCCCTTTGATTCCGCTTCGGGTGCTGCTTGCATGGGTATGATGTGCAAAGAAGCGCGTCTCATGGAAAGAGCCGGAACATCGCTTGATCATATTCTAGAAAAACTCTCCATCATCCGTCAGAAAATGGAATTCTTATTCACCCTGGACACGTTGAAATTTGCACGATTGAGCGGGCGCATCAATTCTTTTGAAGCTATTTTAGCTTCGGTATTGGATATCAAACCGATCCTGGAAGTTCAAAATGGTCTTATCGAAACGATCGACAAGGTGCGCACACGCAAATCTTCTCTGGCACGCCTGATCCGTTATATGCAAGAAAAAATGGGCGATCAACCTCTCCATATAGCTGTTGCACATGCCCATGACCCGGCCGCCGGGGAATTGATATTAGAGCAGGTGAAAAAAATGTTCAATTACGTCGACATCGTCTTCACAGAAGTTTCCATCTCACTGGCAACCCATTTCGGACCAGGTGCCATCGGTTTGGCTGCCTATCCTGCTTAAAAAACAAAAGGCTCCCGGTTGAATCGGGAGCCTTTCTCATTAATCGTGCGCACCCAGCGCGATGATCTTGCCAATTCCGCTAATATTTTGTGTCACGCTCGCATCACCATAGTATTGCAGACTCCCCACACCGCTTAAGTTCACATCCAGCGCATCCGTAACCCACATCTGCGCTGACCCGGCTCCGGAGATATCGATCTCTGCTTCGCGGCTTTGTAAATCACTGGCATTATAACTACCTGCGCCACTCAAATTAACCTTCTGGCGCTCGATTGTTCCGGCAAGGTTAAAGTCGCCCGCACCGCTCAAATTCACGGTTAAATTGTCAGCAGTGATATCGTCGATCACTATCCTGCCCCCACCGCTCACTTCCACGTTCAGCGAGTCCGTGTCCAATGATGCCAGGTAAACGTCTCCGTATCCTGAAACTTCAATTCTGTTCAAATCTTTTACGGTCAGAGTGTAGCTGATGCCCCCCGATGGGATGATGTTAAAGAAACGTTCAAAGCCGATATGCAGAGTTGAACCAGAGACGTAGCTTTCAATGTGGTTAATAACATTGTCATCAGCTTCAATGGTGAGGGATTCGGTATCACCGACCTTGATCTCAAGATCACCCAAGCCCGATAAGATAATCCCGTTAAACCCTGATACCTCCCGTGTTTCTGAGACCAGGTTGCCCGAACCTTGAATACGAGTGTTTTGGATGGGGAGAACACATGCGCTCATCAACCCCATCATTGCTACTACTGTCAGAATTATTGGAAATTTTTTCATTTTACAACTCCTGTATTTAAAATCCTATTCGCAACCAATCCGTACCAAACACGATCTTGACAAATAGATAAAGAAATATTACCAGCAGAATTGTTCCACAACCACATCCCATGCAACCTCCGCTTCGATAGCCAAAGCGACGCTGGGACCAATCATAGATCCTGTCGAGAAAAAATAACTTCATTAGTCCAGATAAACAACCAGGTCTTCTCGTATCCATAACTTTCCTTTCTGTTATTTTTACGAAAAAAAACAGGTTTGGTTTCCCGATTGCTTAACAAGATATTACCGCTTCGGAATTTTGAAGCACTCTCTCATTCTGGATTATTTCCCCCGGCTAGACAGGTCAATAACACAATGGGTTCATCCTCCATAGAGATGTGCCGGAATATATCCCCGGTGCTGTTTTAGCGATTGTTGTACAAATCAATGAAATTGTTGGGGGAATCACACGGCTGCACGGTACGATATTTCCGCGCTTCCGTAATGAGGGGGGTACAGATCATGGAAGTATTGTGTCCTGGAATGAACACCCTGATCATAGGACGTCCCTTTCCCTTCTTTAAAAAAGTATAGGTTCTTCCAAAGAGCAAAAAATACTGCGACTCATCGACGAATAGATCGTCCGTGAACCGTGTATCTCTAGTGAATAACCAAGATAAATTCGGCTTTTTTACCGTTCAATGTCTGGTAGATTTCCCCCACTGCTTTGTGGTAGATCTTTTCATGTGTGGTGGTCAGATCAAGCCCGATGGTGATCATGCGCCCCTTGCCAAAAAATTGCTGAATATCGTGGAGAGTACGGTCCAGGCGGTAGGGAGTATCCATAATAACAATTGGCATCCGCATGCGCACCAATTGATTGAATTTTCCACGGCGGGCTTCTTCTTTCCGCGGTAGGAAACCTGCAAAATAGAATTCTTTTAAGGGCACCGGGACCACCGAAAGGAGCGTCATTAACGACGAGGCTCCCGGCAGTGGGATCACATCGACTCCGTACTCCATGGCATACTGGACCAGCAAAGCCCCCGGATCGGCAAACGCGGGGGTGCCACAATCAGAAATCAACGCCAGGGTTTCCCCCTGCGCAAGCGTGAGAGCCAGTTCCTGTGCCAGAGTCTCTTCATTATGCTCATTTAACTCAACCAGCGGTTTCTTCTCAATCCCCAGATGTTTCAAAAGTGTGCTACCCATCCTGCGCTCTTCACAAATAATCCGATCCGCCTGCTTTAAAGCGTCGATCCCACGCAGGGTCATATCTCGCGGGTTTCCTATCGGGGTAGCAACAACATAAAGTGTTCCGGTTTGCATATCAGGTAATCCTTCTTCGTTTAATCAAACTGTATTATAGTATGCAGGCACCTGTTTGATCCCTATTTCCGGGTTTTGATTGTTTAACAAAATGTAAGCATTTTGGATAAGTTTATATTTACATGAAACATCGCATACAATATTATTATTAAGATCAATCCATGGCAGTATTTTGGAGGTATAAAGAACATGATTGCATTCTTTGAAAAGTTCAACCCTATTATTCAAGCACTTTTTGGAACAGCGTTCACGTACGGGGTCACCGCTCTTGGCGCTGCCGGGGTCTTCCTATCAAAAGAAATAAATAAGAAACTGCTGGATGCCATGTTAGGATTTGCCGCAGGGGTGATGATCGCCGCCAGTTACTGGTCGCTGCTGGCTCCTTCGATCGAGATTTCCACATCCTTGGGAGCAATTCCCTGGATCCCCCCGGCAGTCGGATTTTTAATGGGTGGGCTGGTTTTGTGGGGCATCGACAAGATCCTCCCCCACCTCCATTTAGGTCTTCCAATCGCAGAAGCGGAGGGTATTAAAACTTCATGGCACCGGTCGATCCTGCTGGTGCTCGCAATAACACTGCACAATATTCCGGAGGGACTGGCAGTAGGGGTGGCATTCGGTGCGGCAGCAGCCGGTGTGCAGGGTGCCTCCCTCACCGGTGCCATCGCACTGGCATTAGGCATCGGCATTCAGAATTTTCCGGAGGGGCTGGCTATCTCCGCTCCTTTGCGGCGAGAGGGCATGTCACGTGGAAAAAGTTTCTTCTACGGACAACTTTCCGGCATTGTAGAACCATTCGGAGCCGTGATCGGTGCGGCTGCAGTGCTGGTCATGCGTGAAGTACTACCCTATGCATTGGCTTTTGCAGCGGGCGCTATGATCTATGTGGTGATCGAAGAATTAATCCCGGAAGCTGAACGGGGGGAAGATACAGATATCCCCACCTGGGGCGCTATGATCGGATTTACCGTTATGATGATCTTAGACGTCGCTTTAGGGTAAGATTAATGCATAAGATAAATATAAAGGAAACCTTTTGAGCAAACTATCACGCGCAACTATTATTGTCGCATTAAGCTTCGCAGTCAATAAAATACTGGCGATCGTCCGGCAATTGATCATCGCACGTCAATTTGGACTTTCCGCCGAGTTGGATGTTTTCAACGTCGCAAACAATGTACCCGACATGTTATATGCATTGATATCCGGTGGTGCATTGGCAATGGCGATCATCCCGGTACTCTCCGAGGTGCTGACCAAGGATGGACAGGAACAAGCCTGGAAGGTGTTCAGCAAGGTTGCAAACATCGCTTTCCTGGCAACCGCCATCCTCTCCATTTTGGTGGGCGTTTTTGCAGAACCACTTGTGAAAAGCCCATTCGGCATTGCCCCTGGATTCTCACCTGAACAGCAAAAGTTAGTGGTCAGTATCATGCGCCTAGACTTGATCGCCACCCTGATCTTTTCCATGGCAGGTTTGTTCGTAGCAGGGTTGCAGGCAAATCAGCATTTCCTGTTACCCGCCATCGCACCGATCATGTATAACCTGGGACAGATTTTCGGGGCACTCATTCTGGCACCGCAAGAAAGCGTCACGCTGGGAGGAATCAGCCTTCCGGCTTACGGCATGGGAGTATATGGGATCGTATATGGCGTCTTGATCGGATCAGCATTGTACTTCATCGTCCTGATCCCCGGTCTGGTTCGCTATCATTTCAAATGGTCTGCCGGATTTGACACCAAAAACAGTTATGTCAGGAAGATCCTCAACATGCTGGTGCCACGGGTTGGCAGCATGCTATGCTTTCAATTGACTTTCATCGCGCGGGATAATATCGCCTCCTATCTGGCTGAAGGAGCGCCGACTGCTCTGACCTACGGCTGGATGATCCAGCAAGTGCCGGAGACATTGATCGGCACTGCCATCGGCACTGCGCTATTACCAACCATTTCAGAGCTATTTGCGCGCAATGAGCGGCTGGCATATCGCGAAACCATCGATAGAGTTGAACGGGTGCTGATCGCATTAGCCATCCCAATTGCAGTGATACTTTCATTAACACTAAAACCCTTCATTCAGCTGGCTTTCGGATTTGATGCCATTGCCACCCAACGTTTGTTGTCGGTATCGCAGGGATTTCTGGTCGGACTGCTCGGACATTGTTTCTTGGAATTAGGCGCGCGCATCTTCTTCTCCCAACAAAATGCCGTGGTGCCATTGATAGCGGCTGCATTGAATTTGGGCATCTATGTAGTACTGGGAAGAAGTTTATCCGCCAGCCTGGATGCACCCGGTGTTGCGCTGGCTGATTCGATCGCCTTTACCATACAAGCACTTTTCCTGATGCTGGTTTTCTTTTACAGGGAGAAGAAAACAGCGGGAAAAGAGAGCACGCTACCACCCTTCACGCCTATTTCTAAAGACCTGAAACAGACCCTTTTACGCACGTTCATTGGAAGCGCCCTGGCAGCCGCAGCAGCCCTGGTTATTCTGCACTTCAGCAGTTCCTACTCTCCTCTGATACAGGGACTGGGCAGCTTTCTGATCGGAATGGTCGTAATTCTGCCATTTATTTGGAAAGAAATCCGGGTATTTCTCCATCTTTAGCAATGCCAAAGCCATATCAAAAACAACGGTATAATAACGCGCATGGCAAAGAATAATAAAAAAAATAAAGAAGATACTACCGCGATAAAGACGGAAGCAAACTCCACCCAAGAGGATACCCAATCCATCCCCAAACGGGGTACTCGCAAGGGTGGGAAACCACGCTATGTCCGTGCCGTCCTTTCCGGTATTTTATTGATCATTGTGGCTGCATTGATCAGCGGTTCACTGGGATACTATTCCGGGATCCAACAACGTCGCGCTGAAGAAGAAAACCAACGGCTCACCGTTGCTACCACTCATTACCGTTATGGGATGGAGGCTCTGGCAAGCGGGAATTATGAAGTTGCACGCATTCAATTTGAATATGTGATCGAGATCTATCCTACTTTTCCGGATATCAGCGATAAATATAGCCAGGTACTGATCAATCTGGCAAAGACCGAACAAGCCACCTCCTTGCCAACCGCCACTCCTACCCGCGATATCCAGGGTGCGCAGGCTCTGTTCCAGCAAGCCCAACAAGATATGAACAATCAGGACTGGTGCCTGGCAGTGGATGCAATGCAAGATCTGCGCGATGAAGATTACACCTATCAGACCTTGACGGTGGATGGCATGTTATGGACTTCCCTGCGCAATTGTGCCATCAAAAAGATCACGGCAGATGGCGATCTGGAAGGTGGTCTATATTATTTATCCCTGGTTCAAAAATACACCCCGCTTGATCACGAAGCGGTCAATTATGCCACCTGGGCAAGAATGTATGTAACCGGCGCCAGTTATTGGGAAATCGATTGGAGTCAGGTAGTGCATTATTTCAGCCAGCTCTATAGTGCCTTTCCTTACATGTACGATGGATCAGGCTGGACTTCCATTGATCGCTATCGCATTGGATTGCGAGAATATGGAAAGGTTCTGATGGACCAGCAGGAATATTGTGATGCGCAACAGCAATTTCAACTGTCCCTTAACATCCTCTATGATGATGCCGTTTATCAATTAGAAGAAGAAGCACGTGCCAATTGTGAAGGTCCGGCAGAAGAAGCGGCACCAGCAGCAGCCACCCCCACTGCTACTTATATAGTGATTCCAACGCCGGAAGGAACTCCAGAATAACACAAGTAGATAACCGTCAGATCTTTTTTGCTACCAAATCATGTACAAGAGCAGCGGTGATCTCCACCGCTGTTATTTTTCCCACCTCCAATTCTTCTTCTACCATCACCATGCCATCAATTTCAGGGGCATCACGGTAAGAGCGACAAATGGACATGCCTTCACCCACACCATCCACGATCACTTTCATTTCCTTGCCGATGAATTGGCGATTTTTCTGTTCTGAGATGTCCTCCTGCAGCGCTGCCAGTTGTTGGAGACGCTCCTCCTTCAATTCCGGAGATACGTTATCTTTCAACCGGAAAGCTGCCGTTCCTTTTTCATGGTAATACGGGAAGATACCCACCCGGTCGAATTGCATTTCATCCACAAAATCGAGCAGGCTCTGAAACTCCGTATCGCTCTCGCCAGGAAATCCCACGATAAACGTAGAGCGGATCGCCAGGTTGGGAATACGAGCGCGCATTTCCGCAATCGTATCCCGGACCTGATGCATATTTGCCGGACGATGCATGCGTCGCAGAACGTCAGGGTGGGCATGCTGCAATGGGATATCAAGATAGGGCAGTAAGCGAGGTTGCTCAACCAGCATCTCGATCAGACGTGAACTGATTTGACCCGGATAGGTATATAACAAACGCACCCAGGGGATATGGGGAGCGGTTTTCATAATTTCCATGAGCAGGTCCGGTAGCCCGTCTTTCATACCCATATCATGTCCATAGGAAGTGACATCCTGGGCGATCAGGATCAGTTCCTGGATTTTCAGATCTGCCAATCTGTTAACATCGTGCAGGATATTTTCCATTCGACGGCTTACTTGCGGTCCTTTGATATTAGGAATGGCACAAAATGCACAACGGCGGTCACAACCATCCGCGATCTTGAGATAAGCATACCCTCCATACTGAACCACCCGTGGAATATCTTCGGCTTCCATCATCAAGGGTGAAGTATTTATAAAACGGATGTCTTTTTGAGCGCTATCCTCGAGTTTTTTCATCACCGGCAGGATGTCCATCCAGCGCCGGGTACCAAGCATTGCGTCCACCCCCGGCACCTGCCTGGCGACCAATTCCGATTCACGTTGGGTCAAGCAGCCGGCTGCGATCAAGTATTGAGAGGTACGTTTTTCCGAGGCAATTTCTTTCAAGAGATCCAGCGCTTCTGTGCGAGCAGGTTCGATAAATCCGCAGGTATTAACGATGATCACATCTGCCGCATGCCGGTCAGCGGCGAATGCATATCCATGCTTATGCAAAAGCTCCGCCATGGATTGCGAATCCACACTGTTCTTTGGACATCCCAACGCATAAATGTAAAAACTCTTTTTCATAGGTGCTCTATTATAAAGGGTTCGATAAAAATGAGGGGATAGCGCATACACCATTCCGTTTTAGGCATCCATATTTTATCGAATTCTATGCACAGCATGCCGGGGTATTTCTTGATTCTTGGTCGGTTTTGTGCTATTCTAAAATAGAACATAAATTCTATTTTAATGGGGAACAGGATGTCATCAATAACAGCCAATCAGAATCAAAGCAGAAATGTCACGCCACCTATGCGATTGACAAAGCGTCAGAAGCAATGCCTACAGCACGTGGCAATTGGAACCCCTCACCGCGCGATCGCCGAACAGTTAGGAATCACAGAAAGAACGGTGCGGGAACACCTGAGTAGAGCACGGAAAAAGTTGGATGTCCATTCCACGGCTGAAGCGGTTTATGTCGCCGTAAAGCTGCATATTCTTGAATAAAAGCCTTATTCAGTCGTACTTTGTGTTGCAGTTGGCGTTGCAGAAGGTGTCACCGTCGGTGTCGAAGTTGCTGCCGGTGTAGGGGTAATGGTGGGTGTGGGTACAGTCAGCCCTGACTGGCTAAAATCAAGATTGATCACCTCACCCATTGCGCCCAGGTTTCCAAGATATTCCTGGTTGAAATACACTTCCAGGGCAGCCCCGTTACCACTCTGTAACACAATGCGGTCGTCACCTGAGAACGTATAAGCATTACCAGGCACGGTGCGTCCTTCAAATCCAATCACTCCATCCACCGTGATACGCATCCAGGCACGCTGCTGGGCAATGATATACAACTGTAATGGAGCTGCATTGGCTGTGGCAACCGGTGCAACCACCTGCGTCTCCGCTTGCGTCGTGACCGGAACGCCGGTTTGTTCTCCGGTTAGCGTTCCTTCCTCGGTCAATTGTGTTTCCAAAATAACGGTGGGGGTGGAGGTATTCTGCAACATTTCAGAAATAGAGGGAGCAGCCGTGGGGGTTTCATCGGCACCTTTTCCAAAGATCTGCGATGCTCCCCAGAAGATGAACACAAACAACCCTACCACAACCAGTGAACCAAAGATCAAATCGGGTGAAAGAAAACGGCGAAGTTTATCGGGGAGATGGACGCTAACCTTGACGGTTGGTTCGCGCGGGGTCCATTTTTCCTGCATGTTTTCACGACGCTGGGTTTCAAGTCCTTCCGCATAAAGTGAAGATACCGCATCATCATCCATCTCCAGGAAATGCGCATAATTGGAAACCATGCCGCGTCCTTGAACAGAAGAAGGCAGGTCGTCAATCCGCCCATCCTCGATGGCTTGCACATACATCCGGCGCAAACGAGTAAATTGCTCCACATCCGAAAGCGAAAGACCCATCTTTTCACGCCGGGCGCGCATCTGCTGCCCGACTTCTTTGAAGATCTCTTCCGAGGGGCGACCAGAGAAATTGTCCGCAGGTACTCCGGATCGCGCCTGTTTCTCTCCAACTTCCTGGGGCTGTGCTTCTTCCTCTTTTATTTTCGCCACCTCGGGTTTATCAGTAGAAAGATCGGAGCGCTTTGCAGCCCTGGTCTTTAATAATTTCGTCAGAGAGAACTTGCGTTTGCTTTTTTCTCGTGGCTCTCCTTTTTCTTCGCCTTCATCATCCACACTTTTAGATCGTAAAAATTTGGGGAGCTGGAATTTCCGTTCCTTGTTTTTTTCTTGTGGAAGGGCTTCTTCTTTTTTTTCAACCGGAGCCGGTTGCACATCCTGCGATGAAATATCACTCTTCTGTTTTAAGCCATCTCGTTTAACTGCCGGCGGTTCTTCATCAACTTCAGGAGAGTTCTCCCACTGTGTGAGCAGCTCCTGGGGATCCAGTTCCAGAAATGCTGCATATAAGCGCAGAAAACCACGTGCCTGCGCTTTGGACGGCAGTAATTCAGGATGATCGTTTTCAAGCTCGTGCAAATACTGCAAACGGATGTGGGTTGCTTTGGCGACATCCTGGAGGCTGATATCCTTAAACTCGCGTGTATCTTTTAGGATCTGTCCAACAGTTTTATTCATCGGTATTGATTATATGCGGAAATAGATTTAAAGAACCGGCTTGCGATCACTCCCAAGCCGGTTTTTGAACATTTCTTATGCTGCTTGTTCTTCGCCTGAGGCTGGCTCAGTGAACGATGGAATTTCATCGATGGTAGGGAGTTTGGTCTTCTCTTCCTTGCCTTTTTCTTTAGAAGCCTTTTGCTCCTTCCCAGCTTCTTCTTCACTAACAACGGTCACTTTCACTTCAGGGATAAGATCAAAGGTCAGGCGAACCTTGACATCATGGGTTCCAACCTCACGCAATGGTTGCGATTCGATCCAATGGCGATCGATTTCCAAGCGGGTTTTATCGGAGATTGCATCCGCGATCATCTGCTGAGTAATAGAACCGTATAAACGACCGGTCTCGCCAACTTTAGCCGTGAAGCTTAATTCCAGCCCGGCGATCTTTTCAGCTACGCCGGCCATCTCTTCATTCAAAGCGATACGGCGTTTTTCGGCAGCCTGCTGAATCTTTTCTACTTGTTTGAGTGCCCCTGGTGTGGCGATCACTGCCAGCTTCTGTGGGATAAGGAAGTTCCTGCCATAGCCATTGGCAACTTTCTTGATCTCCCCCGCCCTGCCCAGATTATATACATCACGAATTAATAAGACTTTCATTTGTTCTTCAAGCCCTTTCTCATTTTTGTCTGTCACGCGAAGGGTACAACGCGTTCAGCGCAGCAATTCTACCAGAGCCATTCCGAATCGTCAATCAACCCAACAGGCTTAGTATTTCCCACATTTTTACTTGATATCATATTAATTATATGTATTTATTACTTAATATTATTCAAGTGTACTATTGTAATATTTATTATTTTTTTTATTATTGTTATAATTGCTAAAGTTTCAATCAAGCTGCTGGAGACATGATGATCGCAAACCTCAAAAAAACCTACCATGATTTCCCCCAAGATTTTTGGATAGTAATATTTGGAATGTTCATCGATAATATTGGAGGTTCGCTCCTCTTTCCTTTTCTTACGCTATATGTTACTCAACGTTTTGGGGTTTCTCTGATCGATATCGGCTGGATCCACGTTGTCAGCACCATGGTGAATGTGGTCGGTACCAGTGTCGGTGGAGCACTGGCTGATAAATTTGGTCGGAAAACGATCGGTCTGATAGGGTTATTCGGCAGTGCCTTGATCACCATCCCTTTGGGTTTGACCGGCAATTGGGGAGTATTCATCATCTTCAACTTATTAACTTCGTTTATGGGGCATTTTGCCAGTCCCGCTTTTCAAGCGCTGATCGCCGATCTACTGCCCTCTGAAAAGCGTTCTCAGGGATACAGCGCCATGTATGTGATCGGCAACCTTGCGGGAGCCATTGGACCGATGTTGGGTGGATTACTGGCGACACACTCTTTCTTACTGCTTTTCATTGTCGATTGCATTTTGAGCGTTGGAACAGGGATCTTTCTGATTTTCAAAATGCCAGAAACACAGCCTCAGGAAACAGAGAATACCCAAAAACAAAATCTGCGTGAGACGTTTGCCGGGTATGGGCAGGTAATGCGCGATCGCGTCTTTGTAACACTGGTAGCCCTCATCGTCATGACCATGTTGGTTTATATGAATTACAACACCACGTTGTCGGTATATCTGAATCGCCTGCATGGCATCACTGCCAAACAATTCGGGTATCTGTTGACCCTGAATGCAGGCATGATCGTATTATTCCAGTTCACCGTCACCCGCCTTACTGCTAAATTCAAGCGACCGGTGATGATGTTCATCGGTACTTTACTGTATGCGGTGGGCTTTAGCATGGTGGGTTTCGGCAACACCTATGCACATTTCATCATCGCATTTGCCATTGTCACTTTAGGCGAATTGATCAGTTCGCCCTTGTATCAAAGCGTGGCAGCTGAATTCGCACCCATCGACATGCGTGGACGTTATATGGCATTTCTGAACATCAGTTATAGTTTTGCGGCGGCTGCCGGACCATTAGTGGCAGGCTATGTTATGGAAACAAGCCACCCGCAATGGGTATGGTATGGTGGTGGGGTACTATGTGTCATCGCTGCATTTGGGTTCCTGAAAACCAGAGAAAATCCTCAAGATGTAAAAAGAGAACTCCAAGCCGAAGGTGTTGAAATTCTTTAATTTGATTACTGTCTTAAGTCCCTTTACTGTGAAAGCCCTTCCTTTCGGAAGGGCTTTCAGTTCCAGACACTTATTTTTTAGATGGCTTTGCCTTTGAATTGACTGAGATAAAGGTGATGGTAGAAACCCTGCCGATCCAGCAATTCTTGATGGGTGCCTTGCTCAACAATTTCTCCGTTGTTGATCACCACCACCCTATCCGCATCACGAATGGTGCTGAGGCGGTGAGCGATCACAAAACTGGTACGCCCGCGCATCAAACGTAGCAATGACTCCTGGATACGCGCCTCCGTGCGGGTATCTACACTGCTGGTAGCTTCATCCAGGATCAAGATCGCCGGATCTGCCAGGATGGCACGGGCGATCGCCAATAACTGACGTTGACCCTGACTGAGATTATTGGCACGTTCTGACAGGTTGGTCTGATAACCATGGGGAAGTTGGCGAATGAAGTGATCAGCGTCCGCCATCTGCGCTGCGGATTGGCATTCTTCATCAGTAGCATCCAACCTTCCAAACCGGATATTTTCCATGACCGTATCGGCGAATAGGAATGTATCTTGCAGGACTATGCCTAAATTGCGTCGCAAATCTTGTTTTTGGAGGGTGCGGATGTCATGCCCGTCAATGCTGATGCTGCCACTCTGGATTTCGTAGAAACGATTCAACAGGTTGATGATGGTAGTCTTTCCCGCGCCGGTTGGTCCAACCAGGGCAACAGTTTGCCCGGCTTGTACCTGCAAGGTCATATTTTTAATCACCGGACGATCACTGACATAGCTAAAATTCACATTTTCAAAACGCACATCGCCCCGCACTTTTTTCAACGGCAGAGCATCCGGTCGATCCACGATCTCGGGAGGGGTATCGATGATCTCAAAGACCCGTTCCGCACCCGCCAATGCAGCTTGAATGGAATTATATAAATTCGCAATTTGTCGTAAGGGGGAGATGAAATTCTGTCCATAATTGATAAAGGTGGCAATCATACCTACGCTCGCCAGATTTTGTAATGCCAGCCAGCCGCCCAGGCTCGCCAGAACGATCACGAACAGATTTCCCAATACATTAGTGAGAGGCATCAATAACAGGGCATACGAATTGGCGTATACTCCCGCATGAAATACAGCTTCATTTTGTTTTCGGAATGCGGCGATGACAGCCTCATTTCGTCCAAAAGCCTTGATGACCTTCTGCCCACTGATGGCTTCCTCTGCGATGGCATTCAGACCGCCCAGATTTTTCTGTAATTCCCGAAAACCCCGGCGGGTATAACGAGCCACGAACTGGGTAAACCACAGCATGATGGGCACCACGATCAGACTTCCCATTGCCAGCCAGGCATTCAGGACAAACATGGTAATCAGAATACCCACCATGGATAGAATGCTTGCCACCAATGAAGTAATATTTTGCGAAACTGCCTGGTTAATGGCGTCAATATCATTGGTCAACCTGCTCATTAAACTACCGGCAGGGTTAGAGTCGAAAAAGCTCATAGACTGAGTTTGCAAATGCATGAAAAGATCACGGCGCAGTTCCCGCAGGGCATGTTGCGAGATGCGTGCCATCAACCGATTCGCAATAGCATTAAATAGATTGCTGAGGGCATATGTTAACAACATCGTCAGAGCAATGCGCACCAGACCAATTTTGTCTCCCCCTCCCATAAATCGATCAATGGCTATCCCCATCAGATAAGGACCCGCCAGACCAAGCAAGGTATAGATGATGATGAATATAACCACCACACTGATACGTGCCAGATAGGGTTTCAAATAAAGCACTAACCTGATCAATGATTTACGCGGGTCGCGTGCTTTTTCAATTCGCCCGGGCTGGCTTGGACGACGATGCATGCTGGAACGAAAATCAGGAGGGCGATTCATCATTCCCTATCCTTTCCGGGGGAACCATTAAAACCATTACCGAGCTGCGAATCGTAGATCTCACGATAGACCGCACTGGTTTTCATCAATCGGTCATGCTGCCCCTGCGCTACAATATGTCCCTTATCGAGCACAATGATCTTATCGGCGTTGAGCACGGTACTGATACGTTGCGCTACAATAAAAACACTGCAATTCTGTAGCGCAGTACGTAGCCCCTCCTGGATGTGAGTTTCGGTCTCTACATCCACCGATGATGTCGAATCATCCAATATCAGGATGCGGGGTCGGTTGATGACCGCCCGCGCAATGGAGAGACGTTGTTTTTGACCACCTGATAAATTGACGCCCCGTTCTTCAATATAAGTGTCATAGCCCTGTGGCATTTGCATGATAAAATCATGAGCCTGTGCAATCTGAGCCGCACGGATGATCTCGTCCTCGCTGGCGTCCGGTTTCCCATAGCAAATATTCTCTCGCACCGTACCAGAAAACAGGATGGATTCCTGCGGCACAATTCCGATACGATTTAGCAGCGACCCTTCCTGCAGATCACGCACATCCGTTCTTCCCACCAAGAGTTGCCCGCCCGTGACATCATAGAAACGCGGGATCAGGTTAACAAGGGATGACTTCCCCGCTCCGGTCGCTCCCAGGACGGCGACAGTCTCTCCCGGTTCATTGCGCAGATCGATGCCCTCCAGGACCTCGACGGTACTGTTACCACGATAATGAAAATCTACTTTCCTAAAATCAACACTATCGTCCATCTCTTCCGTTAGCGCAATGGCATTTTCTTTGAATTGC
This sequence comes from Chloroflexota bacterium, assembly GCA_012797815.1. Classification (GTDB taxonomy): domain Bacteria; phylum Chloroflexota; class Anaerolineae; order Anaerolineales; family Anaerolineaceae; genus UBA4781. Next base: position 46,559 of record JAAZOK010000156.1, on the reverse strand, counting down.
ACTTCCGGTTCCGTGTCTAACACCTCATTGATACGTCTGATCGAAGCGCTGCCATTCGCCCATACGTTGGAAAGCTGAGCCATCAAGATGAGCGGCGTCATGGTGGTCAACAGATAGTTTGTAAAAGCGATGATCTGCCCAATCTGCAAACTGCCTGAAATGGTTTGCAGACCGCCATACCAGATCACCAACACAATACCAATATTCACAAAGGTCGTCAGAACCGGCGACATGGTTGCCATGAACTGCATCACGCGAATGGTATTGTCAGTGAGATCATCATTTGCCTTATCAAAACGTTGTGTTTCATAGTCAGCACGCACAAAGGCTTTGATGAGATGAGCACCGGCGATATTTTCCTGCAGGACGGTATTCAGGTAATCGAGTTTGACCTGAACAATGCGGAAAAGCGGTTCCATTTTGGCGCTGAACAACACGATCACGACCAGAGTAACCAACAAAACCGGGATCATGGCAGTTGCCAGCCGGGCACTGGTCATGAACATAAGGATAATGCTGCCCACCATTAAAAGTGGCGCACGGGTTCCAATACGTAATGACACCTGCACCAAGCGCTGCACTGCATTCACATCACTGGTCAGACGTACCATCAATTTACCCGTGCTAAATCGATCAAGGTCACCATACGAAAACTGCTGTATCTTGACAAAGATTGCTTCACGCATATCCCTTGCCACACTCTCCCCGGTTCGAATGGAGAAGATATTATTAAGGACTGCTACAACCGTACTGAGAAGCGATATACCGATCATGATGGCAGAGGTATGCAACACCACATCCATCCTATTTTGTTTTACTCCCTGATCAATGATGTGTTCGATCAGCCTGGGGATCGCCAGATCCCCCAGCGCCATCAACACCAGCATGATCAGGGCTATGACAGCCAATTTCCAATACGGTTTAACGAATTTAATAATGCTGCGATAATATTTCATAGGGTTTTTACTATGTCAGATTAATCACACGCTGACACAAAAGTTTCTTTCATGATATCGAGGGCCTTGATGATGGTTTGCAGTTGACCTTCATCTAAGTCTGCCATTTGCTCTGCGATCCATAAATGATTTTTATTAAAGACTGAGTCAAGCAGTTCACTCCCTGCTTCTGTCAGATCGATATGCACATAGCGTCGATCATCCTCCGCCCGCCGGCGTTCCGCCAGTCCCTTTTCTACCAATAAATCGACAGCCTGGCTGATCGCGGGACGACTGATCTGTTGTTTCTCCGCCAATTCACCAATCGAATCGATGCCGTGGCAAACGTGCCGCAGGATATGAAATTGAATCAGGGTGAGACCAAAATCTTTAATCGCATTGGCACGCAAATTTTCACGTACATAGCCCCAAACCGACGGAATCGTATCCCAAAATTTTTCTATAGTGTTTTGCAGCAAATCTTCGGACGCATTCATGATAGTTAACCTTCTTAATAGTTAAGTATGTTAACTATAATCACGAATAAACGATCCGTCAATGAGACCCGCTAAAATAGATTAACAAAACATTTAAAGACAGAAACATAAATGAAAATTCTGCGTATATGGAATGAAATAAAAGGAGCAATAATTATGGAAAATCAAGCCAGCGCCGGAAAAAAGTTCGGCTATATCGTATCGATGATTATCAATGCGGTTCTCATTTATGTATTCAATAATTTACTAAGCTGGAATATCCCCTATCTTCTGCCAACCTTCACAGGGTGTCTATGGGCAATCCAACTCTCGTTAAGCGTCACCATCTTTATAAATTTTATTTATATTTTTTACGATACCGGATGGTTCCATAATCTCATGCAAGTGGTTGAAAATATTTTCAGTTGGATTTCCATCTATTTCATATACACCATCTTTCCGTTTGAATTTCCCGCCGACATTTGGACGCAGGGTATCAAGATCGCCTTGATCGTTATCCTGGTTTTGATCCCTATCGGCACGCTGGTGGAACTAGTGCAATTCTTGCGAAAAGTCAGCCAACGATCATAACTCGTGAGAAAAAAATAAGGCAGAAGCACTGCCTTATTTTTATATCTCTTTTTTCATGGTCGTGTTTAAATTAACAAAGGTTGATTGTTTTCTTAAGAGAAGATGAATTGATACTTGTTTTGAAAAACCGGTATATGATTAATTAATCGTGCTTTTGTTTTCCATTTTTAATACAAGGAGAAATCAACCATGGAAGAAAAAACAAAGAAAAAGGCAATTTGGGCTTGGACGATGTATGATTGGGGAAATTCAGCTTTTGCCACCACCATCATGGCAGCCGTTCTACCAGTCTATTATTCCTCCGTTGCAGCCTCAACCTTGGCTCCCAATATCGCAACCGCACGCTGGGGTTTCACCACCTCCATCGCAGCATTGATCGTGGCAGTACTTGGACCGGTTCTGGGCGCCATCGCAGATTTCAAGGGGAGCAAGAAACGTTTTCTATCCATCTTCATGGGCTTGGGAGTTACTGCCACTGCCCTACTGTATCTGGTCACAACCGGGGATTGGCTGTTGGCTTCGATTTTATACATTTTCGGGAACATCGGCTTTTCAGGTTCACTGGTATTTTATGATGCTCTGCTGCCCTATGTGGCGGGACCGGATGAAATCGATCAAGTTTCATCCAAGGGATTTGCTATGGGCTATATCGGGGGAGGATTGCTGCTTGCCATCAACGTATTGATGATCATGTTCGGAGAGACTCTCTTCCCCGGAATCGACCCAACCCTGATGTCACGCCTTTCATTCCTTAGTGTGGCAATCTGGTGGTTCGTTTTCTCCTTGCCTATCTTCCGCCATGTATCAGAGCCTCCCCGCCGTATCCTTGAAAAAGAAGAAGGCATGAATCCTGTTAAGGTCAGTTTCCGGCGTTTGGGAATTACCTTCAAAGAGATCAAGAATTACCAGGACCTCTTCCTGTTCCTGGTAGCTTTCTTTTTATATTCTAATGGCATCGGTACCATCATCACCATGTCCACCATCTATGGCGCCGAGATCGGCATCGGGCAGACCACTCTCATCGGGACGTTGCTGATGGTGCAGTTCGTAGCAGCTCCGTTTGCCATAGCATTTGGATGGCTGGCGAAAAAGATCGGCACCAAAACATCAATTTATATCAGCTTGGGGATCTATACTCTGATCGCGATCGGCGGCTACTTCCTCAGCACCGAATGGCAGTTCTGGGCATTGGGTTTTGCGGTTGCCACCGTTCAGGGAGGCAGTCAGGCTCTCAGTCGCTCTCTGATCGGGCGCATGATGCCCAAAAGCAAAACTGCTGAATTCTACGGTTTCTTCAGCGTATTCGAAAAATTTTCCTCCATCGCCGGACCCTTCCTTTTTGGGCTGGTCTCAACCCTGATGGGTGAGAGCCGTTTGAGCATCGTATCGCTGATCATTTTCTTCATCCTGGGAATGATCTTACTAACCAAGGTCAACGTGGAACGGGGTATCCAAGTTGCCAAGGAAGAAGACGATCGTATGATCGTGGTTTCCGATTAGGGAAATGAAACTAAATTTTGAGGGTTTGGAATATCCAAACCCTCTTTTTTTCTAAAGTAACTGATAAAGTTCCAGCAGTACTCCCCCGCTGCTTTTCGGATGAATAAAAGCCATTTTTCTGCCCGGTTCAGTGATGGGAACCTCATTGATCAGCCGTACTCCTTTGGCTTTTAACTCTGCCAGTGCTGCTTCGATATCCTCCACCTCCAGGCATAAATGGTGGATGCCCGGTCCTCGAGTTTGCAGAAAACGCGCTGTGCTACTTTCAGGATCGGTCGGCTGTACCAGCTCTATTTCACTATCACCACAGGGGAAGAATGCTACTTTAGCGTGTTGGCTCTGCACTTCTTCTACATGGTCAAGGGATAATCCCAGAGTCTTTTCCCAGAAATCGGTAGCCTGTTCGATATCTTCCACTGCTACCGCGATATGATTGATCTTTTTTATTTCCATATGTTTATTCTCTCAAATCTATGCCCACACAGGTGGCTGATATTCTCCCCAAACCTTGCGCAGCACCCCACACATCTCGCCCAGGGTCAGGGACCCTTCCACACTTTCGATCATAACCGGCAATAAATTCTGTTCTGATCTGGCAGCTCGCTCTAAACCATTCAACAAAGCTTGAACCTGTTGCTCATGGCGGGTTGCTTTAAATTGTTTGAGCCGTTCCACCTGCCCCCGTTCAACAGCCGGGTCTACTTTCAACGACTCCAATTCGATCGTCTCACCGATCTGATAATCATTGACCCCTACCAGCACCTGATGATGTCCCTCCAATGCTTTCTGGTATGAATATGCAGATTCCTGGATCTCGCGCTGGATATAGCCGTTCTCTATGGCAGACAAAGCGCCGCCCATATCATCAATCCGTTCAATATAAGCCTCTGCCCGTTTTTCGATCTCATCGGTCAGATATTCCACCAGATAAGAACCTGCCAGCGGATCGACCGAATCGGCTACCCCGGATTCATGGGCGATGATCTGTTGGGTGCGCAAGGCTATACGCACCGATTTCTCGGTTGGCAGCCACAAAGCCTCATCCATGGAATTGGTATGCAGCGATTGCGTGCCGCCTAACACCGCTGCCAGTGCCTGGATGGTGGTGCGCACGATATTATTTTCAGGTTGTTGAGCCGTCAGGGTCGAACCACCCGTTTGGGTGTGAAAGCGCAGGCGCAGACTGTTCGCGTTTTTTGCGCCAAAACGCTCCTTCATAATTTTCGCCCATAAGCGACGCGCTGCGCGAAATTTTGCCACTTCTTCCAGAAAATCATTATGGCAGGCAAAGAAGAAAGAAAGCTGCGGGGCAAAATCATCCACCTGTTGCCCTTTCTTTAAAGCAGCTTCTACATAAGCAACGGCATTGGCAAGGGTAAATGCCACTTCCTGCACGGCAGTCGAACCGGCTTCACGGATATGATACCCGGAGATGCTGATCGTATTCCAGTGTGGGATATTTTCCTTACAGAATTCAAACGTATCGGTGATCAGGCGCATGGAGGGCTTGGGGGGAAAAATATAGGTACCGCGCGCCACATACTCTTTGAGAATGTCGTTCTGGATCGTTCCGCGCAGCTTACCGGCTTCGACACCCTGTTTCTTTGCCACCGCCACATACATTGCCAGCAAGACAGCCGCCGGTGCATTGATGGTCATACTCGTTGATACTTTATCCAGCGGGATATCCTTGAACAGCAATTCCATGTCTTCAATGGACGAGATGGCGACTCCCACCTTGCCGACCTCTCCGGCAGCAATGGGATCATCGCTGTCATAGCCGATCTGGGTGGGCAGATCAAATGCCACAGAAAGCCCGGTCTGCCCCTGTTCCAGCAGAAAGCGATAGCGGGCATTAGATTCCTGCGCTGAAGCATAACCGGCATACTGGCGCATCGTCCAGAAGCGCCCGCGATACATGGTAGGTTGCACCCCACGGGTATAGGGATATTCACCCGGAAAACCTTGTTTTTCCATATAATCTTGATCGCGAGGTAAGGCAACGGTGGGTAAAGGGATGCCCGAAGGGGTGGTAAACGCATCCTTTCGTTCGGGATATTTTTTAATAACCGGGTTTAATGTTTCCTCTTCCCAGCGAGCATGTTCTTTTTCCAATTCACTCATAATTTCTATTTCTTTTCCTTTTTGCCAGTATAAGGGGCTGCCGCCCTATCAGGTAGTGATAAAGCCACTCCAAATCATAGAAAAACAATCCTTTTATGCGACAGCGCTACTTTTCAAAATAAAAATTGCAGCTTCGTTTCCATCCAGTACATATTGTTCGTCATAATTCCGGTTGGGTTTCAACTTGCTGGAAAGCGCCACTTCGCAATTAGCAGCACCGTTTTTGACCAGATCAATTTTTTTAGGCTCCGAGCTGAAATTCAACGCGATCATAGCCTGCTCTTCAGGTAGACATCGAAAATAGATCAGAGAATTTCCCGGCACCACAGTTGCCATTTCCAGATCGCCTCTCATCAATGCCGGATGGTCTTTCCGTAGCTTCAATAATTTTTTATAAAAATTGAATAAGGATCCTTCCTCCCGCATCTGTTCTTCAACATTCCGTTTCACATAATCCGGGTTAACCGGTAGCCATGGAGCAGCGGAGCTGAATCCGGCATTTTCCGAAGCATTCCATTGCATGGGTGTACGGCAGCCATCCCTCCCTTTATAGAACGGCCAGTAAAAAATTCCAACCGGATCCAGGATCTCGCTCTTTTTAAATTTTCCTTCGCGCATACCGATCTCTTCTCCATAATACATAAACGGGGTACCACGTAAAGTAAGGAGCATGGCAGCAGCGACTTTAGAGCGCTCATCATTTTCATCATCACGATAACGTGTAGCAGAACGTTTTACATCATGATTATTGAGCACATAGTTAGGCCAGCATTTATCCTCCAGCGTTTTTTCCCAGGTCTTAATCGCTTTTCGAAATTTCGCTGCCTGCCAATGCCCGTTGATGAAATCCTCAAAAGAAAAAGCGGCATGCAGAAGATCATCACCGCAATACAGGGCTGCTTTTTCGAAAGTAGCCATAAAAGTTTCGCCAACCACATACCGTTCAGGATAACCATTCAGCAATACTCTGATCTCTTTTAAAAGCGGGATCATTTCCGGGCGATCTGCATCATACTCATGGATCAGCCGGTCATATTTTCGCAATCCCACCCATTTCTTGGGATCGTCACGAAATTCGGCGTCTTTGAAATAAGCCGAAAACACATCCAATCGAAATCCGTCCACACCTTTTTCAAGCCAGAAACGGAAAACATCCAGCATCTCTTTTCTTACTTCCGGATTGCGCCAGTTCAGATCAGGTTGTTCTTTAAAAAAATGATGAAAATAGTACTGCCCGGTACCCTGGTCAAATTCCCATCCCGATCCCCCGAAAATGGAAAGCCAATTATTAGGTGGGGCTCCATTCGGTTTGGGATCTTTCCAAATATAATAATCACGGTATTTATTATCGCGAGACTTTTTAGATTCCTGAAACCAGGGATGCTGGTCAGAAGTATGGTTCAGGACCAGATCCATGATGATATGGATATTGCGCTTGTGAGCCTGCACCAGCAATTTATCAAAATCACGCATCGATCCGAACTTCGGATCGATGGCCCGATAATCTGCCACATCATAACCAAAATCCACATCTGGAGAAGGATAAACGGGAGATAGCCAGATCGCATCCACCCCCAAGTCTTGTAGATAATCCAACTTGCTGATGATCCCCTCCAGATCACCTATGCCATCGCCATTTGTATCCATAAACGAACGCGGGTAAATTTGATAAATCACGCCGTCATGCCACCATAAAAAGTCCTTCATCGATTCCCTCTTTTTTTATTGATTATAAAGTATGCTGACCTTTTTCGAATAAAAAGTTTTTGTTTGTAGGTAATTCACAAGTAATTCACAATTGTATTGACAGATAAACATAAATTGTTATACTCCTTTAGTTAGTACATTCAACTAATTATTCTCTTCTATATACGGAGTGATTTTTATGGAAAAAGCAACTCGTCAGCATACGAAAGACCATAATCGCGCTCTTGTTCTGAGCACCATCTTTGCCAATAGTCAGATCAGCAGAGCAGAAATTGCTCGCATCACCAAACTAACTCGGACAACCGTATCGAGCATTGTTTCCGATATCATAGCTGAAGGGTTGGTAGAGGAAGTTGGAGTTGGAACATCGTATGGCGGAAAGAACCCGATTCTCCTGAGCCTGGTCGAAGATTCTCGTTGGATGATCGGTCTCGACCTTTCTCATAGCCAATTTCGCGGAGCAATCGTCAATCTCAGAGGGGTGATACGCGATGTGATCAGCATACCGGTGGAAGGGTACGATGGAAATGAAGCACTGGAACTGCTGTACCGGATCGTGGATCAATTGATGCAGAAGGTAACGCGCCCGCTGCTGGGAATTGGTGTTGGAACCCCCGGACTGGTCAATACACAGGAGGGGATCATCATCAATGCAGTGAACCTGAACTGGCAAAACCTGCCCCTCACCAACCTGCTGGAAGAACGATACAACACACCGGTATATGTGCTTAACGATAGTCAGGCAGCTGCGATTGGGGAAAAGACTTTTGGAGAAGGTTATTCTCCCGAAGAAAGTATGGTCTTGATCAACATCCGGCGCGGAATAGGAGCAGGTATAGTCATCAAGGGATCACTTTTTCAGGGAGATGGTGGGTGCGCGGGTGAGATCGGGCATATTGTGGTGGTAAAAGAAGGCGGAGAACTCTGCCGCTGCGGCAACCATGGATGTCTCGAAACGGTCGCCAGTGCACAGGCTTTGATCAAAAAAGCCAGAGCAGGTATCCGGGATTTCCCCGAAAGCGCTCTTCCGCATGAGCCAAAGCAAATTGATCTGCCTGCAATAAAAGAAGCGTTCGATGCGGGGGATTCTTTCGCCCAAAAACTCGTCCTTGATACTGCGGAATACATCGGCATAGTCATCGCGAGTATTGTGGGCGTCTTGAACATTCAAAAGATCGTTCTTTTAGGAGATATGACCTGCTTTGGAGAAAAATGGCTGAATGCGATTCATGATTCTGCACAGAAGTACTCACTGCAAAAGCCCATGCTCAATACCAAGATAGAAATTGGACAACTGGGAGAAAACAGCATCATCCTGGGTGCGACTGCCATCCTGGCTACCGATTATTCCCTGCTGTTCTCCCAATCATAGTCATCTTAAAATACAACGGCAGGCGACACCATATCACCTGCCGTTTCAAGGGGAAAGACAAGATTACACGTTATCAATAGCCTCTCGAAAATTTTTTACACTTTCCACCCAGCTTTCTACGGTCGATCCGGCTACCACTGCTCCGATCATCAATCCTTCTATTCCAATTTCAATCAGATCTGAAACAGATTCGGGGGTAATCAAATGCTGCGATGGGACCACAAGCGGTTTCTTTGTTTTCCCTCTCACTGCTGCATACCGTAAAAGATCATGATAGGTAAACGGCTGGCCATAGGTGCTTCCATCCATGATGGATAGTTCACAAACTTCCGTTGGCAGGCGATCCAACCCCTCTGCCAGCTCAATAGGGTCATCCACCGCCAGCGCCAGCATGCGGGCGGTCTTCTCAGGGGAAGGAAAACATCCGCAGACCGCATGCGCCAAATACTGTGAATAAAAATCAAATCCCATCTCCGACAGTTCTTTCAGCGTATCGGGGTCACTTACCGGGGCTGCGAACGGCATAATACCCGTGAGTTTGCCTTCGCAGACCTTGAGGATCGCGGTTAGTTTTTCTCGTTCTTCATCAAGGGAACCAAAAGTTGTGTTGCTGGCATGATGGTGGACATTCATGTGAATTTTCACCGCATCGGCGCCGGCATCCCGCACCGCACGGGCAAGTTCCGCATCGTTGCGCGGCAGGCTGGCGATCAATACGAGCTTCTTTTCCTGGCGTGCCTTCATCAGTGCATTTACAAATCGTGACATAACTTCATCTCCAGTTTGAATTTAAGGTAATAAAACAGGTTTACCGGATTCTGCAGAACGCATGACTGCTTCCGCTACTTCTAAGGCGCTCAAGGCTTCTTCTCCGCTGACCTTTGCTTCAACTTCTCCATTCAGATATTTCGCAAAATGGTTGTATTCATCGATCAAAAAGTGCTGATCCGGAAGACCATAAATCAGATCAGGCTGATTCAGCCTTCCCCCGGAAACAATAGAAATAGATTGAGAACGCAGATCCAGATACGCCGATCCTTCGGTGCCAACCACTTCCAGCTCAACATCCAGAGGAGAGGGCATATCAGCCGGTAAAGCCCACGACTGCTCAAGCAATCCGATCACACCGTTCCCAAACCGCAGGGTTGCCATGGTCGTATCATTGACCTTCAAGTCTTTCAGGATATTGGAAGTAGCTTCAGCGTACACCTTGGATACTTTCGAACCGGTCAGCCACTGCAAAAAATCAATATCATGAACACCCTGGAAGATCATGGCATCCACTCTGCCCTGCAGCCTTCTTCCGCTTTTTACGGTGGCATTGCGCCTTGCATACACATGGATGATCTCTCCCAGTTTTCCTTCATCGATGGTTCTCTTGATCGCCATATACCGCGGATCAAAGCGGAGTGTATGACCAACCATTAATTTGACATTGTTTTTTCTGGCAGCGCTAATTATTTCTTGCGCATGAACGCTGTTATCGGCAATAGGTTTCTCCAGGAAAATATGAATTCCCTTCTTTGCAGCATCCTTGCAGGGTTCATGATGGAACTGGTCTGATACTGCAATCGTTACGGCATCCAGTTCTGGCACCGCCAGCAAATCGCAGTAGTCGGTGAAACCAGCAACATCAAATTCACTCGAGTATTTTTTAACCACTTCTTCTTTTATATCGGCTACACCGACCAGATGAAAATTCGGGTGATGCAAACAAACCGAAGCATGTCTGGCACCGAAAACTCCCAATCCGATCACACCAATGGAATAAACTTTATCTGCTCTCATATATTTCTCCTATGGTTTTTCATCCTTTCACGCTCGACATTGCAAAACTTTCCACCACCTGCTGCTGTGCAAGAATAAAGAAAATTAGAACCGGTAAAACAGAGAGCGTGGTTGCCGCCATTTGCACGGACCACATAGGTGCTCCATATGCATCGATATACCCAGTAAGGGCAAGTGGGATAGTATATTTTTGGGTGTCATTCAAATAGATCAATGGCTCTAAAAAGCTGTTCCAGCTGTTCAAAAAAGTGATAATTGCAACAGCCGCAATAGGGGCTTTTGCCAGTGGAAGTCCAATCTTCCAAAAGATACCCCACCAGCCCAACCCGTCGATCTTGGCGGCATCTTCCATATCCTTCGGCAGAGAAATAAAGAACTGGCGCATCATGAAAGTGGCAAATACTCCCCCAGCCCCCAGAATAGGAATGATGATCAGGGGAATATGGGTGTTCGTCCATCCAAGCCTGTTCATGATCAAATAATTCGGAATGATGGTCACCTCCGGAGGCATCATGAGAGAACTCAGCAACAACATAAAAAGGAAATTTCGTCCTTTGAAATTGATCCTGGCAAACGCATATCCCGAAAGAGAAGAAACGATCAAAACACCCGCCGTTACTGTCAGAGAAATATACAGGCTGTTCAAATACTGCCTGCCAAAAGGTTGATAGGTAAAAGCCGTGATGAAATTCTCAAAATGCCATGATTCGGGCAGCAGCGTAGGCGGGTAGGCAAAAATTTCTTTATAGGTTTTAAACGAACTGGTCGCCATCCACCAAAAGGGGAAGATAAATGGGATCGCCAGGAGCAGCAACCCAAGATAGAACAGAAAATTGCGGAACCATTTGGGGAGCAGGCGCGGCAGTTTTTGATTATTGTTCATAATATACCCATTTCTTTCTCATATTCCACTGCAAGAAGGTCAACCCCAGAACAACCACAAAGAGAACAACCGCCAACGCACTGGCATACCCGATCTCATTGGTCAAGAAAGCCTGGTAGTAGACATAATATGCCAGCACCAGCGTGGAATTGGAGGGTCCACCCGCCGTCAGCAGCATAATGTGATCGAAAACATTCATGGAGCCAATGAGGGTAATGATAACTACTAGCAGGATCGTTGGAGCGATCATGGGGATGATAATCTTTCTGATGCACTGTAATGTATTGGCACCATCCACACGAGCCGCTTCCACCAGATCGTAAGGAACATCCTTCAATGCTGCGATCAAAATAACCATGTTCAATCCAACATTCTTAATGACCCGAATAAAGATCACCGAAAACATCGCCCATTCTGTACTCCCCAACCAGTTGGGTCCCTGAATACCAATGAGGTTTAGAAACTGATTGATGGTGCCCTGGTTGCTCTGCAGCATGAAACTCCAAACCAAAACCCAGGCCACCGTTGAAGTAACCACAGGTGAGAAGAATAACGTGCGGAAGAAGACCATACCCTTCTTGTTTTGAAACAGGATCAGGGCCAGAAACAGGGCTAATGATACATTCATGATTATCAAACCAAACGAAAAAACCAGACTGTTGCGCACAACCTTATAGAAATAAGGATCTTTGGTAAACATGAATGAATAATTATCGAACCCTATCCATTCCCAAGTACCTGTTAACAAATTGCGGTCTTGAAAACTGAATATGATCACCGCAAAAATCGGTACTGCCACAAATAAAAGAAAACCGATGAATTGAGGAGCAATAAAGAGATGCCCGGCCAGATTATCCAGTTTTGCCTGTGAAAGTGATTTCCGTTTCATCATTCCTCACGATAGATACGATAGTCCTATTGAAAGTAGTGTATCCGGGGAACCCCGGATACACTCTTATTTTATCTAAATGTCTATTGATTCAAATAGGGAGCCATCACCTCGCAGGCAGAATTCATGATTGCCGCGACGTCAACATCGGTTGTCCACAATTTGTCCAATTCCGCGCGCACAGCCAGATCGATCTTTGAATATTCTACATGGCTGGGTAAAACGGTGCCGTTCTTGATCTGATCGATGATCGCAGTCTGAATGCTTTCGGGATTCAAGGTTGGATTGGTAGCTTCAATAGAACCTGCATCCAGAACGGTAGCGCGAGCCTGCGGGAAGAACTGCGATAATTTGGCGCTGTTCTCTTCATTCAATAAGAATTTCAAGAAATCGATCGCCACTGCCTGGTTGGGGCTGGCATTGAAAACAACCACTGCCGCCTGACCAACGATCGGTTTCGCTCCATCAGGTCCGCTGGGCAGGGGAGCAAAATCCCAATCAAAAGTAACATCAGCCAGTGAACTCAACCAGCTTAGCTGGCGCATGGTCATACCCACGGTGCCCGAAGTGAAATCCACTTTTTCGTTCGGTTTTACGATACTGTTATCCACATACATCATGTCGTGGATCAAAGTAGCTGCCTCAACGGACTCATCGCTGCTCATCAAGCAGGTGCTTCCAGCTTCGTTCCAGGAGCCACCGCCGTAGGCCTGCATTACCGGTACCAATAAACGCCAGGGGTTTGTGCTGATCTCATCAATATGCACATACCCGATCGAGCCATTCCCCAGATCGGTAATAGCTTTGGCATCTCCGGCGAATTTCTCCCAGGTCCACTCGCCTTTGGCATAGGATTCTGAGGGGGTATCCAATCCTGCCGCCTCAAACAGGTCCGCATTATAGGCTATGAACATCGGAGAGGTGGAGAATGGAATACCATAAAGCGCTTCATCCTGCGTCCAGAGCGAGAGGGAAGAATCAGAGAAATCAGCCAGGTTGAAATCGACATCATCCGTTAAATAGGGCGCCAGATCTACCAGCGCACCGGCATCCTCCCAACCCAGAGCCGGGGATTCAAGCATCCAGCCCATATCCGGTTGATCATTCCCAGCCAGCTGAACAGCCAGTTTTGAAACATAGTCGGTCACAGGAATGCTCACAAATTCAAAGGTCACATTGGGGTGATCGACCCGATACTCTTCTGCAATTTCAGTCAGCAGAGCAATGTGGGTTTCACTGCCCCACAAAGTGAATTTAATATTCACAGGTTCATCGCTGACTTCTTCAAGCGTAGCTTCATCCGCAGGTTCATTGACGGCAGCATCAGTCTCTGAACCGCATGCGGAGAAGATCATCGCCACAACGATCATGGCGGCAAAAACAAGAAACAGTTTATTCTTTTTCATGACTATCTTTTCCTCCAAATAACAATAGATTCTTTTTCGATAAGCTATTTATAAGTTTATTATTTTCCTGGTATCCTCCTTATTCATTTTTGTTCTTTAGTGAATTCGGCAATATATTATTGAAATACCAGACCATCGCACCTGCACCCATTGCGCTTGTTTTCAAACTCGATTTATAGAAATGTGTAGGTTGATCATCCATTTTAAAAACACGGGCATTCATTTCTTTTTCTACCGCATCAGTCAGCTTATTGAAAATGGCTTTTCCAAGCCCGCCGCCGATGATGAATCGCTCGGGATCGATGACAGATTTGAGCACTGCACATATGAATCCCAATGATTTCGCCATCTTTTCCATCAATTCTTCAGCCATCGGATCATGTGCCTTTGCCATGCGGAGAACCTGTCTGGCAGTGATGGAATCTTTCATTCTTACATAAACCGGATCATGGGAAGCATCAAAAAGCTCATTTGCACGGTTGACCAGTCCTTTTCCCGAAAGGATCGTTTCAATGCACCCAACATTTCCACAGGCGCATGGTGGACCCTTTTCATCAACCGATAGATGTCCAATCTCCAAAGCCATATTATGGAAACCGGTTAACAAATGTCCTGAGGTTACCGCCCCTGCCCCAAAACCGGTCCCGATCCCTAAAAACACAAAATTTTGACAATTTTTACCGGCTCCGAAATAGTATTCGCCCAGTGTCTCGGCAACCGTATCCCTTTGCAGATATATAGGAAGCGGCATTTCTATTGAATTTTTTAGAATATCGACCACATGCACATCTTTCCAATTCAAATTCACCGCATTTTTCACGATTCCTGCAACCGGATCAATATATCCCGGTGTTGCCAAACCAATACCCATAATACTGGAGCCATATTTTTTGATAAAACTATTTACCTGCTTGCCGATTTCATTTTGAATAAATTCAGTGCCCCCTGACAGGTTGGTGGGAATTTTTTTATCTTCCCGTACGGTCCCTTCGCTGTCAATAAGTGCGAAGGCAATTTTAGTGCCCCCGATATCTATGCCAATTGTATAGGTGTTTCTATGCATTTTTCTCTCATCGGTTTTGTATTTGTAAAATGTACAGACTATGCTGGATCAAATGGCACAGTACTTCTTTGTAAGTACAGCATTAATCCTGAAGCTATTTGAATGGGATTAGTTTGTAAAGTCATTGTACTTACTATCATAGTATAATAAGAAGCAGGTACAATGTCAAGCGCAATTTGGTGAACATTTTGGAGAGTAATTATGAAAAAGCAATATGATGTCATTGTTGTGGGCGGAGGTCCCTCAGGGATCACCGCAGCCCTGGCAGCCGGTCGAGCGAATGTATCTACCCTGCTCATCGAGCGATACGGTTTTCTCGGAGGGATGTCATCTTCTGCGCTGGTTTATCCCTGGTTCACCTTCCACGATCTCAGTGGCAATCAGGTCATCAAAGGCATTGCCCAGGAAATTGTTGACCATTTGATCGAAAGAGGCGGTTCTCCCGGTCATTTACGCGATAGCTCGGGATTTGTATGGTCGGTCACCCCTTTTGATAAAGAGGTTTATAAATCACTGGCTCTGGATCTGCTTTCCGACGCCAATGTTGATATCCTGCTTCATTCTTTCGTTTCAGAGCTTCAGGTTACTGACCGCAAAATCACAAGCCTGAAAACGGT
Organism: Chloroflexota bacterium; assembly: GCA_012797815.1. Taxonomy (GTDB): domain Bacteria; phylum Chloroflexota; class Anaerolineae; order Anaerolineales; family Anaerolineaceae; genus UBA4781. The sequence goes on along the minus strand of JAAZOK010000156.1, from coordinate 31,208 downwards.
TGGGAAATACGGTAATGCAGAAGTCAAGGGCAAGCTCATCATTGATGCCACCGGAGATGCCGATGTGGCTGCCCTTTCCGGCGCTCCCTGCGTTCTGGGACGTCCCAACGATGGCAAGGTACAGGCAATGACCTACATTTTCAGATTAGGAGGCGTAAAGGTTGCACCGATCAAGGCATACTACCTTGAACACCCTGACGAATTCTATACTCCCGCGGTCCCGGTTGACAGCAAGAATCTTCCTCTTACGGGCGTTTCCGGCTTTTTCAAACACTGGAAAAAAGCTCCGGCTTCCATCCCCAGGGACCGATTCCTGTTCTTTATCGGACCGCGCCCGGGAGAGATCACCGTGAATACCACCAGAATTCTGGATATAGACCCTACCCGGGCAGAGCCTATCACACGGGCTGAAATAACGGGCAGAAAACAGGCTGAACTGCTGACCACCTTCATGCAAGAAAGTCTGCCCGGATTTGAAAATTCTTTTCTACTTGAAACCCCCTCTCAGATCGGCGTTCGTGAGAGCCGCCGGATTGCCGGACAATTTCAATTATCGGAAACCGACATCATCAACAGCACAGCGTTCCCAGATGGAATCGCGCGCTGCGGATATCCCATTGATATCCATATGCCGGATAACGCAGCAATGACCCTGATAGATTTCAAAAAATCCTATGAAATTCCATACAGGGTTTTACTTCCGCAAAGAATAGACAATCTGCTTGTTACCGGTCGCGCGGTTTCATCCAGTCATGACGCTTTCGCATCCCTGCGGGTCACTGCCCCGGTTATGGCACTTGGGCAGGCTGCCGGAAGCGCCGCTGCGCTTTATATAAAGATGAATACATGTCCAGCGGATGTCGATATTGGCAAACTTCAAACACTACTTATTGAAAACAACATGGTTCTCTAATATATTTTAGTCAAACACAACCTCCAATATTAATATGGGAGAGTTATCTCAGGAAAACTTGCCGCTCTCTCTAATTCATGTTAGAATAAATGCGTTAGTTCCAGCTTCATTGAAAATACCGGAAAGTGGGCAACCCCCACTTTTCTTCGTATTATTAGAGTAATCAAAGTGGAGATAAAGAGTCATGAAGAATGAAATCATTCTAGCATTCAACGAAGTGCTCGAAGATAAGGGGCTTCCCAAAGAAGTCATTTATCATGCACTTGAATCTGCGATGGTCTCAGCCTATCGCAAATCTGTCAACGCATCCAGTGCTCAGCAGGTTGTTGCTAAAATTGATCTTGATAAAGGGGAATTCCGTATCTTTGCAGAGAAGGAAGTAGTTGATGATGTTCAAGATGACCGCACAGAGGTCCTCTTGAAAGTTGCGAAGGAATATGATCCTAATGCTGAATTAAGCGATATGGTATTGGTTGAAAGTACTCCTGAAAATTTTGGGCGGGTTGCAGCACAAACGGCTCGCCAGGTCATTCAGCAAAAGATCCGTGAAGCCGAAAGGCAGATGCAATTAGACTATTATGCCAAACAGATCGGTGAGATCATCAGCGGTGTTGTTCAAGCAACTGGTTCTCATGGTCTGACCATTGGGTTGGAAATGAAAGCCGAAGGGACCATGCCACGCAAGGAGATGATCCCATTCGAGCGATTCCGCATCCACGATAGAATACGTGCCCTGGTGGCAGAAGTCAAAGACTCACCACGCGGTCCGCAAATCATCCTCTCCAGAACACATCGCGATTTCTTGCGCAGACTGCTTGAGAATGAAGTTCCCGAGATCTTCCACGGCATCGTAGAGATCCGTTCTATCGCCCGTGAACCCGGTCAGCGTGCCAAGGTGGCTGTTTCTGCCACCCAGCAGGGCATCGACCCGGTGGGCGCTTGTGTAGGGCAGCGTGGCGTGCGCATCCAAGCCATCGTACGCGAGTTGCACGATGAAAAGATCGACGTGATCGAATGGAATAAAGACCCTCGTATTTACATTGCGAAAGCGCTCAGTCCTGCACGTGTCAATGGCGTTTATCTCAACGAAACCAATCGAGATGCTAAAACCGCTTTGGTGGTAGTACCCGAAGATCAATTATCACTGGCCATCGGTCGTGATGGACAAAATGCGCGGCTCGCTGCTCGTTTGACCAGTTGGCGGATCGATATCAAGAGCCTGGCAGAAGCAGTTTCAGACTGGTTATTTGCTCTGAAGAATGATAAGGAATTGTCTGAAAAAGCCGACTTATACCAAGAAGAGATCAGCAAAGCTGAAGAGATCATGGCACGCAAAACCGAAGGGCGCATCCTCAACATGGATGACTATGACACCCTGGCAAAATTTGTGGATATGGTGGAAAATGACCTGTATGCTGAACGCCAGGAAGTACTGGTAGCGCAAGAAAAAGCCATTCAGGAAGTCTTACAGACCATTCCCAAAGTTGCGTTTGACGTCCCGTTGACAGACGAGTTGCTACCGGAAAGCTTGCTGGCTATTCTCAGCGACGGGGGCATCATCAATCTTGGCGAACTTGCACTGAAATATAAAACCAATTCCGATGCCATTTTAAGCTTGCCCGGAATCGGACCCAAGACACTGGAAAAGATTGAAGAAATGGTGAACAACCTGGCTGATTTCCTGCCGGCGCAAGCAGAACCCGAGGTCATCGAACAGGAACCCGCTATGGAAATAGCCGAAGAATCAGAACCCCCTGCTCAGGTCGAGCCCGAAGTCACAGAGGAGATTGAAGAAGAAGCTATAGTACAGCCCGCTGTTGAAGCAGAGGCTTTGGTAGAAGAAGAAAAGCAACCTGAAAATAAGGAAGAAGCCGGACAAGAGCTATCCTTTGAAGAGATGTTCAAGTTGGAAACGCAGAAAATTTCCGAAAAATCTTTTGAAGAAGAAGATGAAGAAGAGGATAGCGATAAAGACGGAAAGAAGAAAAAGAAACGTAAATATCAGGAAATCGAATATGATCCTGATCTTGACCTGACCCTGGTTAAAAAGAAACATAAAAGAGGTGACGAGGAATGGGGTTGGGAAGAAGAATAGAATAAGAGAACGGTGGTGAAAGCACAAAAACTACCCAAGAAACACATTCCCCAAAGAACCTGTGTGGGATGCCGGGCAGTTCTTTCAAAAAGAGAATTGATCCGCATTGTCCGCACGTCTGAGGGAATTCTGGTCGACCCGACCGGCAAGTTGAATGGGCGTGGCGCGTATATTCACACCACTAAGGAATGTTGGGAGCGAGCCTTAAAGGGCAGCCTGGCGAAAGCATTACGAACGGATATCAGTGAGCAGGATAAGGCATACCTACTCGGTTATATAGCCAACCTGCCGGAGAATACCTCGAAAATGCAGAACTGAATGCAAACGCCTGGTTTCACCGGGCAGGATATCTCGCTCACATAATAGGTATGATAAACAGTGCATGTTAAGGGGCACGGCATAACGGAGGCAAAAATGAGCGAGAACGGGAAAAAGAGCGTAGAGTTACCAGTCAGCATCACCATCCGAGATCTAGGGGAAAAGATCGGATCAAGCCCGATCCAGATCATCAAGATATTGATGTCTAACGGTGTCATGGCAAATATCAATCAAATCATTGACTTTGATACGGCTGCCATCGTTTGTGCTGAATTAGGTGTGGAAGCAACCCTGGAGATTCCAGAATTGAAAGAAGAGGATCTCGGAGAAATTCCACTGTGGCGGAAATTGATTGAAGATGAAGACCCCAAGAATCTTACAAAACGCCCCCCGGTAGTCACCATCCTGGGACATGTAGATCATGGAAAAACCACCTTATTGGATGCCATCCGCCATTCCGATGTGGCAGGCGGTGAATTCGGTGGCATCACCCAGCATATCGGTGCTTACCAGGTAGTCCATAAAGATCGCAAGATCACCTTCCTCGATACTCCGGGGCATGCAGCCTTTACTGCCATGCGAGCGCGCGGGGCACAGGGAGCCGACATAGTAGTGTTAGTGGTCGCCGCCAACGATGGGGTAATGCCTCAAACCAAAGAAGCTATTGCGCACGCCAAGGCTGCACGGGTGCCCATTATTGTGGCTTTGAACAAAATCGACCGTGACGATGCCAACCCCGATCGCGTTAAAAAACAACTGGCAGACGCCGGCCTGGTCCCCGATGAGTGGGATGGCGATACCATCGTTGTGCCCGTTTCAGCCAAGATGAAACTGGGATTAGAGGATCTATTGGAGGCTATCACGCTGGTAGCCGATAACTGCAAGATTCTGGCAAATCCAAAAGGGAAAGTGATCGGAACGGTCATCGAGGCGAAGATTGATAAAGCCCGTGGTGTGGTCGCCACCCTGCTGGTTCAGAACGGCACCTTGCATCAAGGTGATGCTGTGGTAGTCGGTTTATCCCACGGGAATATCAAGGCGATGTCCGGCTTTTTAGGCGAGAAGATCGAAGAAGCGGGACCTTCGACCCCAATCCAAATCCTGGGGTTGAACGAAGTTCCACAAGCAGGTGATCTCTTCCAAGTAACCGATTCTGATAAAGAAGCACGCATGATCGTGAACGATCGCAAAGAAAAATTGGCAGAAGCTAAACTGAATAAAAAACAAGCCAGCCTGGAAGACCTCTTCAACCGTTTCCAGGCAGGTGAAGTACGTGAACTGCGTTTGATCATCAAAGCAGATGTGCAGGGTTCGTTGGATCCCATCATCTCGACCCTGAATGATATCGATCAAAAAGAGATCAAGATCAACGTTTTGCATGCCGAAACCGGCAATATCAGTGAAAGCGATATCATGCTGGCATCTGCCTCCAACGCTATCGTAGTGGGATTTAATGTTGACGTGGATGGTTCGGCAAGCAAACTTGCAGAAAGTGAAGGCATCTCCGTCCGACTTTATGATATTATCTACCGTCTGACCGAAGATATCGAAAAAGCGTTAAAAGGTATGCTTGAGCCAGAAAAACAGGAAGTTATTCTTGGAAAAGCGCAGGTATTAACTGTTTTTTCTTTCTCAAAAGTTGGTAAAATTGCTGGCTGTAAAGTGATTGAAGGGACTATCCGTCGAAATGCACAAATGCGTGTCATGCGAAATGGTGAGGTATTAACCGAAGGAGAGGTCGCATCCTTACGGCGTGAAAAAGAGAATGTGCGGGAAGTGCGTGAGGGATTTGAATGCGGTATCCGGGTTAAAGGGTTCAATGACTTTGTCGAAGGTGATATTTTAGAGTGTTTTACATTTGAGGAAAAAGCCGCCGGTTAGGTACGAATAGGTTAGAATGCCATCAAAGACACGATTAATAAAAATTGCTGACCGAATGCAGCAAGACTTATCAGAGATGTTTGTACGTGGTGATATTCACGACCCCCGTCTGGAGGGGATCTACATTACAGATATCAATGTTGACCGCGAATTTGCATTTGCAAATATCTTCGTATCCGCTCTGGAAGGGAAAGAGCGAGAAACGGATATCCTGGCTGGACTAAACCATGCCAAGGGTTTCTTGCGCAGCCAGCTCGCCAAGAAAATCCAGTTACGCTCATTCCCGGAACTGCGCTTCTTCTGGGATCCCGTACCTGAACGGGCAGAGAGGATCGAGCATCTGCTCGATCAAATTCAGGCGGAACGCGAAAAGAAAGAATCAGGTAATGAACAGGGAAGAACCGATCAGTAATATTATTCTCCAGAGAATTGATACTGCCTCGTCCATTACACTGGTAGCACACATCAGACCCGATGGCGATGCGATTGGATCTGTACTCGGATTCGGGTCAGCCCTGCAGGCATATGGAAAACCGGTCAGCATGGCATTTGAGGAAACTCTACCCCAGCGTTTTCGATATTTAAATATTGAAAATGAACCTGCAATAAATGGGGATGAAAATATCATCATCGCGTTGGATTGTGCTGATCAACCACGTATGGCAAAATCTTTTACTGATAAGCATATTGACATCAATATCGATCATCACGCTACCAATACGCAGTTCGCCACTTTGAATTATGTAAACGACAAAGCCGCAGCAACGGCGGAGATCATTTTTGATCTGCTCCAGGAATGGAGCATGCCCATTCCTGTCTCCGCTGCCAATGCATTGTTGATGGGTATCATCACGGATACCATCGGCTTCCGAACCCCCAACACCACAGCACATACACTTCGTGTGGCAGCACAATTGATGGAAAAAGGTGCACAACTTACCGATACTTATCAACGCGCATTAACGGACGTAAGCTGGGAAGCAAGTCTATTATGGAGCTATGCATTAAGCAAACTTCAAAAGGAAGAAAATATCATATATACTGTAATCACCTGTGAAGATCGAGAAAAATCCGGCTATGCAGGAAGAGATGATGCTGATCTAACTAATTTTCTCAGCAGTATTCAGGACGCAGAGATATCGATTTTATTCAATCAACAAGGGGAAAATGCATGTAAGGTTAGCTGGCGTTCGCGCTCAGAGGTTAATGTAGCAACTATCGCAGCACAATTTGGGGGTGGTGGACATCCGGCAGCCGCAGGAGCTGAAATCGGACTATCATTACAGAAAACTCAGCAGGATGTACTAAGGGCTACGAAAAATTATCTTAAAAAGATTCACAATTAGGAGTATTTGAATGGATGATAGAAGAACTCAACTCAAGAATTCGGTTTCGGGCGTTTTGGTCGTAGACAAACCCATTGGGATCACTTCTCATGATGTGGTACAGATCATTCGCAATGGTACACGCATCAAACGCGCCGGGCATACCGGCACCCTCGATCCACGTGCTTCCGGTGTTCTGGTTATCTTACTGGGACCAGCAGTACGCTTGAGTGAATATGTTTCCGCGGAAGATAAACGCTATCATGCGGTTATCCAGCTCGGAAAGAAAACCGATACTTTTGATGAGGAAGGCACTGTCACCGGTGGAACTTCCCCAGAAGATATCACCGCCCAACAATTCGACGAAGCCTTGCAAGGTTTTGTCGGTGAAATCGAACAGGTTCCCCCGCCTTATTCGGCAGTGAAAGTAAATGGGCGTAAAGCTTATGAAATGGCTCGCAAAGGAGAAGAGGTAGAACTTGAACCACGCATCATTCATGTACATGATCTGGAGTTGTTGGAGTGGGATCCTCCGCAAGCTTTAGTAGACGTACACTGCTCTTCAGGCACCTACGTTCGTTCATTAGCTAACGACCTGGGTGAAGTGCTTGGTTGCGGAGCTATGCTGGCAGGGTTACGACGCACCAAGAGTGGTAAATTCACGTTGAAAGATGCTATCTCACTTAGAAAATTAACCGAAGCTTTTCAAGATGGCACCTGGTACAAATATCTCATCCCGGCAGCGGATGCACTTGGAGAGTGGCCAACGATCAACCTCACGGATGAAGAAGTAGATCTGGTTCGCCACGGGCACCGGGTTAAAAGAGAAGAAAATATTGGCGACATGACTCGTGCCATTTCCGAACAGGGTGAACTGGTGGCATTAATGCAATTCGATAGTGAAAGTGGAGAATATCAACCTAAAAAAGTATTTTTCTCATAGACGTGAACAACCTCAACCATTCATTGAATTCTCGTTTGACCATTGGATCGTTTGACGGCTTGCACATAGGCCATCAAACGATCATTCAACAGCTTGTTTCAAATGCACACCAGGCGAACCAATCTGCGATTGTCATTACTTTCTTCCCCAACCCAACGGTATATTTCCGTAAAATTCAAAATCCTTTCTATCTGACTACCAATCTGGAAAAAGAAGGGCTATTACGCCAGATGGGTATTGACCAGACTATAATCTTGCCATTCAATCAAGAACTGGCTCAAACCAGTGCCCGGGATTTCATCACTCATATTTTCAAACGGTTCCGTTTTGAAGAGATCTATATCGGGTATGATTTCCACTTTGGCGCGAATCGTGAGGGGGATGCCGGAAAATTAGAGAAATTTGGCAAAGAACTGGGGTTTTCTGTCAAGATCCAGCAACCTATCTCCCTGGGGAATTTCCCGGTTTCTTCCAGCCTGATCAGAAATATGGTTACTGAAGGATCGGTAGAAAATCTCTTTCCGTACTTACAACGCTGGTACTCCCTGTTGGGAGAGGTCGTACACGGGGATGGGCGTGGTAAAAAGTTAGGGATGCCGACTGCCAATATTGCATTTGAGAATCATAAATTGTTACCTGCCAATGGCATCTATGCTGCTCGTATCCACATCAACGAAGCAGTGCGCCCGGCAGCCGTCAGCATCGGGGTACGCCCAACCTTCTATCCCACCCCCAGAGATCGCACCGTGGAAGCATTTATCCTGGGTTGGGAACAGGACATCTACGGGAAACTGGTTAACCTCGAATTTGTACGCAGACTGCGAGATGAGATAAAATACAACAATGCTGAAGAACTTACCAGTCAAGTCGAAAAAGATATCCAGTTAACCAGGGAAATAATTAATAATGAATGATAACAGGCGAATTTACCTCCTGGATTCCAGGGAACTAAATCCGGAAACGATCGCCGTTACATTCGCTAAAACCTCTCGCTCGCCCCAATCATTCGACCAAATCGCACACGAACTGTCTGATGAAAAAAGCTCCCGGTTTCATGAGAAATGGGTGGTTGGTTATGGACACGCATCCGTTGCCGAACACGCCGTGCTGCATATTGCAGTAGAAAACATCTCACGCCTGGCAGTAGAATGCCTTGAATCCAACCGGCTGGCATCCTACACTGAAAAATCATCCCGCTATCAAGTATGGAGCGCGGATCATTTTTTCATCCCGGATGAAATAAAGAAATCCGGTTGGTTGGATCTCTATCAAAGCACCGTCAGCACCTTATTCAATAAATACCATGCCGCCCTTCCAGTGATTCGAGCTCACCTTGAGCAAGAAGCACAATCTCAACACAAGAATTACACCGAACGAGAAATCCATGCCCGTTGCATGGACGTTTGCCGTTACTATCTTCCAGCAGCCGCTACTGCCAACGTTGGTATAACCATCAATGCACGTTCCCTCGAGCACGCCCTGCGCAAGATGCTCTCACACCCACTGGAAGAAGTGCGCCAGATCGGGAGCGAAATCAAACAGGTGGCTCTCACCCACTTACCAGCCCTGATCAAATATGTGGAGGCAGTTCCCTATTTAAAGCAGGCTTGCCAGCAGACCTCCGAATTGCTGCACTCATTGCCCGCCAGTGAAAATCAAAACCATGATTGGTGTGAACTGGTCGATCTTGACGAAGAATTTGAAGAACGTATCCTTACCGCATTATTGTACCGGTTCGGAGAGACTGCTTATGGCAATCTCACCCAAGTGACGGAGACGATGAGCGGTGATGAAAAACGCGAATTGCTCGATGTTCTTTTCGGCAACCTGGATGCGCATGATATTCCCCTGAGAGAACTGGAATACAGCCGCTTCGTTTTCGACATCCTGATGGATCAGGGCGCCTATTTTGAATTCAAACGCCACCGCATGATGACACAAACTGCACAAGCTTTGACACCTCACGAGGGATATGCTGTACCGCGTTTACTGGTTGACGCCGGACTGGAAACTGATTTCGAAGAAAGTATGCAGCTTGCCAGGGACACGTACGAACAAATCGTTCACCACCAGCAAGCGGCTGCATCTTACGTGATCCCCAATGCCTACAATCGGCGCGTACTGGCAGGGTTCAACTTACGCACTGCGATACATTTCACCCAGTTGCGCACCGCTCCCAATGCCCATTTCGCCATCCGGCGGGTTGCCAACCGCATGCTGGAAATGATCCAAAACAGGATGCAGCTTTTCAGACCCTATTTCAACGCACAAACCGATGAAACATGGCAGTCGATCGAACAGGAATACTTCAGCAGCGTTCGAACCCGATAAATTCTCTTCTGAGAAACAATAATTTTTCTTATACAATAATGATGGAAATCCCTTACCGGATTCTTTATAGTTATAGTATAAAGAAAGACCAAATTCGTAAAAAGCGAGGGCGAGATGAGCGAAATTGAATATGTTATCAAAAGAAATGGGATCAAAGTGCCATTCACTCCCCAGCGCATTACCAACGCTATTTATCGGGCTGCCGTCGCCGTCGGTGGGCGTGACAAAGAGACCGCCGAACAATTAACCAAGCAGGTTGTGGCTTATCTTGAAGAACATTTTTCTTCTCAAAATCCTCCAACGGTGGAAGATGTGCAGGATGCAGTTGAAAAGATGTTGATCGAAAATAGCCATTCCAAGGTTGCCAAAGCATATATCTTATATCGCGACGAGAGAGCACGCATGCGCTCTGGTAGAAAAGAACAGACCATCCAGCCTTCCCAAAACATCCCCTGGGCAAAGATCTGGCAGGTGCTGGATTGGGCATCTTCCAGAGATTTACACACTATTGAGCGTTATAACCAGAGAATTCGTGCAGGGGAAGCAGGGGATATCATCCGCGATTCAGAGATATTCTACGAAGAAGATATCAAAATCGCCGCCAGGATGATCCTGGACCGGAAAGATAAGGTTAAAGTAGTGCTTATCACGGGACCATCCTCTTCCGGGAAGACCACCACCACCATCAAATTGGGGAGCATCCTCAAACAAAACAATATCAATCTGATCACTCTGAATGTCGATCACTATTTCTTCGATCTGGATGACCACCCCAAAGATGAATTCGGCGATTACGATTATGAAACACCCCAAGCACTTGATCTCAATCTGATCAGTGAGCACCTGGTTAGTCTGATCGCCGGAGAAGAAGTGTACATTCCATTTTACAACTTCAAGACCGGCAAACGCCTGCTCAATCACACCCCCATGAAGCTAAAGGAAAACGAAGTGATCCTGATCGACAGTTTGCATGGGCTATACCCGGCCCTGACACAAGGTGTGGAAGATGAACAGAAATTCAAGTTATTTCTCGAACCTCTGTTGCAAATGAAAGATGAGGATGACAAATACATCCGCTGGACTGACATCAGGCTTATGCGCCGTATGCTGCGCGATTCTGCTTTCCGCTCTCTCGATCCAGAAAGCACCCTCACCCACTGGCACTACGTGCGCTCCAGTGAGTTGCGCAACATCATCCCCAACATCAACCGTGCCGATTACATCATCAACAGTGCCATGCCCTATGAACTTTCAATTTATAAACCCAAATTACTTCCTTATTTTGAAAAATGGTCGAAACAATTCAAGGGTGATGCACTACGAGAAGATGCATTGGAACGTTCGCAACGGATATTGAAATTACTACAGAAGATCGAAGCAATTGACAATGACAGTATTGTTCCAAACGATTCAGTCATCCGTGAATTCATCGGTGGCTCAAGTTTGAACTATCATTAAACCCAATATGCCTTACGCTGTCGTTTTTTACCTCGACCCACAAAAAAGCACTCCCCTGGAACAAGTCATTCATGAACTGGCGCGAACCAACGTCGCCCCCTATTTACATAGTGCCGAAATTCCACCGCATGTGACCCTGGCAATCTATGATGATCTGGATTGCCAGCCCTGTGAACAAAAAATTGCCGGACTGGCAAAAGAGACCCGTGGCTTTGACCTGAACTTTGCTTACCTGGGATTATTCAGAAATGAGAGCAACGTGGTCTTTTTAGGTGCAACCGTGACCATGGAGCTGCTTTCGTATCACCAGCAGCTCCATGATTTACTAAAAAAGGATGCCGACCATCCATGGGAACTCTACCAACCCGGCAAGTGGGTACCGCACTGTTCCCTGGCAACCGATTTCGCCGAAGATAAAATCAACCATGCCATACAGATCTGCAGCAAGATACAACTACCGATCGATATTCGTGTAGCATCGATGGGAGTGGTGCAGTTTGAACCGACCACCCCGCTGTATTCCTATCATTTTACAGGTATGTAAGAAATTTTCTTTATTTCCCTGATAATTGTTTTGCCAGTTTCTGCCCGGCAATGCACTTGATGCGCGGGTGCATCACAAAATATTGCCTGCCATCCTGTATATCCTGGGGCTTTGAACGGATCGAACTAGCGGCGATGGCATGCACTCCCTCCAGCATCGCATTCACCATCACCACTTCCAATCGCATACGAATGGAGGCAAAGGTATCATGCACATTCAACTCGATCTTCTTCACCAGCAAGATCGGACCTGTATCTACCCCTTTATTCATATAATGCAAGGTCACGCCAAATCCGGTGTTGTTAACTTCATTCACCATAGCGGTCCACTCCACCACATCCATGCCACGAAAAGGAGGTAAAACGCCGGTATGGCAATTCAACACGCCCAGTTTAGGGATATCCAAAACTGCCTGGCGCACCAGCCCGCCGCCGGTGAAAACGATGATATCGGGGGCGATTTTCTTTAAAAATTCCAGGCACTTTTCTTCATTCAAATCCCTGACGGATTGAAATGGAATGGCATGCTGCCGGGCTAACTGCCGTAAATTGGCACCCGGCAAAGCCGCACGTTGTGCCGCGACGGCCAGGTTATCCACTTTCGCGCCACTAAAAGCTTTTTCTCGCAGCAAGAATTTTTGGATGAATTTTTGTGCCAGGCGTCCACCATCGCGGCTGAATTCAGAGCGCATGCGCTTCAAGTTCCAGGGTGTACGCACCACTATTCCGATCACCTGCACCTGCTCGTCACGCAGCAAGCCATGCAAGATCAGGCGAGAATAAAGGCTGGTCTGAATAGGAGCGAATAACACTACTTTCAGCATTGTTCTATCCCCCTTAAGGTAAATTCTTGTTCAACCAGAGCAGTCAGATATGGAAGAGATGGTCTGCTCGAGAACGGGCGATGGTATTCTTTCCATAACCACTCATTCAATTTCAAAGCAGCATTCAAATAACGCCAATCTTTCTTTTGACGGGCGTAAGCAGAAAACAAAATGGCATAGTTACACTTCTCCGTCCAGATTTGTGTCCTGGTCATCTTTTTTTCGTATTTTTGCAAAGATCGAACTCTTTTAACTTCCACATGGCGCAGTAGCAATTCCATGTTTTTCTCAAGGCGATCATCCATCTGCCCATCTCTCACCATCTTTAATAAATATGCAGCTGAATCCGGAATAAGGACGCTCTTGTGAATTAACCTGCCATCCGTACTGGCTGCCAGCCGATCAATTTGCGATGGTTTCGAACGATCTGCCACCTTTCTTTCAGACGAGAGATCCGGCACACTGGTGACCCATCCCATTTGGGAGGTCAGGTCGAAAACCTGATGAACATACTGCAGGTCCAGATCATTCAACTCATCCAACCCCTGCAACCGGACAAAAGCAGACAAATGTTGACATTCTTTCAGGATAAAGCGATTGATACGTCCGGCTGAAAGGTAGCGTTCTGCAAACAGCGAATTGGTCCACCGCAGGAACTTTTGAGATCCTGTCATTTTACCTGCCCCCGTTGGATATATCTATACGCATACTTCTTCCGTCCAACCCCACCAACCCCTCTCCACTGATGTAGAAATCATGGTTACTCATCCATCCAGATGGACAACTGATCACACCATATTTAAAAACCTGCAATGGTTTATAGCAATCTTTCTTGAAACGATAGATCGAACGCCAGTGAAATGCATCTTCGCTGACCAGAATCTCACTGAATTTGGATGTGATGCCGGCGCCACGCTCTACCGTAGTAAAAGCGACATGCAATCCCTCGCGGGTAGTGGCACCGTACCAGCCGGAATTGGCAATCCCGATCCCTGTTTCAAGCCGTCCACTTTTACGATCCATACGGCAGGCATGGTTGGCTTCCAGATTGGAATCGGTGATCCAGCACACATGGCTGAAAGTGAAGAAAAGCCGCACCGCTCGCCATATCTGCTCGCCGCTGCCATATTTTGTGAAAGTGTGAAACCCGTCGGTGGTTTTATAAATAAAACATTCTCCCTTGAAATCCCCCACCGTGATCCAAAATGCCCGGTCATCATACGGATCGCGATAGACGCCATGAATATGCCGTATGCTCCCACCAGGAAAAGTATGGGCAACCTGCCAGGTTTGCAGATCACTGCCGACCTGCCAGATGTGTACCGGCTCGCGGGTAGGATTCATGAAATATTCCCCAAAATAAATATTCCCCTGTTCATCTTCGCACAATGAACCGTGCAGAACACAATCGCCCCTGATATTGAACAAGGCAATCGGTTTCTTCCCTTCTTCCAGTTTATATACTTTTCCCGTCCGAATGCCCAATACCCTGCCAAAGCGGTTCACATAAAGGTTACATTTATCCGCTCGAAAAGCCCGTGCACTCAAACGGGCAAAGCCGAAATAATCACGTGGAGAATGGAACGGAAAACGCGCATAACGTTCCCAAATCTGCTCCCGTCTGACCCATACCGTACGGTGAGAAGTGCCCCACAACTTTCCATCCGAATCGAAGTGATGGAGAATGGTCATAGTTGGGTAAGTTTCAAGAATTTGCATGCTATTTCCAGATCAGCGGGAATCAGGATCTTTGCTACCGCCTATTTTCCTTTCTCAGGATGGAGCACCGGCAGTAAATCTTCAACTGCCTGGCAGGTGACAGCAGAATTATCCGTGATGATGGCATCACAACCTATTCTGAGATAATGCTTCAGACGCGCTTCCGGAACCGGATCAAGCGGACAGACCAGCAAACCACGATCATGGGCAGTATGCAAATAAAAGGGGTTTAACCATAAGATCGGGAAAAAAGGTCCCACCATATCCACCTGGGGTGGTGGAACGATCTTTTTCATGGTGATCAGACCGATCGGCATATCGGCTGCCGTTTTGCGAACGGTTAAAATTCGAGACATGCTGAAGGAAAGCACAATGGTGCGTTCCAACACCCCGGCATCTTTCAATGCCCCTACTAATCTGCGGCAAATATCTTCTTCCAGAAAACGGTCACTTTTCAACTCAAGCGCCAGCGCCACATCTTCCGGCAAGATCGCAGTTGTTTCATTCAACAAGGGCACACGCTCTTTTTCAAAACCTGGCATGTGATTGAAAGCAGAGGCTTGCTTGATCTCTGTTGCGGTTAGATCTTCGATCCTACCTGTTCGATCAGTTGTGCGGTCCAAAGTGCCATCATGGATACAGATGAATTGACCGTCCTTACTTAAATGCAAATCCGTTTCAAGAATATCCGCCCCGTCTTTGAAAGCCTGTTGAAATGCCGTCAGGGTATTTTCAGGGCACTGCACACGGTTGCCACGGTGCGCCATCACATAGGGTTTGGTTTTACCCGGAATTTCCAATTTTCTCTGCATTTTATGCCTCTTCGTATTACCTGATTTTAACACCAGAAGATCGCGCACCAGGATCTCAATATCCTGTATACTAGATTTGGAGGATCTCAAACCCATGCATGAGATAACCTTCATACAACCCGGGGAATCGATCTATCGTTATCCATTAAAACGTTTTCTACCTCCTTACTATGAGGGGATAATTTCAACCTGGTTACAAGGAAATGCCCCGGAAGGTTGTGACATTCTCGACCCCTTTGGGTCAAATCCCTTATATACGTTAGAAGCGGCTGGCGCCGGTTTCCGTGTTTTCCAGGCACAAAAAAATCCCATCCTGCGCCTGATGACAGAAGTGCTGGCACAAAATCATTCTGAAAAGGAATTCCGCAACTGTGTACATCTTCTTCTGGAGCAGGAATGGCATACCCGGAAACTGGATCAATATATCCAGAGTCTTTATCAAACGGAATGCCGCCACTGTGGCAGGTCGGTGATGGCAGAGGGATATGTCTGGAAAAAGAACGCAGAGATACCTGAATTGGTCGTCTATATTTGCCCGCACTGCCATGAAAGCGGTTCTTTCCCGGTGGCACAATATGATATCGATTGTCTGCAGCAGATCGGGAATTTCGCCGTATACCGGTCTAGAGCTCTGCAACGTTGTACGATCGAAGGTATCGACAACCAAAAAGCACTTCAGTACACGCTTGCCTGTTACACACCGCGTGCGTTACACCTCATTGTGATCCTCTTCAATATTCTGGATAGGTTGAATGCTTCAAGTGCAGTAAGAGCCATGCTGGCTGCGCTGCTGGTAGAGGTCTTCGATCATGCTTCGACCTTATGGTATTGGCCGTCCCGCGGCTATCGCCCCCAACAATTAACCACTCCGGCCACATTCTTTGAAAAGAATATCTATCATGCTCTTTTTCAGGCAATTAAAACATGGACAGGATTCAAAAAACCCTGCCAGGTCACTTCTTTCCCGTTATTACCCGATCGATCCTCCAGTATCTGCCTTTTCGATCGCAAGATCTCAGACGACCTCTACTCGCAAAATAGCGCACTCCACATGGAGAAATGTTATTGCATCTTTCCGCGACCCAACCAGGCTTTCTGGACCTTTTCAGCGGTATGGTCTGCCTGGCTGCTGGGTAAAAAAGCTGCGGAAGGAATGTTAGCCGCGCTTTCCAGGCAACGTTACGGCTGGTTTTGGTTCGCTCAAGCCCTGACGACAACTTTCACATCATTCCAGCCAGAATCCTCTGCGGAAAACAACATTTTAGGTTTATCCATGAATTTCACCCCCTCCTATCAATTGGCTGTAATACTGGGGGCTTATCAGGCTGGATTGCAACTGGAAGGATATGCATATCGAAATAATGATGAGATATTCCAATATATTTGGAGTTCGCGATCATCCAACCTGCCCAATAAAACGCAGGATTCGTCACAACAAATCCGAGATGGTCTGATCCGTTTCCTGGCAAAAAAGGGAGAACCAGCTACGTTCAAAGACCTTTATTTCATCAAATTGTTGACCATGGCAGAACAGGCAGGGTTGCCTGCCCAACTTACCGGTGAGAACACTGATCTTTACAATGCGATCATTAACGATTTGCAGACAGAGCTAGCCAATCGGGCGATTTATCGCCAATTCACCGGAGAAAGTTCGGGGAATGTTCAATGGAGTCTCAATGACCCTCGCCAGATGGAACCCTCTCTTGATGACCGCATCGAGCAACACGTGGTAGCGATGATCCGGCAACAGCCCATTCTTGAATTCCCCGATATATATCGATCGTTATGCACACAATTCCAGGGTTTGTTCACCCCTGATAGATTCTTCGGCAAAGCCTGTTTGGAGTCATATGCTACCCGTGTCAATTTGGACACACAGACCTACCAGCTTGACCCGGGAGAAGAACCGTCAAAACGTGAAAATGATCTCAACGAAATGCGCACGCTGGTCATCCAATTAGGAAAGAATCTGGGATTTAAAACCATCATTGGAGAAGAGATCGAATGGCAAACCAAGGATGGTCGCCCCAGATATCGCTTCTTCCTCACCAACACCGCGATATTCCAAATGTTTCTTCAAGATAACCCTGTTAAAAATCTCACTGAGAAGGTGGTGGTTTTTCCCGCCAGCCGTTCACGCCTAATTCTGGTCAAGCGCAAACGAAATTTACTTCTGAACGAAGCACTCACGCACAATGGTCATCTTTTGAAATATCGTCAACTCAGGAATATCTTCAATCAGGAAAATCTTACCCTGCAAGCCTGGCAGGATATTCTGGATGCCGACCCGCCCTTATGGGATCCACCCACCCAGCTCAAGCTACTTTAAATAAAAAAGGGAACGGCGTTGTTCCCTTTGATGCTATCGACTTAATCTTCGATTGTTTTATGAAGCGATCTCACCGATGAACGGGATCTCTTTTCTGACGAAATCTTGAATGTCTTCCGGTGCCTCAAGTTGCAACACTGCTTCTGCCAGGGCGACCATTTCATCCGCTTTCAGATTCCGGATGATCTGTTTTACCAGGGGAATGAAGGGTGGGCTCATGCTGAACTCATCCAGACCAAGTCCCACCAGGATCGGTGCTGCCAATGGTTCACCGGCTAATTCACCACACATTCCAACCCATTTTCCTTCTTCGTGAGCAGCCTTGATGACCATCTTGATCAACCGCAGCACTGCCGGTTGGAAAGCATTGGAGAACTTGGCGACCTTTGGATTGGTTCGATCGGCAGCCATCGTATACTGGCTGAGGTCATTTGTGCCAATGGAGAAAAAGTCAACTTCTTTGGCCAGTTGATCTGCGATCACGGCGGCGGAGGGGATCTCGACCATGATGCCAATTTCTGCATCCTCCGCAAAGGGAATACCTTCTTCACGCAATTCAGCTTTACATTCATCCACTACAGCTTTAGCATCGCGCACACAACACAGGGTGGCGACCATGGGGAACATGATTTTCAAATTATGTCCCACCCCAGCACGTAATGCCGCCCGTAATTGGGGTTTGAAGATATCAGGACGACTCAAACACAGACGTAGCGCTCTTTCACCAAGAAATGGGTTCATTTCTTTTTCCAGATGAAGATACGGTATCTCTTTATCCCCGCCTACATCCAGGGTACGCAGCACCACCGGATTATCTCCGAAGACATCCATAATGGCTTTATAAGCCTTGTATTGTTCTTCTTCGGTTGGCAAAGAATTTCTTTCGAGATATAAAAACTCGGTACGTAGCAGACCAACTCCTTCCGCACCATTTTCTACTGCAAATTTTGCGTCTTCCACATTTCCAATATTGGCAACGATCTCGAATTCAGCGCCATCGATCGTTTTCGCATGTTCATGGGCAAACTTCAATGCTTCTGCCTGTAGATTCTGGCTGGTCTCTTTGCGTCTCTTATATTCCTGTTCGGTTGCCGCATCAGGGTCTAAAAATACCAATCCATTGCTACCATCCACAATCATTTTCGTGCCGCTTTTGATCTGCATGACATCATTCCCGGCACCCGCCACCGCCGGCAATCCAAGCCCGCGTGCGAGAATAGCAGTGTGAGAGGTAGCCGAGCCCTGTGCAATACAGAACCCCAGTACCATGGTCTTATCTAATAAAACCGTATCGGACGGAGTCAGGTCATCTGCCAGAATAATGGAAGGTTCCTGTAATCCTTCCGTGGGAGATTCCGCCACATTCATCATTACCCGCAGCAGCCGATTCGCCACATCCATGATATCGGTGGCGCGGGCTGCAAAATATTCGTCGTCCATGGCTGCCATGGTTGCTGCAAAAGTCTTGGCTGTTTCAGCAACCGCAAATTCACCATTCACCCTCTCATCAACAATGCGGGTCTTAATGGCAGAAATCATTTCGGGATCATCCAAAATCATCTTATGAGCCTGGAAGATCTCAGCATCGGCTGCACTTGATTCACCGCGTGCTTTTTGGTAAATGTTTTCGATTTGATCTTTGGCAGTTTTAATTGCAGCATCCAGCCGAATAATTTCAGCTTCAGGATCATTTGTTTCGATTTTTTCAGTATTGAGTTCAGTGCGTAGAAATTGAAAGGCTGGTCCGATGCAAATCCCGCGGGAAGCTGCAACGCCCTTCAGCTTTTTCATGCTTCTTCTCCGAAATTGTTTTCGACCAATTCCACCAGCGCCTTGGCAGCATCTTCTTCATCCGTTCCATCAGCTTTGATCGTGATCTCAATTCCCTGAAACACACCCAACGTCAGGATTCCGAGAATGCTTTTCGCATTTGCTGTGCGGAGTTTATCTTCCTTGGGATCATGGCAGGAAACACTAATTTCACTTTGAAACTTTGATGCAGTCTGGACAAAAAGTGCAGCAGGTCTTGCATGCAGCCCAACTTTATTATTTACAACAACTTTAGCTTCCTTCATCTTCTTCTCCTGATTTTTATAATACTAAACCGATAACAATCGGCAATTACCAAAATAGAAAAAATCCCGTGAAGATCTTCAGTCACGGGATGTAATTTTATCACAGGTGACTTCTTCTGTTAAATAAGCCCTTCCCCTACGGAGTAGCAGATGAAACCGGCACAATTGTGAGTGTTTCAGTCGGTGTTTCGGTAAACGACCCCGTTGCAGTAGGCGTTGGGGTTTCTGTGGCAGTAACTTCCGGTGTTGGCGTGGGCGTCTCTGTTGGAGTGGGTGTAACCGTGGGTGTCAGCGTTGGCAATTGCAATGATAATTTGACCTTCTTCTCCGCATAACCGTTCATGTCATTTTCCACAAATAAGCGCAGGGTGATGATTGAACTGTGGTAATCATACAGGTCGAGGGTATAAATAACGGTCGCGTCGGGATACGTACGATCGACATCATCCAGCACTACCTTCCACTTATCCGGATCCGATCCTTCCCCTACCATCAGTTTGAAATTCTTAAAATGCGATGGGGCATCAACGACCACCTTTATTTCAAGTGGATTTTGATTGAGAACGGCGCCATCCGATAAACCAACGAACTTAATGGTTGGTTGGGAATCATTTTCAGAGCACTTCTCGTCAGGCGTGAAAATGATCTGGTCGTCAAAACCCATATCGGCTGCCCATTCTTTGCCCGCGCTGGTACCCGTGATCCACTTTTTACCCCATTCATCACTCACGTTCAGGGTCCATTTTTCTTCATTATATTCCGTGCAGTAAAGAGAGACTTCTTTATTTGTCCAGGTATCGATCTCGACCTTTTTCCACAGATCATTTTCTGCAGAGAGCGGTGGGCGATCAATGGCAAATATCTCCCCTCTTTGGCTCGGACACCTTTCAGAAGGTTTGGCGCCACTGATGGAACAGATCACCTCGTTTGTGATGGTAGAGGGTTTTTCCACCACCGAAGGTACTCCGCCGGTATACCGCTGGATGGCATATTGGATAACATCCTCCCAGATGGGGGCGGCACCGGTCAGACCACTGGTATTCTGCATGGGGGTGTAATCTGCATTACCCACCCACACCCCGATCGCGATATCAGGGGTATATCCCAGCGTCCAATTATCGCGAAAATCGTTGGTAGTGCCGGTTTTCACGGATGCTTTAAAGGGCAGGTTCAGGATCGAATTGTTCCCGAATGCAGGGCTGCGCGCTGCATTATCCGCGAGAATATCGGTGATCAGGTAAGCATAATCGGCATTGAGAACCTGCTGGTTATTTTGGCTATGTTCATAAACCACATTGCCAGCATGATCGACAATGCGCGAAATGGCGTATGGTTCAGCACGCACCCCACTGTTGGCAAAAATCGCATAAGCGGAGGTCAATTCCAGTAAGGACACATCCCCCCCACCTAACGTCAAAGAAAGACCGTAGTCATCCCTGGTCAGAGTCGTGATACCCATGCGTTCTGCGAATTTGATCAATCCATCCTCTTCCGGCGTATCAGGGTCATCGTAGATTCCCACATACTGCAGCGTTTTTACCGCCGGGATATTGTAAGAACTGCCCAGGGCAGTGCGCACCAATACCGGACCGTGGTATTTTCCATCGTAATTCACCGGAATATAGGGGGCGCGGGGATCATTTTCGTCTCCGGAGGGCGGAAATTCACTCTTCACATCCCAGATCAGGGTGGAAGCCGTCCAACCTTTCTCGAAAGCCGCTGCATAGGTAAGTGGTTTGATGGATGAGCCCGGTTGACGTGGGGAAACCGCCATATTTACCTGCCCTGAGATCGCTTCATTATTGAAATCAGCAGAGCCGACCATTGCCAGGATCTCACCGCTCCTGGGATAGACCGCAACCAGCGCGCCATCTGAGGCATTATTTTCCACCAGCGCTGCCACCTGCTGTGTAACTGCTTTTTGGGCATAGTTCTGCAATTCAGGGTCAAGTGTAGTGTAGATACTAAAGCCGGAACGATAGATGGTCTGAGCATCAAATTGTGCTTCCAACAAAGCACGAACATAACTCACCCAATGAGGGAAAGGCATGCTGATCTCTTTTTGTTGAAAAGCATAATCCTCGATCTCCAACACACTTGCCACTGCTTCATCCATACTCACGCAAACCGGTGCGACGCTGTTGCTCACTTCGATGCAGTTCTCCTCCGCACTCAACTGGTACATCAGATTGACAACATCCTGGTGGCGCAGGAAGGTAGCCTCAGGATTGCTGAACACATCATAGACCGCCGGAGCCTGTGGAAGACCGGCTAAAAAAGAAGCCTGTGCCAGGTCAAGCAGGTCAGCCGATGTATTGAAATAGGTCTCGGCCGCCGCCTGGATACCATAAGCCAGATTCCCGTAGTAAATCTCGTTTAAATACAATTCCAGGATCTCATCTTTACTATAGCGGCGGGTGATCTCAGCTGCCAGGATGATCTCCTTGGCTTTGCGCTGTACCGTTTGTTCCGCCCGCTCTTCAGGGGAAAGCAACAGCGTGCGTGCAAGTTGCTGAGTGACGGTAGATGCCCCTGACACGATGGTACCTGAAGTGTAGTTTTGCCACAAAGCTCTGGCAATACCCCAGAAATCAAAACCGGGATTATTGTAAAAATCCTTATCTTCGGTAGCGATGGTGGCAGCGATGATGTAAGGGGACATATTCTCAAGGGGAATATAAGTGCGAAAGCCAGCATTCGGATCCAGGATCTCATAGATCAAATTGCCATTGCGATCATAAATGCGGGTCGTCTCAAATTGGGAAGCTTTGGCACGCAGATCTTCCACGCTGGGCAGGGTGGCTGCGATGGCAAAATATTGGACGGTCAAAAAAATGGAGAAAATAACAAAAAGTGCCAGAATACCCAATGTTGTCCACAGCAATGCACGCGGGAAACAGCCTTTCCCGCCCTTCTCTTTTTTGTTTCTCCGCCCACCACCGCCCTTTCCATTCGAAAAGAGTTCCTTAATCCCTTTTAATAAACGTTTCGCCAATGTAGAGACAGCATCGATCCCCTTCTGTATCAAATGGTTCCCGGAATCAGGTTTCTGGACCGGGACAGGTTTGGTCTCTTCCCTGACCCTGATCTGCTTGGTAGATTCCATAACGGAAGCAGCACTATCGTTATCCTGCGGATCGGAAGAATGCATCTCCTTTTCATGGGGAGTGCGAGATTCGGGATCTTCAAGGGAGGATTCTTTGAATTCTTCAACAGAATAGATGCCCACCTGCAGGACTTTCTGCCGCCAGAGGTTTCCAGAGGCGCCCATTTTCAAGCATAAATGGGTGAGAAATTCCTGCGCATCCGGTAATTGCTCCCATACTTGCGGCAAGAAAGTGGCGCGACGGTAACCATCCTGCAATACCACCCCATCCACGAAAGGGTGCAGCAATTGCGGCAATTCGGCAGGATCGGAATAAGACAGTGATGTTGTTGGGGTCAGACGAGAAATTTCGATCTCTATCCGGTCGAGCTCTTCATCCCGTAGTGGCGAAAAGCGATAATCTTCCATGGCTGCTGCCACAGCGTGTTCCTGTACATCCTGCGCTAACGGTTGGTAAGCTTCAAGGGTACCGATGCAGCCGCGTAAACGACCAGCGATGGTCAGGGTTACAAAGCTGGCACCGTATTCCTGCAGAGCAGCGGGGATGTTTTGCAGGTCAAGTTCTGGCAAAGGTTTACCATGCACAGCAGCAGCAATTGCCTCGCGTGCGATCTTTAACAAGACCTGCTTTTCAAACGGGGATAATTCGGTTTTATTTATCATATTAACTCAGCTTACCTTAAAGTATAATTTCAAAATGGACTATTTTGGTAATATTCTATTTTCCATATACTGGTAATGATCTTGCAATTGTTATTTTAAAGATATGAAAAAAAACGATCCAACCCTACCACCTGAAAATGAACCCAGCCAGCGTCCTGCAATTTATAGCACCGGACGTGTGCTGCAAACCATCGTGCTGGTAGCAGCTATGTTGGCTACCGTTCTGACATTATGGAACCCCTACAAATTATTCTCACAATCAGAAGTTGCCCAGATCAATCAAAATGAGAGCAGCGCGGGAGCAGGATCGGCATCCTCGTCCATCGGCATCCTGATCGGACACTGGCAGACCGATAGTGGGAATGTTTGCGAAAACGGCATCGTGGAAGCGGATGTGAACGAGGCCATCTCAAATCAGGTCAGCATCAAATTGAACGCGCTCGGCTACTCCGTCAAGTTATTTTCCGCCAATGATCTCGATCTGGTAAACTTCCGTGGTGCCAGTCTGATCGCTTTATATTCCGGATCCTGCGAGGACACCCCTGAGAATAAAAGCGGGTTTTCGATCGGCACCACCCTCTCCACATCCGATCTGAATTCATCCAACGCACTGGCAGTATGCATGGGCGAGATCTATCAGTCATCCACTAAACTTGATTTCACTTACCAGATCATCCCATCCACCAGTCCCTATTACACTTTGTTCGAAACGGTGAATCCCAACACCCCCACCATCTATCTGGAAATGGGATCTCTTTATTATGACCAAGCTGTTCTAATAGACAATTCTGAAAATGTAGCCAACGGCATCGTGAACGGTATTCTTTGCTATTTGGATACGCTGGAAAACACTAATGACCAATAACACTTCAAATTCATATATCATCATGCTTGAAAAAGCCAAAAGCGCTTTAAAGGCAGGGGATAAGAATGCTGCTCACGAATGGGCACTAAAAGCGCTGAAGGGATTGCCAGAGAATGAAGAAATCTATCTCATCCTGGCAGCCGTTAGCACGCCTAAAGAAAGCATGACCTATCTTACTAAAGTACTTGAATTGAATCCACAAAATAAAAAAGCACGTGCAGGATTACGCTGGGCGATCGAAAAGGGAAAAGAAGAAGAGAGCCAGAAAAAACAAGGTAGGGCACAAGAAGATACCACAAAATTAAAAACTCGCGCAAAACAGACTTCTTCCGGCAAACCTGAAAAACTGAAAAAGAAAGAAAAAAAACACTCTTCACCCTGGGCGATCATCCTTTTCATTTTCCTGGTCATAGGAGGACTGGCATGGTTTGCCTGGTATGGGATGCCGATTCTCTATAATAGCCATACCGCACTCAAAGACCCGCGACCACAGGGAGTGGTCGTCAAACCGACCCTCACTCCCACGGTCACGCCTACCCCGACCTTCACCCCTACACCCATACCCACTTCAACTCCGGTCCCAACCGCCACGGTAGATAAAACCTACGTTTCCTATTTTGCCCATTCCTGGGATATTCCAGAGCAGGTAAGCGGGACCAATGCTTTTTGGGTCGAGGTGGATTTGAGCGAACAAATGGTTTACACCTATCGCGGCGATACCTTTCTGGCGTCCTTTCTGGTCTCCACCGGCACCAGCAGCCATCCTACCATCAAAGGGACTTATAAGATCTATGCCATGTATCCCACCTACACGATGATCGGTCCCGGATATCACCTACCGGATGTACCCTATTCTATGTTCTTCTATAAGGGCTATAGTCTGCACGGAACCTACTGGCACAGCAATTTTGGCACTCCTATGAGCCATGGTTGCGTTAATATGAGAACGGAAGATGCCGCCTGGGTCTATCAAAATGCATCGATCGGCACGTATGTGTTCGTACATGACTAAAGGGAATTGAATTAATGAAGCGAGATCTATCCCGCAGAGAATTTCTCAAAGCAAGTGTGCAAGCTGCGCTGGGAGGATTTATTACCGTCAATGCTCTATTTAAAAACCCTCTCGCGACAAACGTGGATCCCACCAGCCCTTTATTGGGGAGAGTCTTTCACCATGACACCATCATCTATAAAGAGCCCTCTTTTTCTTCACAAGTCAAGCAGTATCTGAAGATGAATGAGGTGCTTCCATTGGGGAATGAAGTGATGGGAGATGCCATCAACGCTCACAACCATTCCTGGTTTGAAGTCCCCAATTACGGTTATCTGCCCGCCAACAGCATCCAGCCGGTGCGCCGGCAAATTACAGCGGTGCGGGATCACATCCAGGCTAACAGGGAACTGGGCGTCATCAGCGTCCCCTACACCCAAGCCTGGACAGCGGACCCCTCTAAAGCCAGCGAAGAAGATTACCAGTTATTTTTTTATGGCTCCACACACTGGATAGTGGGTGTTTACAGCGAGAATAACGGGGATATCTATTACAAGGTGAGGGAAGACCGCTGGGGAGATATATATTACGTGGAGGCAAACCATGTAGCACTGTTAAATGAAGACGATCTGCTGCCCTTTTCAACGGATGTTCCCCCCGAAGAAAAGATGATCGAAGTGATTATCGAAGATCAGATGGTGATCGCCTATGAATATGGGAAAGCAGTTTTCATGTCCATTGCATCCACCGGGATACTGGATGATGGGATCGACCTTTCCACCTCACCGGGAAGTTATCACATCAATTACAAACGCCCCTCCCGGCACATGGTCCATACCGATCTCATCGGTGACAATGATAATGACAATGAATTGTATGGCGTACCGTGGGTCTCCTATTTCACTTCCAGTGGCATCGCTTTTCACGGGACATATTGGCACAACGATTTTGGCACGCAGAGGAGTCATGGCTGTGTAAATCTCCCCATCCAGGCTGCACGCTGGATCTACTTGTGGAGTCAGCCGGTCGTCCCACCCAGTCAGGAGAAATTTGTGTCCAACAAAGGCACATTGGTCATAGTCACTTGAGATTTTAGAATTTTCTTAGATTACACCTCCCGGATTTCGATTAAAATGCTGGCAATTACAAGGATCGAGAATGAGCACAAAAGCAGTATTTGAAGGGTTAATTTTTGACGAGAACGATAACCTTGTCACCAGCACCTATATTGGAAACGAAGCAACCTATGTGGTAGATGACGATGGTTTTATGCGCCATATCCCCTGCGAGTATGTAGATCGCCAAATTCTTGAATATCTCAAGAAACAAATCTTAGATAACAAAGACCTCCTGACCGATCAAACCGCAAAGATGATCGGACAGGAAGATATTTTCACCCGAGCGATGATCGAGAATCAACTGGGAGAGATCGACAAACAGATGGATATGCTCCTCAATACAGGAATGCCTGCCAGCAACCGCGAGTATATGGGAATGATGGGATTTCGCGTCAAGATCGACATACACGGCGATATCCTGGAGATCGTACAGCCCGCAGAGAGTAATGGAGAGTAACTGCAATCGATATTTCAAGTACAATTATGAATAGCGATTCGGTGAAAAATGACTTCTGATTTTATTATCACGGCAAATGAACTCAATTTCGAATATGAGGTGATCTCCTATTCGATGAATACCCCCGTTGTTGTGGATTTCTGGGCAGAATGGTGCCAACCCTGTAAAACGTTAGGACCCACCCTGGAAAATATCATCCTGGAGGCAGGTGGAACTATCCGCCTGGCGAAGGTCAACATCGACCAGAATCCCAACCTGGCAATACAGTATGCTGTGCGCAGCATCCCCACCGTCAAAGCCTTCGTCCAGGGTGTGGTGGTCAACGAATTCGTAGGTGCCCAGCCCCCTGACCGCGTACGGGCTTTTTTGGATACGCTGGCTCCCCCCAGCCCGGTCGAATTGGCAGTGGAGAAAGCTTCCAACCTGTTGATCACCGGCAAATGGCAGGAGGCGGAATCGATCTTCCGCGACGCGCTGAAGAACAAACCCAACTCCAGCAACGGACTGCTGGGATTGGCAAAATCTCTCATCGCGCAGGGAAAATCAACGGAAGCGCTGGCTTTTCTGCGCGAATTCCCCGCCAGTCGTGAATACAGCCGGGCTCAATTATTGATCCCGCTGGCAGAGAATGTGGGTAAGTTCAAGCAAGATAAATTACCCGACCACAATGAAAACGATGCAGCCTTCCGCAACGCCATGCGGTTAACGGGCAAGGGGAACCTTGAGGCGGCCATGGATGGATTGCTGGGAATCCTCAGACACGACAAACACTATCACGATGGCATCGCTCACCAATGCGCCCTGGCAATGCTTGAGATGTTTGGCGAAGAAAATCCCCTTACTTCTGCCTATCGCCGCGAATTATCCAATATCCTGTTCTAACCGATTCCGGTTTCTAATCAAGAATCAATTCTCCCCAGGTGGTCGGATTGGTAAAAACACGCCCGGCGATATTCGATACCATACTCTGTTGTATGGTATTGGAGGGATCATCGTCATCCGAAACAGAAAAGACAAAACCTAATCGCATGCCCGTTTGCGGTGTGATCTGCAGCACACTCCATGGGATGCGTATCTCCATGCGATAGATACCCGCTGTGCTGGTCGAAACAACATCCACCTGATCGGAGATGGAACCCCTGCGATCACTTGGATACCACAGGTAGGCTTCCCGCACCCCACTGGTAGAACCTTTACCCGGGGAAAATCCAAGTTGAAAATCGTCCGCATTCAAGGAGGTGGTGGAGAAATCGCCTTGCAGATCCGTGTCAATCAGCAATTCAATACTGTCCCCTTTAAAAATCATTTCTCCGGTGGAATTTTGCACATAGTGGTCATCCTTGACCTTGATTCCCACATACAGGAAACTTTCATCCCAACCAAGGATAAACGAACCTTCCAGGTCGGAATCATCTTTCCATTCCTGCAATCCATAAACCACATAATAAGCCGGATAAGCGATGGTACTCTGCTTCCAGTCTCCCCAATCCCCGTCCAACACCGGTTTTTTAGAAAGGTACTTGGCAGTCACATGTTGGGCACTGCGTTCAAGATGCGATGCCGTAGCAGTGTGTTGGGGTGGAGGTGTGGGGGTAGATATTGCTTGTGAGGTTGGTTCCTGCGTTGTTTGCACAACAGCGCCGCTTGTTTGGGTTGGATAAGAAGCAAAGAGGGCTGTGAGGGTTTGAGCGGGTTGGTCAAAGATGCTTTTGGGCTCTTCCGCTTTCAGGAAGGGAAAATTGCAGGCTGCCAGCAACCCCATCAAAAGCATAACGAGGAGAAGTTTTTTCCGCATATACCTTATACTCCTTTGATCGTTAATATGGTATCACAACCTTCCCATCACCCCAATGCCATCTTTGGAAGCATACAGGCGGGAAATATAGACCGACCCTATTTTTCTACCGGGCGTTTTTTATGCAAGACACTCTTCACGATGAACACCCCAGCAATCCCTATCGAAACCAGCGCCAGCAAATCTTGTAGCTGCATTCCAATGTGTTTCAGATCGGCATAAAGCATCCACGGCCAACCAAGCATGTCCAGAGGGAGACCCAGCCAAGGGGAAAATACCTGTTCTTTCCCCGCTATGCTTCTATTTAGGTATCCCGCGCTCCCATATATCAAACCAGTAACACAATAAGCAAGGAAAATGCGGCTTACCCACCTGATAATCTTCTTCATATCAACCTCTCTTTAATTGTGTGTCCGTCACTTTTTTCTCTCTGTGCGGAAAAGCGCTGTCATACTGCTCCAACTGCTCCCGATCGATATTGAAAAAAGCTTCATCCAGTTGTACCCTTCCGCAGACTTCCTTTAATCTGCCGGCAGCCAGCTCTTTGACCATGAACTCCTCAAAGTTTTCCTCTTCGGCAGTGTTGATGGCAAACTGATGTGCAGTTTGAAAATAGCAGCAAGGCAAGCCCAAATCATCCATCTCCCCGGTCCCTATTTTTATATTCTCCGTCCAAATGACATGATCGATTCCCTTTATTTTGCGGCAGTTGTCATTAAAACCACCGTCTCAAAATGGTAGGTCTGCGGGAACATATCAAACAGGGCAATACTCTCGATAGCGAATCCTTTTTCACCCAAACGCCGCAGATCCCTTGCCAGGGTAGCCGGATCACAGGAGATATACACCAGCGACGTGACCGCGCTGGCTGCCAGTGCATCAATGACCCGCGGATGCAGCCCGGCACGCGGCGGATCACACACCGCCAGATCTGCCTTCACCTCCAGAGCGGGCAGGATCTTTTCCACCAATCCCTGATACAGGGAGATATGCTCATATTCGTCCAGATTGACAGCAAAATCCTGGCAGGCAAAGGAATTGCTTTCCACTGCCACCAACTCATCCACCAGGGGTGCCATGAAGTGCGAGAACAGCCCCACCCCGGCATACAGATCCAGCACGCGGTGAGGCGCTTTTTGCTCCAGAATAGAAAGCAGGCGGCTCACCATCTTTTCCGCCACCTCAATATTGACCTGGAAAAAAGAACCCGCCGAGACACGGAAGGAGTGATCCAGAACAGATATATGGATGTTATCCTCCCCGCTCAATACGATCATCTCGTTATCCACGCGGTGCACCAGCGAAACAGGAAAATCCAATTCGATCTCGGGGATGCCCTGTTCATCTCCCTGCATGAGCACCAGAACATCCCCGCTTTCATTCTGGCGCATTTCGATACGCGCGATTCCCGACTGCGGCTCCAGATTCACATTTTGCCAGAGCTGCCGGATCGCCGCTTGAGGCAGCAAGCAGCGGGTGAGTTCGAACACCTCATCTGAGGAACGCTTTTTGAAGCCCAATTTACCACCTTCGGTAAGATGGAACTGCATGACATTGCGGTAATTAAAAGGTTCGTCGGATTGAAAGACAGCAATGTCCGGAATGAAATCCAGATGAGCAATGCGTTGCAATTGTTCCTGCAAGATAGTTTTTTTGTACTCTACCTGTTGCGCATACGGGATATGCTGGTAATGGCAGCCACCGCATACTCCAAAGTGGGGGCAGGGTGGTTCTATACGTATGGGTGAGGGAATGATGATGCGCTGCAATTCACCTCGTACATATTTCTGTTTATCATCCACGATATGGATGACTCCTTTTTCACCCGGAATTACCCGCGGCACAAAGACTGCCCTGCCATCCGGCAGGTGGGCAAGCCCGTCACCACCATAAGCCAAATGTTCAATCGTTATCTCATAGGTTTGCATGTTTTCCACACTTCCATCTTCCCAAGTGACCATTAAAGCGATCGATGATTCCATTTTCTCACAATCCGCACCCGCCAGAACGGGTATTTTATACCGGATTTGAAAAAACTCCGAAATTCGCTTAAAAACAGTTATAATAGAAAAATGCTGAAACATAAATATTCTATATTAACAAGTCTTTTAGTCCTCGCACTGCCTTTATTGGCTGCGTGCGGAGGCACTCCAGCTGAAACCACACCGACCGTTGACACAGACAGTGTCATTGCAACCTCGATCGCACAAACGATGGAAGCCATGGCACAGACCCAAGCTGCCGAGGTAACCCCAACCCCTGAGAGCACGGCTACTTCTGATAATCTTTCTTCGCCGACCGCCACCACTGCAGCTGTCAATCTGCCGACTGCCACCATGGCAAGCGTGCAACTTCCTACCAACTGCCTGATCGCCGGGTTGGTCAGTGAAACCATCCCGGATGGTACGGTAATTGCTAAAGGTGCTTCATTCACCAAAGAATGGCGCATTATCAACGGTGGAACCTGCACCTGGAGTACTGCTTACAGAATGGTCTATGAAAGCGGTGACCAACTGGGAGCAACCAGTGACAGCTTTAACCTGACGCAAAGTGTCAGTCCCGGCATGAGCACCACCGTCAGCATCAAAATGACAGCGCCCAACACCGATGGTTGGTATACCGGGTATTGGACCCTGCTGACCGATGC
>JAAZOK010000117.1 GCA_012797815.1 Chloroflexota bacterium | reverse complement strand
GATCGCCATCAGCGGGTTGGAATTGGTCAGCGACCTCACTGACTTTGATAATATCATCTGTGAACCCTATTTACGCACCGACGAACACGTCCAATTCACCTCCTACTATCGGGAAAGCGACATTCCAAGCGAGTTGGGTGATCCCATCCTCATCACCTATGCATATGGTGGCATGCAAGCAGCAGACCTGCAGCAATTGCACGTCCATGTTGATGTGACCCTGGGTCCATGCGGTCCTGACTTCCAGGAAATGTCGGTGACACCCGCTCCCAAGATCGATCCGATCGCAAATTACAGTCTTTCCTTTACAGTGCCCATCGAAGATTGATAAATCAGGATTTACCCTACCCATTGCAAAAAATGCTTGATGGCAAGCTCTGAATCCCTTGCATGCAAATTCGAATTCCCCTCCTTCCGTCATCCCGAATGCCCGTGAGGGATCTCACTCTACCTTCATCAATGAATCGGCAAACCGTAAAAATGCCACATCGCTATCCCATCGCCTTCATCCATTCCACTAACCCCACAAAATCCACCGGTTTGCCATATAATTACCACAATATCAGTCTAATTCATCGATAAAAGGAGAAAACGTATGCATGATATGACCAAAGCCAATCTGGAAGCCGCCTTCGCAGGCGAGAGCCAGGCGCACATGAAATACCTCATCTTCGCCGATCAGGCGGAAAAAGATGGCTTCCCCAATGTTGCCCGCCTCTTCCGCGCCACCGCTTATGCCGAACAGGTGCACGCCACCAGCCATTTTAAAGTATTGAAAAAGTTATCCGACACTTCCGCCAACTTGCAGACCGGCATCGAGGGCGAAACCTTCGAGGTCGAGGAAATGTACCCCGCCTATCATGCGGTGGCTGAACTGCAGGAGGAAGCCGGCGCCGAGCGCTCCACGCGCTGGGCACAGGAAGCCGAGAAAGAACACGCCATCCTATATACAGAAGCCAAGAATGCAGTAGATACCACCGGGGACATCAAGGGAGAACAGGTTTACGTTTGTTCCGCTTGCGGTTGGACCGGGGTGGGTGAACCACCTGATAATTGCCCCATCTGCAATGCCAAGAAAGAACGTTTCAAGATCTTTTAATGCCAGAAACAGGCAGCCCGAAAGCGGCTGCCTGTTTTTAACAGATAAATACCCTCCACGGAAATATTTTGAAGTCCGGCATAGACTTGAGATGATTTTATCCTCGCCGCAAGCTTAATTCAGCACTTCGATCTCCCCCACTTTTTTCTCCTTCTTTCCTCCCTTTATTCCATTTTTACAATAGATCCAGTAGACTTTCCTTCCGGATGCCCTGGCTTTCTCTACGACCTCTCCGGTTCCTCCGCTGTCGCTGCCATCTTCTCCATCCCATAACGCCACCAACACGTCACATTCTCTGATCAGGTATTCGCCCAACCGCTGGTATGCCTGCCTGTGATCCCGGATGGCAGGCAGTTCTATGATCTTATTGGCCTTCCCTGATAGAGTGTGAAACGCCTGTTTCCCTCCTTCGCTCAAAAAATCTTCGAAATATTCCTCCTGGGATAATGGCAGTGGCACCACCAGTTTGATCTCCGGGAATTCCAGCGCTGTGCTGGCTGCCAGTTGATCTGCCCCCTCCGCCAGAGGTGAATAGAACCACATCTCTTTTCCCGGGTTCGCTTGTATGATCTCTCTCAGAACCTTTCGTATGGCTACGCGCAATTGTTCTTTTCCGCTGAAACGGCGATGTCCACTGATGGCAATCTTGACCACGGTTAAAGCGTCCTCCTGTTCATCCATTTGAGACTACCTGATTTTGTCTTTCGATTCTACTATGCAATTGCTTTTTTTCTTGTACAATGAAAATATTAATCATTCACTCCTTCTCAGAAACAGGCGAGAAGATTTATGAGGAAATAATTTATATTTCAGGAGGGCATAGGCAGCGTGAAAAAAATAGGACGTGATCTTTCGATCATCCTTTCCGCCGTATGGATCAACTTGCTGTTTTTTGTTGCCCTGCTTGCGCTTGCTGCCTTGTTGTTACATCAGTTTGGTCCCGACCCGCAAGCCAATTGGGCGCAGCTCGTGCTGGATGCCTTCAACCTGGCGTCCATGGAGCGCGTTGAAAGTGGCGGTTGCGGCATCGT
>JAAZOK010000103.1 GCA_012797815.1 Chloroflexota bacterium | reverse complement strand
CTGCGCAGATCCTTGTGCGCCAGATCGAGGATCTTCTGGTCATTGGTGTAAGAATGGATGGTGGTCATCATGCCACGGGTAACATGCCATTGATCATGCACAATTTTCACTGCCGGAGCCAAACAGTTGGTCGTGCAGGAAGCATTGGAAAGCACATGATGCTTGGCTGGGTCATATAATTCATCATTGACACCCAGTACGATGGTGAGATCTTCATTCTTCGCCGGGGCTGAAATGATGACTTTCTTCGCACCGCCTTTTTCGATATGGGCATTGGCGCCCGGTTTCCCTTTGGCGGGATCACCCAATTTGTCACGGAACACGCCGGTTGACTCGATAACGATATCTACACCCAGATCTTTCCAGGGTAGATTGCCGGGATCTTTTTCAGCCAGCACTTTGACCGGTTTGCCGTTGATAACGATGTTATTGCCATCAACTTCTACCGTGCCCGGGAACTTTCCATAATTTGAATCGTATTTAAACAAATGTGCATTAGTATTCGTATCAAATAGGTCATTCACTGCCACAACTTCCAATTCACTGCCATGACGTTCAATGATTGCCTTCAATACTTGACGACCAATGCGACCAAAACCATTAATACCAACTTTTACTGCCATGATCGTTTTCCTCCGATATTTTTTTGTATTTTACCACGCCATCATTTTTTAATGATGGCATTTAACTCTTATTTAAGGGTCCGGTGCGTTCTTCCAGCAGGTCAATCACCACTTGTGATAGTTTTTGATAGTCATGTCGCCATGGAAATTCTTTATCCGCCAGTGGAGCGTAATACGTGGAATACTGTTCCTCCAGTTGAGTATCAGGCATGACCCATTCCACCCCTCTGGGTAACTTGGGTTCAAAATTATTATTACAAATGACCACATCAAAATGGATATCGGCTAAATGTTGTTCGATCACTTTGACGTGATCGATGCAGTGATAGCCATCCGTTTCACCGTGTTCATTGGCGACATTGCAGATGAAGAATTTCAGTGCCTTGCTGGAATTGATGGCTTCCACGATGCCCGGCACCAGCAGGTTGGGTAAAATGCTGGTGTACAGACTGCCGGGACCCAGGATGATCAGGTTGGCATTGAGAATTGCCTGCACGGCAGGTGGATAGGGAAATGGATTGCTCGGCTCCAGCCATAGACGTCTGATCTTCCCCTCGGTAAGAGGAATGCGGCTTTCCCCCACCACATTCACAATTTCATGCTTTTCGCTTGTTTCGATCTCTGCCACCAGACCCACATCATGCAACGTCGAGGGCAGAACTCTACCCTTGATAGCCAGAACCCTGCCCGACTCCGCCACCGCTTCTTCGAAACTACCGGTGATATCGGTCAGAGCGCTGATGAACAGATTCCCCAGGGAGTGTCCATTCACCCCGGCTCGTTCTCCGAAACGATATTGAAAAACCTGGGTCAGCAACTCTTCGTCATTCGACAGGGCGGTCAGGCAGTTACGGATATCTCCTGGGGGCAGAATGCCGAGGTTTTGCCGCAGTTGCCCGGAGGAACCACCATCATCTGCCACCGTCACGATCGCGGTCAAGTTATGCGAGAATTGTTTCAACCCGCGCAGCAGCGTAGAAAGCCCGGTGCCCCCACCCAGCGCCACGATGCGCGGTCCTTTTTCTTTTTTCTGGTAACTGGAGATGGTATCCAGCACAAAAGTGCCGGGTTTTAAGAAGGGGCGCAGCAAGGCACCATAGAAACGATAAAACCCATAGCCTGCGATCAGGATGCTCACAACCAGGATGGTTATACGCAGCGTTTCCGTGTTGGCAATGTGGAGAGGCAATTGGATGGAGTTCAAGCCATGGCTGGCATTGATCTCCAGGGCGAGAAAAAGTGCAAAGATAAGCAATCCCACCAGCATCATCAATAACCAGCGTTTTACGCCGATTCCCGGTTTCAGCCAGCGGAGCAGTCTTTTATAGGCAGATCGATATGTTTTTTTTACATCGACTGAAAAATCGCTCATCTCCCGCCATCATAGCAGTGAATGCGGGGTTCGTCAACTTCATTTTGGAGAAAATTAGTATAATGGTTGATATGAAAGCGATACTATCCCTTGACATTGGCGGCACCAATATCCGTGCGGGATTATTTTCCGAGGATTCCATCGAACCTTTTTATATTAAAAAAATCCGGACCAGCGGACAAAACCGCACCCCACTGGAAAACATCATCCACTTGATCGCTGAGATAAAGCACGAGCACCCACAAATCGATGCCATCAGTATGGCAGTTCCGGGTAGTATCGATAACAAACACGGCGTGATCATCAAAGCCCCCAACGTGGGCGGTTGGAAGAACATCCCCCTGCGCGATATCATTTCAGAAAAGTTTGGCATTGTGCCCTCCATCGAAAACGATGCCAGCATGGCTGCTTATGGCGAATGGAAACACGGCGCCGGAAGAGGACATAACTATCTTCTCTATATGACCATCAGCACCGGCGTGGGAGGGGCAGTGATCGATGATGGACATCTGCTGACAGGGTTCCGCGGACTGGGGACGGAAAAAGGGCATATGACCATCGTGGAAAATGGTCCGCTATGTTCGTGCGGGCAGCCCGGACATCTGGAAGCACTGGCATCCGGCACCGGAATCGCCGCCTATTTCCAACGCAAGATGGCAGAGGGCGTCCCGACCAGCCTGGCGGCTGACCCTGCCCCTACCGCCGAGTCGATCGCCGCAGCTGCCCGGCAAGGCGATGCACTTTCCATCGACGCCTTTCGCCAGGCTGGTTATTACCTGGGGATCGGATTGGCAAGCTACTTACATATCTTCAATCCATCCTGTATCATCCTGGGTGGAGGTGTCTCATCCAGCGGGGAACTCTTCTATGACCCATTTTACGCTTCGTTGAAACAGCATGTGATGAGTGAAGAATATCTGGTGGGGCTGGAGATCGAATACGCTCAATTAGGCGATGATGCCGGCTTGATCGGCGCTTACCAATGGAGTGTGGATCACCTTTAATCCCCCTCCTATTTCAGGAAATCTAGCTGAAATTTCAAGAAAGAAGATAATTCTCAAAACGCGCATGTGCGGATACAATTAGCCAAAATCCACCGGGGAGGGTACCGCTATGCGTATTGATCCAGGTCCAATTTCAGCAGGATACATCGAAAGAGATAAGAAGGTCATCTCATCTTCTTATCCCCGTGGTTATCCATTTGTCATGGATCACGGTTTGGGCGTTGAAGTATGGGATGTGGATGGGAAACGGTACCTGGACTTCGCCGCCGGGATCGCCGTCAATTCCACCGGTCATTCCCACCCAGAGGTCGTAGCTGCCATCAGCGAACAAGCCCAGAAGTTCATCCATATTTCTTCCGATTTCTACCACCCCCAATGGATCGAACTGGCAGAGAAATTGGATGAGATCTCGCCCTTCCAACTGCCAGCCATCTCATTTATGGCAAATTCGGGTTCCGAGGCAGTGGAAAGTGCGCTCAAACTTGCCAAATATTTCACCGAACGCTCGCAATTCATCGGATTCCTGGGCGGTTTTCATGGACGCACCGCCGCTTCTCTTTCCATGACCGCCTCGAAGACCATTTACCATCGCTCCTTCTATCCGCTGATGAACGGCGTGACCCATGTGCCCTTCCCCAATCCCTACCGTCCCCTGCTGCATATGGAAAAAGGAGAAAATATTGGGGATGCCGTCATCCGCTACCTGGAAGAGATCGTGTTTCACAAACTGCTGCCACCCAATGAGGTAGCCGGCATTTTGATCGAACCCATTCAGGGCGAAGGGGGCTATATCTATCCCCCCGATACTTTCCTGCCCGCGCTGCGGGAGGTCTGTGATAAGTACGGCATTCTGCTGATCGTGGATGAAGTGCAATCGGGCATGGGACGCACCGGCAAATGGTGGGCGGTCGATCATTACGGGGTGGAACCCGATATCATCTGCATCGCCAAAGGGATCGCTTCCGGCGTTCCCATGGGTGTGATGATGGCAAAAGCGGAACTGATGACCTGGCCTAACGGTTCGCATGGCAATACTTTCGGGGGAAACCCGCTGGCTTGTGCCGCTGCGCTGAAAACCATCGAGCTGCTCGAGCGAGAGTACATCGCGAACACTCAGAAAACCGGCGCGTTGGCGCTGGACCTCCTGCGCCGGAACCAGCAAGCGCATCCCTGTATCGGAGATGTGCGCGGTAAGGGACTGATGATCGGGGTGGAGTTCGTCAAAGACCCCGTCTCCAAACAACCCGCCGTCGCCTTGCGTGACGAAGTGGTAGAACGCTGTTTCGCGGCAGGATTGCTGGTGCTGGGCTGCGGCGACAGCACCATTCGCATCACCCCGCCCCTTTGCATCACCGAGCAGGAAATAAGAGAAGGATTAGAAATCTTCGCGCACGCTATCGGAGAGGCTGAATCTCATTTATAATCTTTTCATACTATTGATACTGGAAAGATTATGTTCCCTGATTTTCGTGTCCGCCAGCGGGATTATCTATTAGATATTTCAAAAGCGCTCACCCAGGAATTAGACCTGGATGCGTTGCTCAATTTGATTTTAAAATATGCGATCGAGATGCTCAGCGGGCATGCCGGGTTGATCGCACTGCGCAGCCAGGACGAAGGCTGGCACATCCGGGTTTCGGAAGGCATTTCCCCCGATTTCCTGCAACACATGAAACCTTTCCTGAAACAGATTCCGGACGATCAGGACCCCGAAAAGTTTGAAATCCCGGAAGTAAATCGTATCCTAAACGAGATCACTTTTTCCGCCACGCTGGGTTTACTGAGTGGCGTGGGACTGCCGTTGATTACCCAGAAGACGGTAGTAGGGTTGATCTTCATCTTCCGCAGTTATGCCGGATTGTTCACCGCCAACGACCGCACCTTGCTGCACAGTTTCGCCACCCAGGCAGCCATTGCAGTCCAGAACGCACAGCTTTACAACATGGTAAAGCAAAACGAACAACGCCTGGATGCGCTCTTCGATTCCGCTGCCGACGGCATTTTGCTCATCTCCGCCAATCAGGTCATCGAACATTGCAATCCTGCTTTTACCCGCCTGGTCTCACAACCGGCTGAAAATATCCACGGCAAGACCCACGACCAGATCGTCCGTATTGAGAATCCCACCCAGGATATCACCCTCGAAAAAGCCATCGCGGGAGGTTGGCCACTCACCCCGCATGCCCAGCTCTATGTGGAAGGTGACCTTGTCAGGGAGGGGTTACCACCGCTCCCGATCGGGGTCACGTATGCTCCGATGCTCTCGCCGGAGAACAAATTAATCAACATCATCGCCACTTTTCGCGATATTACCAACTTCCGCAAAGCGGATGAAGCCAAGACCACTTTCATTTCCATCGTGAGCCATGAATTGAAAACTCCGGTGGCGTTGATCAAAGGCTATGTATGCACGCTCAACCGCAAAGACGTGGAATGGGACAGCGAATTCGTGGACGAGAGTTTGAAGATCATTGAAGAAGAAGCCGATCACCTCAATGAGTTGATCGAGAACCTGCTGGATGCCACCCGCTTACAGACCGGCAAATTTGCAATTCAAAAAACAGATATCTCCATCCCATCGATGGTAAAACGCCTGGTTGATCGTTTCTCCACCCAAACCAAAACCCATACCTTCAAGATCAACATCCCAGATGATTTCCCATCCGTGATGGCAGATGATACGCGCATCGAACAGGTGATCTCGAACCTGTTATCGAATGCCATCAAATATTCTGAAAAAGGGGAGATCTGCATCAGCGGAGAAGTGCGTCCTGATAAAGTGATCATCTGTGTGAGTGATGAGGGTCCCGGCATTGCCCCCCAAGATTTCCCTTTTATCTTTGATCGCTTCTACCGCTCACCGGATACTGCCCGCAAGACCAAAGGTGCCGGATTGGGGCTTTACCTTACCAAACAGATCGTCGAAGCTCATAAGGGCAGGATCTGGGTAGATACGGAGAGAGATAAGGGTGCGCGAATTTGTTTCTCTCTTCCCAGGATGGAAGAATAATTAATTAAAGATTGGTTTTCTAAGAAAGGATCTCTATTAACATGCCAAAAACTCAAGTAACCTGCCCCCAATGTCATTCACCCAATATCGTCGAGGTACAACAGATCTTCGATCTCGGTCAAGATCCGCTTGCCAAACAAAAATTATTGAACGGTGCGGTCAACGTCATTCACTGCCAGACCTGTGGTTATAGCGGGATGATCGGAACCCCGATCGTGTATCATGATCCCGAAAAGGAATTATTACTTACTTTTTTCCCTCCCGAAAGCAATGTGCCATTGAACGAACAGGAAAAGCAGCTGGGACCACTGATCAACCGGGTGATCGACAGTTTACCTGCTGAAAAACGGAAAGCCTATATTCTGCAACCCCAATCCATGCTCACTTTTCAAACTTTGATCGAGAAGATCCTGGAAGCGGATGGCGTGACCAAAGAAATGCTGGAAGACCAGCAGAAAAAGATCAAGCTGATCCAGCGCTTGTTGAGCGTGCCCGAAGCCGAACTGGAAACCGTCGTCGAGCAGGAAAAGGATCAGTTCGACCTGACATTTTTCTCGCTATATTCCCGCCTGATGCAATCGGCGGTTGCACAGAACGACCAGGAATCACTGCAAATATTGGAACGGGTCGAAAAAGTCCTGTTCGAGAAAACCGAGGTCGGCAAGCAACTCTACCAATCTTCCCAAGAAACCCAGCAAGCGATTAAGGCATTGCAGGACGCCAGTAAAGACGGCGGGTTGACCCGAGAAAAACTGCTGGACTTGATCGTGAATGCCAAGACAGATACAGAAGTCTCGACGCTCACCAGCCTGGCGCGTAGCGGCATGGACTACACTTTCTTCCAGCAACTCAGCCAGAAGATCGATGATGCAAAGGGAGATGAAAAAGAGCGCCTTTCGGCATTACGCGAGACATTGCTCGACCTCACCGCCCAGATCGATAAACGGGTACAGGCTGAATTCGAACAAACCAAAAAACTGCTGGAATCCATCCTCCAGGCAGATGACATCGAAGCCGAAACCCAGAAGAATTTTGATAACATCACCGAGCTTTTCCTGCAGGTGGTGGAAGACGAGATCGAAAAAGCCAGGAAACAGGCAGATCTAGACCGTATCCAGAAACTGGAGCGGGTGATGATCGTGGTTCGCAAAGCCATGGAACCACCTGCCGAAGTGCAGTTAATTGAAGAAATGCTCGCTCTGGTCGACAAACCGGAAGATTTGAATAAGTTCCTGGATGAACATCAGGATAAGATCACGCCGGATTTCATCCAATTATTGAACGGCATCATCTCACAAGGTGGTAATGCCCCCGAAGAAAGCATACAGCAGATCCAGCAGCTTTATAAAACCCTGCTGCGGTATTCAATGAAGAAGAACCTGGCCGATAAATGATCATTTCTGGACCGGATTCTGAAAGCGGAAACCGTATCCGCGCACCGTTTCGATAAAATCGATAGCAGGTTCATATTCAGCGAGGCGATATCGCAAGCGCCGCACCAGCGCATCGATCGCCTCGTTTGATATTCCTGCACCGGATGAATCAGCCCATACGTGAGAAACAATCTCACTGCGGGGAACGATGCACCCGGCGTTCTCATACAGACATAACAACAGGGTATATTGCTGGACGGATAATGGGGGATCGATCTTAGTATCACTCACCCATACCGAATCATTTTTACGATCGATGTACAGTTTTCGATAAACCTGTTCTTCAGATAAAGGAATAGTGGCATCGGAAGAAATGAACAGGAATTCCTGGATCAACGCGATCTGGATCACGTCTCCTTCATGCAGGTGAGTACTGCTTTCTATCTTTTTATGATTGACATAGGTGCCGTTCTTGCTATCCAGGTCTTCGATGAAGGTGCCATCTCCTAATTGATAGATGCGCGCGTGCTTGCGCGAAACCTGGCGGTCATCGATCATCAAATCGCAACAGTCTTCCCTACCGATCAGGATCTCATGATCCACCAGCCACTGTTTGCTGTTCAACATCCCATTTTGGGCGATTAAAATTGGAGTACTGTTCCTTTTTTCCATACTTATATATAATAATACATTCGCCGGACACAGTATAATTGAAAATCAGGACAAGTTATGGCAATTTCCAGAAAACCAGGTGAAATCTTACAAAACCGCTATCTTATTAAAAAGATCATTGGTCGTGGCGGGATGGGCAGCGTTTACCTGGCAGACGACACCCTGCTGGAAGGGCGCAAATGTGCACTGAAAGAGGTGGAATACGACCGCTCGCTGGACGAAGTGCTGATCAAAGAAGCGCAAGACCAATTCATGCGCGAAGCGACCATCCGCGC
This sequence comes from Chloroflexota bacterium, assembly GCA_012797815.1. GTDB lineage: Bacteria > Chloroflexota > Anaerolineae > Anaerolineales > Anaerolineaceae > UBA4781. Next base: position 25,508 of record JAAZOK010000103.1, on the reverse strand, counting down.
CCGCCTGGATCATCCCAATTTACCCAAAGTATCGGATTTCTTTTCCATTGAATCGCGGGATTACCTGGTAATGGATTATGTACCCGGGGAGGACCTGCGGACGCTCATCCTGCAAGCCAAGCATAATGATAAGTTTCTGTCGATCGATGACATCCGCAATTGGGCGCAACAACTGGGAGATGCGCTCTCCTTTCTGCACAGCCAGGATCCCCCCATCGTTCACCGTGACATCAAACCCAGCAACCTGAAGATCACTCCCAGCGGATTGTTGAAACTGGTGGATTTTGGTCTGGTCAAGATCATGGTTCCCGATGATGTCACCATCACCGTCATTCAAGGTCAGGGAACCGCTATTTATACTCCCCTGGAACAGTATGGCGGGGACGGCATCCATACGGATGTGCGCAGCGATATCTATTCATTTGGCGCTACGCTTTACCACCTGAGCACCGGCACCCAACCCGCCGACGCCCGCGAGAGATTTCTGAACCCCAGCAAACTGGTTCCCCCCAGTGAGATCAATCCAGCCATTTCTTCTCAAATGGAAAAAGCTATCTTATGGGCACTCCAGCTCCATCCCGATGACCGACCCCAGACGGTCAAACAATTCACGGATGTCCTACTGGGAAATACCAAACAACTCACCGATAAAATCACACCCCATATCGATTACCGCCGCTTTGCATCGAATAAAGAGATCACACGTTTATTCTGGGTATCCGCCGGGTTAGCTTTTCTTAGTTTCTTGATCAGTTTTTTTGCCTGAGCTTTCTTTTGCCCTTTTCAAATGGCTTACCTGTGAAAGCACGGCAGCCCCGGCCCCGGCGAGCGTGAACAACGCTGTCCACCCCAACAAATAAAGCAATTCCAAAAAATTGGTGCGTGGAAAACTTCCGGGGAATTTCAATTGGAACCACAACAGACAACCATATCCTGCAATGATAGCGAATAGTGCAATGGTAGCCCCACCCGTCAGGGAAAAATAACGCTGGGTGAGCAAATAGACACCGTAGGCAATGCCTAAAATAACAATGGAACACACAAACCACTGCAATGTACCAGGTAATGCTTTTGCCGGCTCATTTTCTTCACCGTTTTCGTCATTTTCCATTTGCTGCTGGTTCATCACCAGGTCCTGCCCGATCAAAGTCGGGGCGGGGGTGGGTGTGATCTCACTGATGACACCCCCTGCCTCAGAGGTGATATCCAGCAAGAAGATCTCCGAGTTTTTAGCGGGGTCGCTTTGTGCGCGAATTTCCACCCTGCCGAAGGTCTGCAGCAGATAAGACATGGTCGCCACACCCTCGCTGGTCTCGGCTTCGATGATGGTAGCCTGTTCACTCTCCCCCACATGATCGATCATAAAATACACCACAGTGCCATCCGGGACCGGCAACCCGTTGCGATCCAGGATAGGTCCGGTTTTGATGGGCAGGGCATCCCCTACCCGGAAGATGACATTTTCAATGCCGGTGCTCAATATCCCTTCCTGTTTCGCTTCGGGCAAGTTATCCACATCGATCTCCAGGGAGATGATCTGATCAGGATCAGGATAGGTCATCTCGATCAGGTCATATCCGACCACCGGGATGGAAACCGGTGAATGTCCTTTGGGGACGATTTCCTGGAATAACAAGCGTGCTGCCGTTTCTACAAAAGCAGCCGTTTTGCTATACAGGCAATAATAGGCATCGATAAAAGTGAGGTCGGTGGCATCCAGATAAAACGGGGCATTGAAGGCGAACACCACCACTTTCTTATCATGCAGTAGTTCGGGATTTTCTGCCAGCAGACGTTTCAAAGCATCTGACCCGGTCCGGGAACTATCCGCATCCAAAATCGAAAAGACCAACCAGTTGGCTTCGGAGATGAAACTGCCCACATCCGCCCGGCTGGCGGGATCATCCAGGTAAGCGGTCAGGTCCTGGAAGGAGTAAGAACGCAGGCGTCGCTCAACGATCTGACCGGTCCCACCCGAACCATATAAATGCTCGACCGTATCTTGCAGGGCATCCACCGGGAGAATATCCTGCTCTTCACAATCGCTGCACTGTGCTGTGCTGACCGTATCGGTGATAAAGATGATACGGTCACTGGTGGCAGGCGGGTCAGGTAATACGGATGACAATTCCTCAATCGAAGGGTTGACCAGGGTAGCGGCGTTGCGTGCCACCTTCGAAAGCACATCGGAACCCTGCCCCAGCAAGCCAAGTTGTTCCTCATCCTGGTAAACATAGGTGGGTGTGAACACATCATAGATCTTGTATTTCAAGCTCAAAATACGCAGCACCGATTCATCTACCCGTTCGGCAAAAGCATTATCTTCGCGGTATTTCTGTTCGAAAAATTCCAGGGTACTGCGAATGGATTGGATCTCGCTTTCATCATCCGTGGAGAGGAAATTATCCAAATACAGAATATCGTTACCCGCCAAAAAGGCATTCAAGGCGATCTGTTTTCCGTCAAACTTCTCATTGTTGGGATCAAAGAAATTACGAATGGCGTTGCCACCCAGACTATCCGACACCAGAATGCCGCCTCCATTTCGCCAGGTGCTGAACTGAGGCAGGTTCATGATAGAACTGAGTGCCGAAGAATCGAAACTGACCGGTTTGGTGGTTTCGCGGATATTCCCTTGAAAACCCTGGTAGCGGATATGACTCACCAGGAAACCATCCGCCACCCTGGTACTATCCACCACACTGGTGGGTGCTACTGCAAAGAAGGGTGCCAGTTCGATCAGTTTCAACTGTTCCAGTGATTTACGCACGGTTGCCACTTCTTCTTCCGGCAGGCGGTCAGAGCTCCCTCTGCCGGGGAAATGCTTGGCAATCACCATCATTTTTTCATCACTGCCGCTGTGAATACCAGTGATGAAGGCTTTTCCCAGCTCACCCACCCAGTAAGGGTCACCGCCAAAAGTGCGTGTTCCCAAACTGACATCGCTCTCGGAATAGCTGGAATCCAACACATCCAATGATGGACCCAACAGCAGGTTGAACCCCAGTGCCTGCAATTCTCTGCCTAACAACTCACCAGTGGATCTTGCCAGATCGGTGGAGAAAGTCGCTCCAATAGCCATTTGATTGGGCAGGGTAGAAACACCTGATAAGATCTGGTCAAAAGGATAGGAATCACCATCCTGCGCGATCCCAATGAAGAGCGGCACATAAATGCGGTCGAGCTGCTGTTCTTCGCTGCCAATGAAGCCTGCCAGGCTATTGTTCCATGTGATATTTTGTAATTGGGAAGTGAGTTCAAAGGCTGCCCGGGTAGTATTTTCTGGTCCGATGAAATTATCATCGGCACGCGAGAGCACCACGCCACCAACCTGATAATCCTGCAACAGAGTATATAATTCAGAACCCTCTTCGACGGTATTTCCTTTAAATGTAATGAGAAATAACTGCCCGATCTTTTCAGCAGGCGTCATTTGGTCCAGTAATTGCTGTGCTTTTTGCAAATAAGTACTCTGGGCGGCTTGAGTGCTGGCAAAAACCGGATTGGTTCCCGCAAGCATCAGAACCAGGATACTTAAAACCAAAAAGAGTTTGTAGCTCTTCTTCTCCATCAATGTAATTATAAAAGGGAAATGCAAACTTTAGTGAGTATCTATGAAAACCCGCTGTGCGGTAATAAGGTCATCACAGAAAAACCCGTCCACTTCCCAATCGATCATCTTGCGAATCAAAGCCGGCTCATTGACCGTATAGGTATGCACCCGCCGCAATCTGGCATGCTGTTTTTGAATAAACGCTGCCGACAGGTTGGAGTAATGCGGATGGATCATATCCGGACTGAGTCTGGATGAAAACAGGATCTCCAATCTTCCCGGGATGCCGGGGAGAGTTAGTAATCCTACCGGGCATTCCGGCAACAATTCACGCACCATGCGGACATTGTACGGGTAAAAAGAAGAAAAAATGATGGTCTCCTGCATGTGCATGGAGGTGACCAGATCTAGCGCTTTCTGCACCAGTTCCGCATTGCGCTTACCGGCATTCTTCAATTCGATGTTGATCAGGGCTTTATCCTGAACAAAGGCGAAAACCTCCTGCAGCGTCGGGATCTTCTCTCCTTTGAATTCGGGAGAAAACCCTATCCCTGCATCCAGCCTTTTGATCTCAGCCAGATCAAGGTCGGCTACGGCGCCTGCGCCACCGGTAGTGCGGTCGACCGTGTCATCATGAATGACCACCACTTCCCCATCTCTGGTGAGGGTGATATCCAGTTCCAGCGCCAGTGCTCCCATCTCCAGTGCGCTGCGGAAGGACGCGATGGTGTTCTCAGGGGCAAATTTGGATGCCCCGCGGTGGGCAAACACCACCGGGGTGACCAGTTCAAATAAACGATGATTATTCATGATAACCTCAAGTTCGCATTATAGCATAAGCATGTTGTTTTTCGCTTTTTAACTAATTTAATGCCATTAATTCGCTATAATCTAACCAGGAGGGGCAGCTATCCCATGCCTGAACAGAACATCACCAAAACCGATTTTCGTCTTTTTCTGGATACACCGCTGCACTTCTGGGCGTTTAAACATGGCTATATCCCGGCACAACTGCCCAGCGCCATGGATGAGTTTCGCAGGCAGCAGGGACAGCAGGTGGAAGCCCTGGCACAAAACTACCTGCAGCAAGTTATCCTGCCAAAATACGCTCGTGCCAGCCACCTGCAACAGATCACCTACACGCAAGATATCTTCCTGGCTCGTACGGATGCGCTCATCAAAGACGAGGATGCAGATTGCTACGACCTGTACGAGATCAAAAGCAGCTCTTCCATCGACAAGGAGGACCTGTTCGATGTGGCTTTTCAAGCGCAGGTGTGCATGCAGACCATTCCACTACGCCATCTATACCTGGTGCACCTCAACAAGGAATACCGCCGGCGGGGAGAGTTGGATCTAGCACAGCTCTTTTTATGCGAGGATATCAGCGAACAGGTAGCGGAGCGCACTCCCCAGACACAGGTCTTTATGCGAGCCGCCCAACAGATATTGATACAACCCGAGCCGCACGGCATCGAACACTGCCGTAAACCCGACGATTGTCCCTTCCCCGAACTATGCCATCCCGACCTGCCGGAGCATCCCACCTATGAGATCAGCCGTCTGCACCGCAACAAAGCCTTGCAGTTGGAAGAGATGGGAGTGAGAGCCATCCACGCCATTCCGGCAGATTTCAAACTCTCGGATAAACAAGCACAATATGTAGAGGTGGTCAAAGCCGGGCAGCCGTATATCGACCGCACAGCCATCCAGGAGAGCCTGGCGACCCTGCAATACCCGCTGCACTTCCTGGATTACGAAACCTGCAACCCTGCCCTACCGCCTTTCGATGGTTACCGCCCCAACCAGCACATCGCATTCCAGTTTTCCCTGCACGTCCAGCCCGCACCCCATGCTACACCAGAACACTATGAGGACCTGCACACGACCTTCAGCGACCCGGCACCCGCCCTGCTGCAAGAACTTGCCGCACACATTGCCCCGCAGGGTAGCATCCTGGTGTGGAACAAAGCCTTTGAGATGACGCGCAATCGTGACATGGCGGAGATGCACCCGGAGTCGGCACCCTTCTTAGAAGATGTCAACGCCCGCATCTATGACCTGATGGAGATCTTCAGCCGGGGGCTGTACATCCATCCTGATTTTCACGGCAGCGCCTCCATCAAGAAAGTGCTGCCGGTGCTGGTGCCGGAATTGACGTATGAGGATATGGCGATCAAAAAAGGTGATGAGGCTTCGGTCGTGTGGTGGGAGGTGGTGAATGGAGAATTCGATGAGGATGAAAAAATAAAGACCATCAATGCTATGCTAGAATACTGCGCGCTTGATACACTAGCTCTGGTAAGAATTTATAAGTCACTAGATAGATAAATCTTTTTTAGAGAGTTTTTAATCAATAAAATATTCTTTTTTATTTCAAGACAAATTTTTTACCGCGTACAGCCCAATTGCGTTGCGTAATTCCTATCATAACAAGGATAATGAAAAAAATGATTTCCGTATATCCAAAATAAAACAGGAAGAAATTCGTAAGTGAAATTGCAATTTCAGATAAATTCGAAAACAATAAAATCCAAAATAAGACCAAATTTAAAAAACCCATTGCAGTCGGAAATGCTGCCTCAAAATAGCCAATGATCTTTAGATATAAGCTTTGTACTCCTTTAGATTTATTCAGTGTATCAACAAAAACATCATACCCTTGAAAAGGGTATATTTCATTTTTATCATCTTTGATACGAATACCCCATTCCTCATAATTTGCACTGATCAATAACCAATAATGATGTTTTAGATACGATAACTGGAGGAAAAAAAAGATTAATGTCGATACCAAAAGCATTAATAAAATAAAAATGATGTTAATATATTCCTTAATATATAATCCGAGTATCGTTACAACGATACCAGTAGTAATGATTGTTTGTTCAAACACACGCTGCAAACATTCAAGGCGAAACATTATTTCTTTTCTTCTAGCTTCGAATTCCGCAATATGAATTGCCGTCCAATCTATTTTTTCATCCATGTTAAATACTTCCCCTGGTAAACTTTATTTAATAGTATATAGTTAAAACTAATTTCAACGATCTATTCTCGAAGGGTACTATGAATTCAATTTTCACGACTTTATTTTCAAAGCCCATCCCCTACCGCAACCTGGTCTTCAAGGGGGGCGGCATCCGCGGCATCGCTTATATCGGGGCACTGGAAGTATTAGAAGAGCACGGCATTTTGCCCGGCATCCAGCGTGTGGCGGGCACCTCTGCCGGTGCCATTTCGGCTTTCCTGGTCAGCCTGCGCCTGCCGGTGGCGGAGATCCTGGAGCTTTTCTCCACGCTTGATTTTCGCAAGATCCCGCAGGCTTCTACCAGAAAACGCAGGATCCCCACCATCCTGCCCAGCGAAGAAGAAAAACTGGCGCGCATCGTGAGATCATACGGGTTGTATTCCAGCTCCTATTTCCATGAATGGCTGCGTTCGGTAGTGGCGGAACATTGCGACGGCAATGCGGATGCTACCTTTGCCGATTTCCACAAACGCGGCTTTCGCGATCTCTATATTGTGGTCGCCAACCTCATCAAGCGCCAGGGCGAGATCATGTCCTATCACGATACACCCCATGTAGCAGTGGCAGATGCGGTACGCATGTCCATGTCGATCCCGCTTTATTTTGAGGCACTGCGTTTCGACGGGCAGAAATTCGGCAAGGGTGATTATTACGTGGATGGCGGCTTGTTCAACAACTATCCCATCAAGCTGTTCGACCAACCGCCCTATGTCAAGAAAGCCGATCTGAAACGCACCAAGGGCAACCCGGAAACATTGGGGATGTTCCTCTATCCCGAAAATGGGTTGAAGCTGGTAAAGAACGAAATGCCGCGCAACCTGATGGATTACCTGGGCATCGTGATCGGCAATCTGTACACCGCTTTTGAAACCACCCAGTTCGAAACCAGCTTCATCGACCAGCATCGCACCATCGCTATTTCTGACTGTGGCATCCAATCAACAGATTTCTCCATCGTGGAAGGTGACGAAAAATACAACATGCTCAAAGAAGCCGGACGGCAGGGAGCATTGAACTTCCTCAAAGATCGTTAGGTTTTTTAAGCCAAAACGGGTGAACTGATTTGGTTCACCCGTTTCTTTTTCAATCAAGTCACTAATCTTCTTGATCCTCGTCGTCATCGCCCTCCAGATCATCGAAATCTTCGAAATCATCCGGGGTATGGCGCGTCCACAGCAGCAGGATCTGTCCCTCATCGGTATCGATCGAACGCGCTGCCATGATCGGTACGGTCTCTTCCACACCCATATCATTACGGTAGTGCAAATGGATCACTCCATTTTCCTTCCACATGCGGTGGCAACGTTCCACCAATTCAGGACCGTTGAAAGTACGCACCTGGGTCAGGCTCATATCAAATAAAAGAGGACCTTCCGATAGCCCCAGCGCCCAGCCGTCTTCGATTGGCTCGAAAACCGGCGGAGGTCCTTCGATGATCGTGATCTTATCTTCAAGATTTTTCTTTGTCATACTTGCTCTCCAAAGGCACAATCATACCATTAATCAAATTCACCGGCGCGGTTTTTTTAATAAAATAATGAGATTTCGCTTATCTATTTTTAATCATCCCTTTTTATTATTTATAGCATAAGAAACAGAACAAAAAATGGAGGTTTGATCATGACATACTATGTTTATTCACCTTTTGGCAGAGCCGCGCGAATGCGCCGCATGCGTGAGTTTTTCGATGATGATATGCCTTTCTCAGAGCGCGAGGTAATGGTGCCCATTGATGTGCGCGCTGAAGATGATGATTTCATCGTCACGGCGTTGATACCCGGTTTGAAACCTGAAGATCTCAATATCCAGGTCATCAACGAAACGGTCACCCTGAGCGGTGAACTCGATTTTGGCAAGGATGAAAAGGTTAACTACATCCACAAGGAGATCCCGGGTGGAAAATTCCATCGCACCATCACCCTGCCCTCCACCCTGAACGCTGCCAAGGCAGAAGCCAATGTGGAAAACGGGGTCCTGACCCTGCGGGTTCCCAAGGCAGAAGAAGCCAAACCCAAGACCATCAAGGTCAGTGTCAGCAAATAAGCACCAAAAATAAATACTCGAAAAGACAGTCCAGCCGGACTGTCTTTTTGTTTCCGGTCTATAATTCAACCCATGCAACAAGAAGAACCCGCCCATCTGCTGGATGACCTGCCGCTCGGAGAAGTACGCTTTTTCTCCGAACTGCCCTCCACCAACACCAGCGCCCTGGAATGGCTATCCCAAAAGCCTGTGGAATATTCCCTGCTGGTGGCGGACCGGCAAACTGCCGGGCATGGACGTTTTCACCGCGCCTGGCATGCTGCTGCGGGTGCTTCACTTTCCTTCAGCCTGATCTTATATCCCAGCCCGATCGAACAGGATGTGCTAGCGCTTTTTTCTGCACTGGCAGCTCTGGCTGTAACACAAGCGCTGGAGTCCTTCCATCCCTCTACAGCAGTGCAGATCAAATGGCCAAACGACGTGTTGTTGGACGGAAAGAAGTGCTGTGGGGTGCTGTGCGAAGCCACCTGGCAGGCGGATAGCCTAGGCGGGTTAGTGATAGGTATCGGCGTCAACGTTGGCAGGCGTTCTCGCCCACTTGTACAAGACTTACTTTTTCCGGCTGCCTGTTTGCAGGATGCTCTCGACCCGCCCCCGCAGCGCCGGGAAGTGCTGCATGCCATATTGCAAAATCTCATTGAACTGCGCGAGATATTTCCTTCCCCGCTCTTTTTATCCCAATGGCAGGAACGGCTAGCTTTCCTCAATCAGGCAGTCACCATCAGCAACGGGGATCAAAAAACGGAGGGAGTCTTCACCGGCACTGCCGCCAACGGCGACCTGTTGCTGCGACAAAAAAACGGGCGCCAGCTTGTTTTTCCCCTGGGGGATGTCAGCCTGCGCCCGCTTGATTCCGGTATGAAGTAATCTATTTCCCTACTTTCCCACTCAAGATGCCATCGGTGAAACGCGCGACCGAAGCGACCTTGTCCGATTTCTCCAGGTTCATCAATTTGACCCCGCGGGTAGCTCGCCCGGAACTGGAAATATCTTTCACCAGCAAACGGATGATGATGCCATTGTTGGATATCATGGTCACCTGGTCATCATTCTGCACCACCCGTGCGCTGGCGATCTTGCCGATCTTGGCCAGTGCATTCTTATCGATGGTTGCTACGCCCTGGGTACCACGGCTCTGACAGCGATATTCATCCAGGTCCGTACGTTTGCCATAACCCTGTTCCGTCACCACCAGCAAGGAAGCACCTTTTTCCACCACAGCCATGGAGGTCAGCGCATCGCCCTCTTTGAAGCGAATACCGATCACCCCACGGGCAGTGCGACCCATGGGACGGATATCCTCTTCTTTGAAACGCAATGCCTGTCCGTTGGCAGTTACCAGTATCAATTCATCTTTGCCACCGGTCATCGCCACCCAACCCAGCTCGTCTTTTTCACCCATGGTGATGGCGATCAAACCAGAAGGACGCACGCTTTCAAATTCCTTCAATTCCACCCGCTTCATATAACCCAGGGTGGTTGCGAAAGTCAGGTAGCCAGCGGTTTCAAAATCCGGCACCGCCAGCGCAGCCGTGATGCGCTCGCCCTGTTCCACAGCGATCAGATTCATCAACGACACACCTTTATCGGTGCGCCCGCCTTCGGGCAGCTGGAAAACTTTTTCGGAATAGACCTTCCCACGATCTGAGAAAAACAACAGTGTGTGCAGTGCGCGACATGGGATGAGCATGTCGATCTCATCTTCCTCTTTCATACCCTGCCCGATCACACCACGCCCTCCGCGCGCCTGGGTCCTATACACCTGGGGAGAAACGCGTTTGATATAGCCGCGGCTGGTGATGGTCACCAAAGCGGGAACGTCCGAGACCAGATCTTCTTCGGTCAGGTCTTCCACGCCACCCTCTGAAATATGGGTACGGCGGCGATCGCTGTATTTCTCGCTGATCTCTTCCAGATCAGTACGGATAACACCCAGCATCTTCTTGGGATGTGCCAGCAGGTCTTCAAGGTACGCGATGCGTTCCATTATCTCTTTATATTCGGTTTCGATCTTCATGCGCTCCAGCGCTGCCAGACGGCGCAACTGCATATCGAGGATGGCTTGTGCCTGGATCTCGCTCAGTTTGAAGCGTTTCATCAATTGGGTCTTGGCGACATCGGCATCCTTGGATTCACGGATGGTACGAATCACGTCATCCAGATTTGCCAGTGCGATCAACAGCCCTTCCAGAATATGAGCGCGGTTACGCGCTTTTTCGAGCTCGAACTCAGAACGGCGTTTGATGACATCCATGCGGTGATCGATGAAGATCTGCAAAGCGTGTTTCAAAGTCAGCAGACGCGGTTCATCATTCACCAACGCCAGCATGTTGATACCGAACGTGGATTGCAATTGGGTAAATTTGTACAGGCGGTTGAGCACCCGTTTGGGCTGCGCAGCACGCTTCAATTCCAGGATGATGCGCATACCGGTACGGTCGGATTCGTCGCGCAGATCCGAGATCTCGGGAATGCGGTCAGAGCGCACCAGGTCGGCAATCCGTTCGATGAGGGTAGTTTTGTTCACCTGATAGGGGATCTCGGTGATACGAATGGCATAGCGCCCGCCGCGGATCTCTTCGATCTGGGCTTTGCCTTGCAGCGTGATCTTGCCTTTGCCGGTGCTGTAGGCTTGCCGGATACCTTCGGTACCCACGATAATACCGCCGGTCGGGAAATCCGGTCCCGGCAAGTAGCGCACCAGGTCTTCTACGGTAATGTCATCAAAGTTATCCTGGTTGTCGATCATATAAATGAGGGTGCGACACAGTTCGCCCACGTTGTGGGAGGGAATATTGGTCGCCATGCCCACCGCAATACCGGAAGCGCCATTCAACAGCATATTCGGCAGGCGCGCCGGCAGCACAGAAGGCTCCTGCAGAGAGCCATCGAAGTTATCGATGAAATCGACGGTGTTCTTGTCGATATCCACCAGTATCTCTTCCGCCATGGCGCCCATCCGTGCTTCGGTATAACGCATGGCAGCCGGGGGATCGCCATCGATGGAGCCAAAGTTACCCTGCCCATCCACTAACATATAACGCATTGAGAAATCCTGCGCCATACGTGCCATGGCATCATAGACCGCGGCATCGCCATGCGGGTGGTATTTGCCGAGCACTTCACCCACGATACGGGCAGACTTCTTGTAGGATGAATTGGCACGAATGCCCATGTCCATCATGGCATACAGGATACGCCGATGGACCGGTTTCAAGCCATCACGGGCATCCGGGAGAGCGCGCGCCACGATCACGCTCATAGCGTAATCGATATAGGATGTGCGCATCTCCTGATCAATATCTATTCTTTTTAATCCGCTTATTTCCATTAAATATCAAGACTCCTCAATGAACTTACGGGAGTGTTAATTATACCTTACTCCTTCCCACCTGGCGGGAAAATACCCTGCAACGCAGATTAAAAAACACGAGGGCGTGCACAGTCGCCCTCGTGATCATGATCGTTGAAAGAGAAAACTCTATTTGAAAATGACGGTCACCGTATTCAAAATGGGAGCGATCAGCAGCGAGGTCATGCCGATCAATTTCATAAAGATCAACAGGGATGGACCAGCCACATCTTTCAGGGGATCACCATAGGTATCGCCCACCACCGCCGAAGCATGCGCCAGTGAACCATCCAGTTTGGGATTCTCTTCGATGGTCTTCTTGGCATTGTCAAAGGCGGTGCCAGTGTTGTTGAAATAAGCGCCCAGCAAAGCAGAAGAAGAAACCGCCCCGATCAACAAGGCACCCAGTGCGGCACTACCAAACAAAAAACCGATCGTGATAGGCAGCAAGAAGGCAATGCCACCCGGTAATAGCATTTCACGCAGGGCATTCTTGGTAGCAATATCGACACAATGAGTGTAATTAGGTTTGGCTTCGCCCACGATGATGGCGGGGTTCTGGTGGAATTGGTCACGCACCTCGTCCACCATCAATTCAGCCGTCTTGGCGGTTGCACCAATGACCACCGATGACATCAAATATGGCAGAGATATCCCCACAAAGATGAAACCGAGAGAGTAGGGGGTGATCAGATCCAGCACGGTGTTCCCGGTGATGGTGAAGAAGGTTGCAAACAGCACAAAAGCGGTCACCGTACCGGATGCCATGGCATACGATTTGGTGGTAGCTTTGAGGGTATTACCGACCGTATCCAGATGGGAGAGCGATTCGAACACCTTGCGTTTGGCTTTGCCGATCTTGGCAATGCCGGCAGCGTTATCCACAATGGGACCGAAAGCATCGGATGCCATGATGATACCGATCAGCAGGTCGGTGCCGATGTTGACCGCCAGGATCGCCAGAATAGTACCTCCGGCGACCTTGAACGCCAGCATGATGGCAGCAATGATGGTCAGCATGCTGATGATGGGACTGCGCAATCCAAAAGCCGTACCGGTCATGAGAGTCAATGCGGCGCCACGATGGGAAGCTGCCGCGATCTTGTTGACAGGTCCTTTATTAATACCCGCATAATGGCGGGTGGTGGCAGCGGTGATCAACATGGTGGCCACACCCAGGATGGCAGCCAGACCGATGGTAATATCATCGATCAGCCAGTAAGAAAGGGCCATCGCCCCACCGGAGCTGAGCACGGCACTGATCCATAACCCTACATTGAAGATGCTGGTGGGTTTTTGATCGGGTGACCACTGCCTGGTCGCCAGAATACCAATGATGGAAGAGATGATGCCCACACACTGTAACAGGATGGGAAGATAAATGACCCGACTGCCGTAGATCGAAACCAGGGTAGCGCAGACCACACTGCCGGTGATGATGTCATCGCTGAAGGTCTGGAAGAGATCGGCGCCGCGCCCGGCACAATCGCCCACATTGTCGCCCACCAGGTCGGCGATGACCGCCGCGTTGCGCGGGTCATCTTCAGGGATCTTTTCTTCGACCTTACCCACCAGATCTGCTCCCACGTCGGCAGATTTGGTGAAGATGCCACCGCCGATCTGCCCGAACAGGGCTGCCAGCGAACCGCCCACACCAAAGCCGACCAACACCTGCGGATCTTTGAAGATCAGGAACAGCACGGTCAGCACCAACAGGCTCAATCCGGTCACCAGCAAACCCATCACCCCACCGCCATATACCGCCATGCGGAAAGCGCTGGAGAAAGAGTTTTCCGCCAAATCAGCGGTTTGGATGTTGGTGCGTACGCTGATAGACATGCCCAGATAACCAGCGGTAATCGAGGTACACACACCCAGGGCAAAAGCCAGGGCTTCGCGCCAGCCCATGAACGCCCACACCACAGCTGCCATGAAGGGCACCGCTAAAAGAATGGTGCGCATCTGGCGCCGCAGATAGACGCGTGCTGCATTATGGATGTCATCGCTGACCTCCAGCATCTCTTTTGAATTGACCTTGCGGGTAATGATACGGCTTACAAAAATACCGGCGACAAAGATAGCGAACAGCCCCACAATGATGGGGATCGCCCACAAATTGAATCCTGAAAAAACGGCTGCGATGATCAAACCCCCAAAAACCAGTGAACCAATAAGATACAAACGGCGTGTGAAGGGCATTAATTATCTCTCCTTGAACTCAAGATCCATAAATGATGTACCGGTAAAAGAATATTATATATGATGGCCGGTAAGCCGGAGAATCCTCACAAATTTGCACAGCCAGCCATCATTACAACCAAGAATGACCAGTATTAGAAGTTACAGCATACTTTGATACCTGCCCTTTTATCCACATTTTGGATAAGGTATAATTTTTCATCATGAAAAAATCCGCTGCGATTTTTTTTATTTCTCTTTTCTTTCTGATGGGATGTGCTGCGAGCACACCCCAGACCCCCTCCGCAGCGGATGCCAACCCTTCCAGTGCATATATTGAAAATAAGGGTTCCGACACACTGGTGAATCTGGCGCTGGTGTGGGCGGAGAAATACCAGCTCGCCCATCCCGAAGTGCAGATCTCGGTCTCGGGGGGTGGCTCGGGCACCGGCATCACCGCGTTGATCAACGGCACGGTGGATATCGCCAACGCCTCGCGCTCCATCAAGCCCGAAGAGATCGAAGAAGCCAACGCCCAGGGCATCGAACCCTACGAGATGGTGGTTGCCAACGACGCCATCGCGGTGATCGTCAACCCCGAAAATCCGGTCGACCACCTGACACTGGAACAGGTCTCACAGATCTACCAGGGGCACATCACCAACTGGAAAGAGGTTGGTGGTGAAGACCGCCCGATCGTGAGCCTGTCGCGCGAGACCAATTCGGGCACGCACGTGTATTTTTTAGAGACGGTGGTGCGCCTGGGTGACGCCGAGAACCAAGCCCTCTTCTCACAAGAAACGCTGCTGCTGCCCTCTTCCGAGGGCATCATCGCCGAGGTGCGCGATAATCCCAACGCCATCGGTTACGACGGGCTGGGGTACGTGACCTCCGAGGTGAAGATGCTGGGTCTGGGTGAGGACGGGCATGCCATCCTGCCCTCCGCAGAAACGGTCAAGGACATGAGCTACCCGATCGCCCGCCAGCTTTACATGTACAGCAACGGCGCACCTCAAGGCGCCATCAAGGATTACATCGACTGGATCCTTTCTCCTGACGGACAAGCTTACGTGCTGGAACTGGGGTTCATTCCCGTCCAGTCCAATGAATAAGGAACGGCATGAAAGATAAGACCATCACCCGCGTAATCAAAATAGCCGGATTTTCCAGTATTGTGATCGTGCTGATGATCTTCGCTTTCCTGTTGCAAGCCGGGCTACCCGCGTTGAAAGAGGTGCGCCTGCAAGACCTGCTCACCACGCGCTGGTATCCCATTGAAGATTATTACGGCATCCTGCCGTTGTTTTCCGGCTCGCTGCTGGTGACCTTCGTATCGCTGTTGATCGCACTCCCCTTCGGGGTGGGCACGGCAGTGTATATTGCCGAGGTAGCACCGCTGCGCGTGAAGGAGATATTAAAGCCGCTGATCGAGATCCTGGCTGGTATCCCTTCGGTGGTGCTGGGGTTCATCGGCATCGTGTTCTTATCCCCCACCCTGCGCGAACTGCTCAACCTGCCCACCGGTCTGACCGCTTTCACCGGTGCGGTGCTGCTGGCGCTGATCTCCATCCCGACCATCGTATCGGTGGGGGAAGACGCGCTCAACGCCGTCCCGCAATCATACCGGGAAGCCTCCTACGCACTGGGGATCACACGCTGGCAAACCATCTGGCGCGTCACTCTGCCCGCGGCGCGCAGCGGGGTCGTCACCGCCGTGATGCTGGGCATCAGCCGCACGCTGGGCGAGACCATGGCAGTGATGATGGTGACCGGCAACGCCCCTACCATTTTCAAAGGCTGGCAGTCGGTCTTCAAACCGGCGCGCACTATGACCGCCACCATCGCTTCCGAAATGGGGGAAGTGGCTACCAACAGCACCCACTACCACGTGCTGTTCTTCATCGGCATCGTGCTTTTTGTGTTTTCATTGATCATCAATATCATTTCCAATCACTTCAGTGAAAAGAACCGCAAAGAAAAGGAACAGGTAGTGTCATGACGATGAAAGGGAATACGGGCACGCGCACGATGCGCAAGTTCAAGGACGGGATGGGATATGTGATCATCCATATCGTCAGTTTTTTCACCATCCTGCCGGTGCTGGGGATCGTGTTGTACATCATCGCCAACGGCGCACCTGCCATCAACTGGGAATTTCTCACCAGTATGCCCACCGACAGCATGAAAGCGGGCGGCATCCTGCCTGCCATCGTGGGGACACTGTATCTGACCGCAGGCACCGCCATCTTCGCGGTGCCGCTGGGCGTGGCAGCCGGCATCTACCTGGCAGAATATGCGCCGCAGAACTACTGGACGCGCCTGATCCGCATTGCCATCATCAGCCTGGCAGGTATTCCTTCAGTAGTTTATGGTCTGTTCGGGCTGGGATTGTTCGTGCTGTTCCTCAAGCTGGGCACCAGCATCCTCTCCGCCAGCCTGACACTGGCTATCATGACACTGCCGACCATCATCAGCACCACCGAAGAAGCCATGCGGGTGGTGCCGGAGCGCTTCAGGGTGGTATGCGCCTCGCTGGGCGCCAACAAATGGCAGGGCATCCGCAAGATCATCCTGCCGGAAGCCATGCCGGGCATTCTGACGGGCGTCATCCTGGGGCTGGAGCGCGCTGCCGGGGAGACCGCCCCGATCCTTTTCACCGGGGCAACTTTCTTCCTACCGCATTTACCAACCTCGCCGCTGGATGCCACCATGGCGCTTCCCTATCACATCTTCGTGATCTCCACGCAGGTGCCGGGCATGCCGCTGCAGATCCAGTTCGGCTCGGTGCTGGTGCTGTTAGTGTTTGTGTTATTGATGAATCTGTGGGCGACCACCATCCGGACGCGTGCCCGCCGCAACAGGCAGTGGTGATATGAACTCATCCAAGATCTCCATTCAAGATTATTCGCTGCGCTACGCCGACGGCGTGCAGGCGCTCAAGCACATCAACCTTGAGATCCACCCCAATGCCATCAACGTGCTGTTTGGTCCGGCCGGGGGCGGTAAATCATCGCTGCTGCGCTCCCTCAATCGCCTGATCGACCTGGCAGACGCGGACGAAGTGGAGGGCAAGATCCTGTTCAACGGGGTGAACATCCTGGACAAAGAAACGGACGTGACCTGGCTGCGGCGCAAGATCGGTATGGTGTTCTCACGCCCCATCCCGCTGCCCAAGAGCATCTATGATAATGTGGCATTCGGGTTGGAGGTGGCGGGGATGAAGGATACGGCAACAATGCGCAAGACGGTCGAACAAGCTCTCAGACAGGCTTATTTATGGGAAGAGGTATACGACCGGTTGGATGATCCGGGCATCTCGCTCTCGGGCGGGCAGCAGCAACGGCTGTGCCTGGCGCGCATCCTGGCATTGGAGCCGGAAGTGATCATGCTGGACGAGCCCACTTCGGCGCTGGACCCGGTGACCACGGCACGCATCGAGAGTTTTCTGGAGGAGATCAAGGAGCATGTGACGGTGATCATCGCGCCACATAATATGTCACAGTCGGCACGGGTAGCGGATCACGCGGCGTTCTTCCTGCAGGGCGAGCTGGTGGAGGTGGGCGAGAGCTCCTCGCTGTTCCTCAACCCCAAGGAAAAGCGCACGCAGGATTATGTGGAGGGGAGATTCGGATAAAAATGAAGCAATCCATCCTGAATGTCGCCGTGGTAGTGCGGGATTATGACGAAGCGATCGAGTTCTTCACGCACAAACTGAACTTCCGTCTGGTCGAAGATACTTACCAGCCTGCCCAGGATAAGCGCTGGGTGCTGGTCTCTCCACCGAATTCGGAAGGGACAAATATCCTGCTCGCCAGAGCAACCACCCCCGAACAGCTCAAAGCGGTCGGAAATCAAACCGGCGGGCGCGTATTTCTTTTCCTTAGCACGGATGATTTCTGGCGAGACTATCAAGCCATGCTTGCACAGGGGATCCATTTTGTGCGCGAGCCAAAAGAAGCGTCGTACGGGACGGTAGCCGTCTTCGAGGATCTCTACGGAAATCTGTGGGACCTGGTAGAAATGAAAGAGAAAAACGAAGCGACCTCACAACTTACAGTTGACAAAAGTTGACAAAAGTTGACAGTAAAACAGTGCAAGTAGGATTCGTTTCCCTGAAACAAACCCAGCAAATCGATTTTTAGGAGGAGCCATGTTCGGAAAACCAAAGAAAAAAATGTCACTGGAAAGCGCTATTCTGGCAGGCGAGATCAAAGAGGTGCGCCGTTCTCTTGAGGCAGGGACGGATCCCAACCAGCCAATTTCCGATGAAAGAGGTGGGTATCCACTGCATTTCGCCGTCAACAGCAGCGTAGAGATCATCCAGTTGCTCATCGAGCATGGGGCGGATGTGAACGGAAAAGATGCAAAAGGGAGAACTCCCTTACATATCGTCGCAGCCGGAAGACCCTCGATCGAAAAGATGGAATTATTGATCGAGCATGGCGCGGATGTGAATGCAGTGGATAACGAAGGGAAAACTCCGCTCGCTTCTGTTCTGCAGGGAACACCGGTGAACAGCTTCTTTGCTACTTTGGGTGTGTCACCGGACGAGGAAGAAACTGAATTGCGCAACAATGCCGCAGATTTCTTGCGTGCGCATGGGGCAAAGTAGAAGATTTCTTTTCGCTCAGTACTTCCGGCGGCTGTTTATTGGATAGGATGACGGTATGAGAGGGATGGTGCTGTGCGACTCTTGATTTGATGGATGCGGAATTGGAGAGATCTCTCGCCATGCTCGAGATGACGGATGGGGAGGTTGTGGATTTTCCGGCGCATGTGGAAGGCGCCCAAGGTACGGTCATTGGGACAGGTTCGGGAAGAGATCGGGGTTGGGAGAGATTCTTCAGTCGCAAAGCTCCTTCAGAATGACGTTGAAGTAGAGGTATGTTGGGAACACACCCTGCCGCTATCCATTTGCATTGGCGCATATGGAAATGCGCCCTACGCAAGAATCAGAACGATATTGAAAAAAGGTGCGTTGGGAACGCACCCTACTAAGATTTTCCAGCGCATTGAGATAGCTTTAATTCTTCCCGGCGCTTTCTTCGTAAACCGTCACTCCTTTGATGATGGTCCTTTTGATATGGATGTCCTCATCAAAAAGGACGAGATCCGCGTCTTTTCCGATTTCAATGCTGCCTTTCGTTTCCGATAGACCAATCTGTCGGGCGGGATTCAGGCTGGCCATTCTCACGGCTGCCGGGAGAGCAACTCCGGTCATTTTGAGCAGGTTTCTTACCGCATGATCCAGACTGAGCGTTGACCCGGCCAGGGTGCCATCCGGCAGCCGGACTTCATTATTCTTTACCGTTACCTTTGTACCGATGTAATCATATTCGCCATCCGGTATGCCATTCGCCCTGATCGAATCGGAGATCAGGGCAACTTTGGCATAGCCTTTCATCCTGACGATGACCTGCATGGCAGCCGGATGAAGATGGATGCCATCGCAGATCATCTCACAGGTCACCCGGTCATCCAGCAAACAGGCGCCCACGATGCCCGGTTCGCGATGATCGAAACTGCGCATGCCATTAAACATATGAGTCGCTTCGCTTATGCCATTTTCGATGCCCGCCAGCGTCTCTGCATACGTTGCGTAACTATGCCCGGCGGAAACTGTAACCCCATTCTCAACCAAAAACGTGATGGCTTCCTTCGAATCTTCCAATTCGGGAGCGAGCGCGACAATCTTCACCAATCCTTTACCACGATCAACATAGTTCTTCAGTTCATCCAGATGGATACCGGTAATATATTTTTCGGTCTGCGCGCCTTTTTTCTTCACTGAAAAATAGGGACCCTCCAAATAGATACCCAGCATCCGGGAAGCGCGGGGATCTGTCAATTTTGAATATGCAAGCGCGTTTTCAATGGCACGCACCGTTGCATTGTAAGAATCCGTCATGGTGGTCGCCAAAAATCCCGTCACGCCATGCTTCATATGGAAAAGCGCAATGGCTTCCAGCGCATGTATCGTCGCATCCATCGCATCACAACCGGAGTTGCCGTGATTATGGATATCGATAAACCCGGGGGATACATAGAGCCCCTTCCCGTCGATGACCGAACAATCCCTGCCATCCAGTTCTTCCCTGGTGATGGCAGCAATTTTCCCATCACGGACAAGAAGTTGCCCATTCGAGATCACCTGATCTTTCAAAATGATCTTACTGTTCTTTATTATTTGTTTCACTTTCTTCTCCACACATCCAGCATATAGAGCAATTCAGGGTACTTCGATATCAACTGCATATAAATAGCCTGGTTATATTCATCGGTCCCATCGATATTTCCACTCATCATGATTGCCGGTTCCTTTCCCCTCTCCAACATGATCCCTATGATCTCAACCACGAGAGCCTGTAGGATAATGGCTCCGGCGATGGTCGATGTCGAACCGATGCTATACGGTTTGCCTGCCACCTCGAGCGCGGCATCCCCGGGCACGCCGCAATTATCGAGCACATAGTCGCAAACCTCATACAATTTCTTGCCATCCGGGCATCGTGAGGTGACACTCTTACTATGCTCGAGATTGGTGAGCGCTATTACCAGCACGCCTGCTTTGTGTGCCTCTTCCGCCATCTCCACGGGCACGGGGTTTCTTCCCGAATTCGAAATGACAATGAGCGCATCCTTTTCGCGAATGGCATTCGCCTCGAATAGGATCTTGGCATACCCGGGTGTGCGTTCAATCTGGGTGCTCTTGCCCCTCCCCTGGATCTCCATCAACTCCGGTTCGAGAATCGCTCTCACCTGCATCAATCCCCCGGCTCTGCCGGCAATTTCCTCGCTGAGCATATGAGAATGACCCGCACCAAACGTGTAGATAATGCCCCCATCCAAAAGAATAGCGCTTAGTTTTTGGGCGATCGTGGTGATCGAATCACCCTGGCTTTCTCTGATTTTATGTAGAATTTCCTCAATTTTGTCAAAAAAAACTTCTTGCATTATGGTATCCTCCAACCTTATTTGTCTGTGAAGTCGATATCCGATCAACCAGCCTGTTGCATAGCATTCACAAACCTGGCAGTGATCTTCTCAGGCATGGTGATAGCAGCTCCAATCGTGACCATATCTGCACCATACCGCATGGCTTTGATGAGCTGGGTGGTTTCTGAAATTCTTCCTTCCCCATTGATCTTTACTTTGACACTCTTGCTTAATGCTCTGATCAGTTCAAAATCAGGAGCGAATTCAGGCATCTTTTCCAGCGAGGTGACATTGTCAAGCGATGAGCGATAGTGCTGCGGATCGATCTTCAGGCTCGGCGGGGTATATCCGGAAAGAGTGGTCGAGACAATATCGACACCCATTTGCTCGGCTTTGAGCCCTTCTTCCAGAGTGGATAGGTCAGCCATGATGAGAACAGCCGGGTAGTGTTTTCTGATCTGCTCAATGATCTCATTGACATCGTCGTAAGTTCGACCTCTGGGGGTGCAATCCAGTCCCAGGATATCCGCTCCGGCTTCGATCACCTCTGCCGCGGATTCAAAAGTTGGGGTGATATAGACCTTATCGATCGACACGGGTTCATCATCGATCAGTTTATTGATCCCAACAATCGGTAAATTCGTGATCTCTCTAACAGCTTTGACATTATCTGCCCAACATGCTCTGATGCCGCCAGCGCCACCCTGAATGGCACACATCGCCATTTTTTGCATAGAATCGGCTCCATACAAGGGGGATCCTGGAAAAGCCTGGCATGAAACGATCAATTTATTTTGAAGATTTGATAGAATAGTATTCATATGAACTCCAACGTTTTCCGTATATAAATCTGCGGGGTTCATCGACCAGTGTCTGAGCCCCATAAAGGGGCTCAGACATGACGCTTAAACTGCCAGCAATTTCGTGAAATATCCTACAACGGCAACAGCGATGAAGACCAGGAACAACCAACCGATCTTCATTTTCTTTTCTGCCATCAGGTAATAGGTAGCCAGACCTAACAATACCGTGAGCAGATTGGGGAACAACCCGTTCAACGTTGAATTGAGGTCAATTACCATTTCACCTTGTGTGAAGGTTAAGCCGGTTTTCACGTTGGCATACATGGATGTGATCGCCCCTACCACTACCAAACCGATGATGTTCATACCCTGGGTGATCTTATCCTTGATACCACCTGCCAGGACCAACTGGGCTGATTCCATCCCCATGCTGTACCCGCTCTTGAACAAGAACCAGGTTAACGGGAGCATGATGGCTAAATGCGAAACGACATAGAAGGCTGGACCCATCACATTGCCACTATCCGATGATAAACCGAGAGCAATGCTCAAAAGAATAGGGATCAGGGTTCCCACATAAAGAGAATCCCCAATGCCGGCGAATGGTCCCATCAAAGCCGTTTTGATACCGCTGATGAGATCCGCAGAATCTTCTTTCGTGATTGCGCTCTGCTCTTCCATACCCAGAACAATACCGGGTACGATGGATCCGATGTAGGGTTCGGTGTTGAAAAATGGTTCATGGCGTGCCAAAAGTTCTTTTTGGGCTTCCTTATCACCGGGATATAATTTATCCTTCACCTTTCCCAGCATGCGGATGATGGCGGGAGCTTCCATTCTTTCAAAATTCTGTACGGAAAGGTTCCAGAACATCCAATTCCAATAAGCTTTGCGCACATCTTTCGTCGACAATAATTTTTTCTTGCTTTCCGATTTTTCTGTTTTGGTCTTCTTCAGAACAGAGAAGTCAGTCTGCGAGTACTTCAGATCCATATAAGCGAAAAGCAGCGCAAACACAAGTACAGGGATAATAGGAACGTTCAACACTGCAACCAGGACAAACCCGATCAAATAGTAAATGAGGTCTAATTTCTTCTTCACCACATACTGCATCAACATCGCAAACCCAACGAGCGGGAGCATACCTCCCAACAGGGTTAAAATTCCTCCCAGCCATTCCGGGATCAAGCCGACCAAAGAGGGCACGAACTGGGCGCCTAAATAGTTTGCGAGAAAGATCGGGATAAAACGACAAACAAAGTTGGTGATCTGTCCTACAACCGGGATGTTAATAGCTTTCTCCAGTTTTCCATCGGTAATGTACTTATCCATTTTATGGACAAACACCGGATTGAATGAGGCTGTTGCATAAACCATCATGACGCCCATGAAACTCAGTGCGATCGATAAGCTTACGGCATAGGAAGCATCCGCTCCGCTTACCATTGCCAGCGGGATGCCGATCCAGGCAGCGAAGTTGACATCAGCCGGCATGGAACCACCGGGAGTGACCAAGCCGATATACATAGCCTGGATCGCGGCACCGATGATAATGCCCTGCTGCACATCCCCCAGGATCAATCCGATGATCAAGCCTGAAACCAGAGGTCTTCCGGTCGTATACCACCCTCCCAACAACCCTATCAACCAGGGAGAATAGATGGACGAGAAGTAACCAATAATTGAAATTAACAATGCTTGCCAAAGTGTCATGTTACACCTCTCTTTTCTACCTTTCTTATTTGATATAACTAGCTTGCTTTACATAAATCTTTTACTTCGTTCCATTCAATAATTTTCTGATCGATTGTTTGATTGAAATATACCCGTACCCTCCTTTCTTCAATTTTTCTAATGGCGTTGATTTCTTCTGTGGACAAATATGCATAGGAAGTCACTTTGACCGTATCCGGCCGGTAGCTGATGGGACCGATATTCAATTCCTTTTTTAAATCGGGGTGAATTTCAAATAAGCTCAACGCCACCGTCGGTGAGCGCATGAGAAGCAAAACATTTTCATTGTTCGCAATGAACCGGGGAAGTTCTGTTCTGGTTTCTTCGATAGAATAGATAACAGACTTGGCTTGCGGGGGAGTGGCAAGATAAAAAATATTCTTCAAGACCGCATTGGAAGCCGTAAAATCATCCACAATAACAATTTTCTCGATCTTGAAATCAATAAGAACTCTAACAATACATTGACCGTGGATCAGGCGGTCATCAACTCTATTTAAAGTGATCATATATTTTTTTTATCCTTCCGTTATCATCTTTTTCGTAATAATGCGGATGTTATCCCTGCCCTTGGCAACGATTTCATTCAATAAGTTTTCAAAATCCGGATCCTGATTTCTCAGGGTGAGTATCTCAGCAAGCATGGGCAGATTCACCCCAGCAATGACCGCCGCATCCACATCGACCAGCGCCAATGCGGCGGCATTGGTCGGGGAAGCTCCGAACAGATCCGTAAAGATCACGCTGTGGTGGGTTGGCATGCTTTTTGACAGTTCGATGATTTTTCTGCTTAGATCCATGATATCTTCCCCCTCATACAGACCGATCGCTGCAAAATTCTCCTGCGGACCCATCAGCATTTCGATCGCCTGCTTGAAACCATCGGCAAGCGCCGAATGGGTACATACTACAATTCCTATCATTTCGTTTGGAGTGGTTGATGACATCTCGTTCACACCTCGTTCATCTGAAAATCACATCAAAGATATATTTGGTGCCGTGGTAAATGGAATCGGCATAGGCAACAGGGGTCATATTCGCATCAAAATCCACCCCGTTCATGCGCATCCCTACCCCTTTCTCCTTTCCGAAAAGGATCCTGGCATCATGACCTGCGACCATGACCGCATGGATCTTTTCCTGTTTCAACACAACTTCGGCATTGTATTTGGTTTTTAGAATTTCATAAAGAGAATTTTCTTCGAAGGAATAAGTATCTAATCCGGGGAAGCGTTTTTCGGGGAGGTAGACATTTTCAATGGCGATCGGTTCCAGATCGGCCATTCTCACCCTGCTTAAGTAAAAAACATTCTCGGTGGGCAAGATCTTCAACCGCTCAGCGATGGATGGCTGCGGTATGTTTATCTCGAATGAGATGATCTGGCTGGAGGGGGTATACCCAAGTTGCTTCATGTGGTAAGAAAAGCCCAGCACTTCCAGGGATTTGCGATACACCCAGTGCGAGACGAAGGTTCCCCTGCCCTGGATGCGATAGAGGTATCCGTCGTTGACCAGTTCATCGATGGCTTTCCTGACGGTCATGCGGCTGGTATTGAACTGGTTGCAGAACTCCTGTTCGGAGGGGATGATATTGCCTTTCTGGTAAATGCCCGTTTCAATGTATTCCTTGATGTAGGAGGTGATCTGTTGGTATATGGGTATGTTTTCTGCCATTTATTCCTCTGCGGTTCTTTGGATGATTGGTGTTTTTTGCATCATTGAAGGTATATAAGTTGTGTATACCTGTTGTATATACATGTTGTATATATTATATGAAGTTAAGCGGGAATGTCAATAGGGTTGGGGGATATTGGGGGAAATGCAATCTGACGGCGCATATGGAAATGCGCCCTATTCAAAAAAGGTCAGGTTATTGCG